>NZ_PSVE01000006.1:0-178720 GCF_002931775.1 Rathayibacter sp. AY1F4
GGGTCGCGGCGGGCGCCTGGGCGCTCTCGTCGCACACCCCGCCACGGCCCGCGCTCATCGCCGCTCTCACCGGAGCCGGCGCGTTCCTCGTCTCCGACCGCCCCCGCCGGTCCCTCCTCCGCACCGCCCTGATCGGGACGACGACCGCTCTGCTGGCCGTCCTGGTCGCGGCGGCGCTCCTTTTCCACGCGTCCGGCGGACGCTGGTTCATCGTGCAGACGCCCTCCATGGGCACGGCCGCCCCGGTCGGCACCCTCGTCCTCACCGAGCCGACGGCCCTCGAGGACGTCCGGGTCGGCGACGCGGTCAGCTTCCACCCCACCACCACGCCCGACGAGACCTACACCCACCGCGTCGTCGAGATCGCGGACGACGGCACGCTCCGCACCCAGGGCGACATCAACGGAGCCGTCGATCCGTGGGCCACCGGCCAGGACCAGCTCATCGGAGTCGTCACCACGGCGCTGCCGGTGCTCGGCTGGCTCGTGCGCGGTCTGCCGCTGCTGATCATCGGCGCCGTCCTCGTGCAGCTGCTCACCCGCTTCATCGCCTCGCCCACCCAGCGGGCGTCGATGCGGATCCTCGGCCTCTCGCTCGTCGCGTCCGTCACCGTCTTCGTGCTCCGCCCGCTGGTCGGCATCGTCGTCCTCGAGGCCACGGTCGACAGCGGCACGACGAACGCCACGCTCGTCTCGACGGGCGTCCTCCCCATCCGCGTGAGCGCCGAGGGAGCCGACCCCGTCGACCTGGTCTCCGGACAGGTCGGCCGCCTGCAGATCCCGGCGCACGACGGAGACGCCTACGCCCTCTCCTCCGCTCTGCACCTGCCGTTCTGGGGCTGGGTCCTCTTCGTCCTGCTCTGCGCGATCCCGGTGCTCTACACGGTCTTCGTCGGCCTCCCCGGCGAGCCGGAGCGGACCGCCGAGCGCGGCCGCCGCGCCGCCCGCGAGGAGGAGACGGCTTGAGCCGGCACCGCCTCTCCGCCGCCTCGCCGGCCGCGCGGCTGCGCACCCTCCTCGCCCGCCCGATGTCTGTCGTCGCCGCCCTCGCCACCGCCGCCCTGGCCGCCGTGCTGCTCACCGCCCCTGCCACCTCCGGCGCGTACACCGCGTCGATCCTGAACTCGACCAACACGGTCGGCAGCGCCGCCGCGTTCTTCACCTGCGACGGCGCCCTCGCCGCCGACCGCGGGGCCGCGCTCTTCGCCTACACGCTCGCGCAGCCGAGCGGATCGACGACCGCGCCCGACACGGACTCCGGCCAGTACCCGGGCACCTACCGCTCCACCAGCCTCTTCCCGACCGCGATGGTCAGCTCCGCCGCGACGCCCAAGGCCTGCCCGCGCGACGCGGGCGGCTCCTGGATGCCGAACGGCACCAACCAGTACCTGAGCACGCCGCTGGAGATCAGGAACCCCGGCACCTTCAGCACCGAGATCTGGTTCAAGACCACGAACGCGGGCGGCAAGCTCTTCAGCTTCAGCGCGGGAGCCACCGCTCCCGGCGGTCAGTACGACCGCCACACCTACATCGGTGCCGACGGCAAGCTCGTCTTCGGCGTCTACAACGGCGCCGCGCAGACCATCACGAGCACCCGAGCCGTCAACGACGGACTCTGGCACCACGTCGTCTCCACGCTCTCGCCGACAGCGGGCATCGCGCTCTGGGTCGACGGCGTGAAGGTCGCCTCGAACAGCACGTACCGCACGGCCGAGAACACGACGGGCACCTGGAAGATCGGGTACGACAGCCTCGGCGGCCAGTGGCCGAACGTCGGCTCCTCGTATTTCGGCGGGAGCCTGCGCTACGCCGCGGTGTACTCGACGGTCCTCACGCCGGAGCAGATCCAGACGCACTACGCGGCAGGACGCTGAGCGAACGGCCCGGTCGGCGGCGCCTCCGCCGCCCTAGGGTGAGCGGATGAGCACCCCCGCCCTCTCGCGCCGCGCCCGCTTCCACCAGCGGTTCCTCGTGGAGGAGCGCGTGATGGCCCCGGAGGCGCGCCGCGGCCTCGACCGGGCCGGCTTCGGCCTCATCGGCGTCGGCATCGTCCTCTTCGCGGCCTTCACCGCGCAGGTCGCGAGCGGCACCGGCCTCACCGTCCTCGATCCGGTCGTCGCCGAGTGGTTCCGCGAGAAGCGCTCCGCCGAGGGCACGGTCGTGATGGACGCGCTCGCCACCGTCTTCGGGCCGGTCTACCTGCCGGTCATCATCCTGGCGGTGCTCGTGCTCTGGTTCGTCCTCGCGCGGCACCTCTGGCGGCCGATCCTCCTGGCCGGCGGCATGCTCGTCGGGATGCTCAGCGTGCAGCTGGCCGCTCACCTCGTGATGCGGATGCGCCCGCCGATCGAGTACATGCTGCTCGGGCCCGACGGGACCTTCTCGTTCCCCTCCGGCCACGTCACCGGCGTGAGCGACTTCTTCCTGATCACCACGTTCCTCCTCGCCTCCCGCCGCTCCTCCCGGAGCTGGATGATCGGGGGCTTCGCGCTCTCGCTCGGGATGATCGCCGGCCAGATCGTCGCCCGGCTCTACCTCGGCTACCACTGGCTGACCGACACGCTCGCCTCGGTGTCGCTCGCCCTGATCGTGCTCGGCTCGGTGATCGTGATCGACACCCGCCGGACCGCGGTCGTGCGGGGCGGCGCGGACTGACCGGCGCGGCGCCTCCCTCTGCGGCGAGGAGCCGGCCGAGGGAGCCGCCCTGTCGTCAGCCCCGGTCGGCCGGATCCTCCTCGGTGACGATCGGCACCGGCTCCGTCACGCCGATCGTGCTGACGATCGGGACGATCCCGGTGCGGGTGAACGGCTCCTCGGCGGCCGGCGCCGACTCGTCGGGCAGCGGTGCGGGGACGACCGCGGCCGGCGCCGACGGGTCGGACGCCGTGGGGCCGGATCCGCTGCCCGGCGCCGTGGCGTCCTGCGCGGTGTCCGCCTGCCCGGCCTCGGCGCCGTCGGGGTAGAGGACGTCGGCGGCGAGGGCCTGCTCGATCCCGCGGTCCCGGCGGGTCCGGGCGCGGACCGGCGCCACCGCCCGCACGATCGGGGTGCGCAGGCGGCGGTAGGCGATCCGGCCGAGCGTGACTCCGCCGGCGAGGCCCAGCGCGATCATGCCCGCCTGGAGCAGGAGCTCGATCCCGGCGCTCGGGCCGGCGTTCGAGGTGAGGCCGAGGACGCCGCGGTAGAGGGTGAGGCCGGGCAGGAGGGGGACGATCGCGCACGCGGTCGTCACCACGGCGGGCACCCGCATCCGCTCGGCCAGCATCTCGCCGAGCAGGCCGATCGCCAGCGCCGGGAGGGCGTTGGCCATGAGCGGCGCGAAGCCCGAGGTGGTCAGCGAGTCGGAGACGAGGAACGCGCCGGCTCCGGTGAGAGCGGCGATGAGCGCGGGCCGTGGCGGGGTGTGCGACGAGAGCGCCCAGGCGCCCGCCGCGACCCCGGCACCGAGCACCTGCACGGCGGCCGGCCAGGGGCGGGCGTAGGAGTCGACCAGCACCAGCTCGACCCCGAGCGACCGCGCGCCGTCGAGCACCACGGCGATCCCGACGACGATGCCCAGCGTCAGCAGCCCGACCTCGAGCAGCCGGCCGCCCGCCGTGATCGGGAACCCGTTGATCGCGTCGTCCGCCGCTCCCACGAACGAGAGCCCGGCGAGGAGCACGACCACCCCCGACGCGACGACGAGCGCGGGCGGCAGCACCGCCAGCTCCACGGGCAGCCGCGGCACGACCGCGAGCAGCACCACCGCCACTCCGGTCGCCAGCGCGGCGCCCGCGATCTGCTGGAAGAAGGCGGGCAGGCCCCAGCGGGCGAGCAGCTGGTTGACCAGGTCGATCGCGGCGGCCGTCGCGGCGGCGAGGAGCACGACGAGGGGTCCGCCCCCGAGCAGGAGCGCGACGCCCGCGGCCATCAGCGCGAGCGTGAGGGTGACGACTCCGCGGCGGTAGCGGTGCGGCTGGACGAGGATCGCGTCGAGCCGGTCGTGCGCGGCCTCGAACTGGTGGCGGGCCTCCTCGCGGGCCTCGGCGGAGTCGACGGCGTCGGCGACCCGCACCTCCGGCGAGCCCTCGGTGATGGCGGTGACGAGCGCCGTCACGCGGGCGAGCCGCTCGTAGTCGGCGCTGCGGGAGGGGACGACGCGCAGCACGCTCACGCTGGGGGAGTCGTCGCCTCCGTCGTGCACGACCAGGATCGACGTGAAGGTGAGGTCGACCTGGCACTCGATGCCGTAGGCGCGGCACACCCGCTGGATCGTCTCGGTCACCTCGGCGGCCGCGGACCCCAGCGAGAGCAGCGTCTCGCCCAGCCGCACGGCCAACTCGAGCACCCCGCGGACCGTCTGCTCGGCGAGGAGCGCGCGCTGCGCTCGACGGCTCACCGGGGCCGCGGGCCGCTGCCCGCCGAGCTTGCCGACGACCTGCTGCAGAAGACGAGGAGAGCGCACCGTCCAGGGTAGGCACGCGGGGGCCGGTCCGGGGACGGGTTGCGGCGGCGGCTCTTCCGCGGATGCCGGGGCAGCAGCCCTCAGAAGCAGGCGAGCACCCGGGTCGTCAGCCAGAGGGCGGCCTCGAGCTCGGTGTGCAGCTCCCGGCCGAGGGCGAGCCAGCGCTCCTCCGCCTCGGCGCTCCTCCAGCCCTCGA
Organism: Rathayibacter sp. AY1F4; assembly: GCF_002931775.1. Taxonomy (NCBI): domain Bacteria; kingdom Bacillati; phylum Actinomycetota; class Actinomycetes; order Micrococcales; family Microbacteriaceae; genus Rathayibacter; species Rathayibacter sp. AY1F4. The sequence continues at coordinate 4,640 of NZ_PSVE01000006.1, forward strand.
ACACGTCGCATCCGGACGCCCAGAGCTCCTGCCAGCGGAGCAGCGGTGCGTGCAGGGCCTCCGGGACGCCGATCGCACCCGGATCGTCGATCGGGCCGTCGACCGCCCAGAGCGGATACTCCGCGCAGTGGTCCGGGTACAGGCGGAGGTCGGCGAGCCGCCCCTCCCGATCGGCCCGCGCGCGGGCGAGGGTGTCCTCCTCGGTCGCGAACGGCGGGACGATCCACTCGATCTGCGTGACGGGATCGACGACTCGGTGTTGCACGGCTCCTCCTCCGCTCCTCGATGCGCGCACGACGGTAGCAGGGCCGTTCCGCGCCGCATCGGAGGGGGCCTGCCTACACTGGCGAGCGACTGCGTCCGCGGACGGGCGGGCGGGGCGAGGGGTGGGAGCGCATGAGGGTTCACGAGCGCGCGGTGCGGCACGGGCGGCTCCGGCGGCGGTCCGGGGTGCGGACAGTGGTGGTCGGGATCGCGGCGGTGGTCGGCGTCCTCGCCGTCAGCGCCACCTCGCTCGTGGCGATCGCGACGGTGAGCATCAGCCGGAACGTCGCCGACAACGCGGTCGATCTGGGCGTCGCTCCTCCCACCGCCGGGAACGTGCAGATGGGCGCGGTCGAGGGCGGCTTCGACGTCCTGGTGGTCGGCACCGACAACGACGCCACGCAGGGCGACACGTTCGGCGTCCGCGACGACACGCTCAACGACGTCAACATCCTGCTCCACGTCTCGGCCGACCACCGCAGCGCGACGGTGATCAGCTTCCCGCGCGACCTGATCCTGGACCGTCCCGCGTGCACCGACCCCGAGACGGGCGTCGTCACCGAGGCCGCCGCCGGCGTCCCGCTCAACTCCGCGTTCCAGTACGGCGGGCTCGCCTGCGTCAACGACACCCTGCAGCAGTTCACCGGCCTGACGGTGCCCTACGCCGGCTGGGTGTCCTTCAACGGCGTCATCGAGATGAGCAACGCCGTCGGCGGCGTCCCGATCTGCCTCACGGGTCCGATCCTCGACACCGACTCGGGCCTCGACCTGCCCGCCGGCACCTCCACCGTCTCCGGGTCGATGGCCCTCTCGTTCCTCCGCAGCCGCCACGGCGTCGGCGACCAGAGCGACCTCAGCCGCATCTCGTCGCAGCAGCAGTACCTGGCCTCGCTGATGCGCACCGTCCGCTCGGCCGACACCCTCTCGAACATCCCCGCCCTCTACGGACTCGCGCAGGCGACCTCGTCGAACGTGCACCTGTCGACGTCGCTCACGAGCCCGGCGACGATGATCTCGCTCGCCCTCGCACTGAAGGACGTCGACCTCTCGAAGATGGTGTTCGTGCAGTACCCGGCGCTCGACGACCCGGACTATCCGGGCAAGGTCGTGCCGAACGCCGAGGTCGGCGCCGAGCTCATGAACCGCGTCCTCAACGACCAGCCGGTGACCCTCGCGTCCGACGCTCCGGCGGAGGAGGCGCCCGCGGCGGAGACGCCCGCGGAGGGCGGCGCGGCTCCGACGGATCCCGCTCCCGTCGCCGTCGACGCTCCGGGCCAGACCGCGGCGGAGGAGACCTGCGCGGTGCCGTCCGACTGACCCCACAGGTCTCGCGACGACGAAGGCGCCCGGGCGGTGTGCCCGGGCGCCTTCGTCGTGCGTGGTGCGCGGCCGTCTACGCGCGGCGGCGGCGGAGCATCGTCAGGGCGAGACCGCCGAGGACGCCGAGGGCGGCCAGGGCGAGCGGCGCGGTCGTCGAGACGCCGGTCGAGGCGAGGACGGGGCGGTGGCCGCCCGTCTGCGCAGCGGGTCCGGAGCCGGCCGGGTGCCCTGCGGGCCCGGCGCCGGCAGGGTGCGCCGTGACCGCGGCGACCGCGGCGGAGCAGTCGGCCTCTCCGGCGATCGGGTCCTCCTCCGTCAGCGTGTAGTCGTAGGAGGTGCTCGCCACGAGACCGCTCGACGTGCCGCGGGCGATGACGCAGTAGATCTCGCTCGCCGGGTCCTGCAGCGGGTACTGGCCGAGGGAGATCAGGCTCCAGCCGAGCGCGTCGACGCCGACCTCGAGGCTCGAGCCGCCGCCCGTGAGCGTCTGGCGCGCACCCGAGGTCGAGAAGACGCCGATCGAGACGGTCTCGTCCGCGCCGAAGCCGAGGAGAGCGCCACCGCTGGTGGGCTGTCCGTCCGCCGGGGCGGGCTCGGGCGGAGCCCCCTGGGGCCAGATCCGGATCGCGGTGCGCGAGGGGACCTGCTCGAGCGACGACGTCACGGAGCGTCCGCTGGTCTCTCCCGTGGCGGTGACGGTGAAGGTGCCCAGCTGGTCCGCCATGGTGTCGGCGTCGAGCAGGACGAAGGCCTCGCCCGAGAGCGGGGTCGGCGCGGGGGGCACGAGGGCGGAGGTGCTGCCGTCGGGCGCGGTGAGCGTGACGGACACGTCCTCGCCGCGGTCGAATCCGCGGAACGAGGCGACGACGCCGTAGATCCGGAACTCTCCGACCTGGATGTCCGCACCGGCCGGGAGCACCCCGCCGTCCTCCCGGTTCTGGAAGACGACGCTCGTGTCGGGCTGCGTCACGGTCAGCTCGACGGCATCGGAGGCGACAGTGGCGCCCGAGGCGTCGAGTCCCTCCGCGACGACGGAGATCGTCTCACCGGGGAGCGGGAGGTGGGGGTCCACCGCGACGCCGTCCGCGTCGGCGGGGAGCCAGTCCTGGAGGCGGAGCTCGCCGGAGGCGGTGATCACGCTGGTGGTGACGGCCTCCTCCGAGTCGCCGTCGCGGAGCACGACGACGGCGACGGTGCCGGGCTGGAAACCGGTCCCGGACACGTCCAGGCCGCCGGCCCAGCCCTCCGCCGACGGGATCGCGGAGAACGCCGAGCCCGCTTCGTAGGTGGTGCGGTCGAGGGCGATCGCCAGGGGCGACTGCGCGCTCTCGACGGGCGCGATGGTCGGAGCCGGAGTGGGCACGGGAGTCGAGGCCGGTTGCGGCGTCGCCGTGGGCTCCGGAGTCGCGGTCGGCTCCACGGTGGGAGCCGGCTCGGCCGGTGCCGGACTCGAGGCGGCGTCCGGGACGACCTCGGTGGCCAGAGCGACGGACGGGAACGCGAGCGCCCCCAGCAGTGCCGCAGTGGTGATGACGGTGACGCCGTGGCGTCGTCGCGCAGAGCGCACGATTCCTGCTTCCTCCGAGCCGCTGATCGCGGTCGGCTTCCCCATGAGCGGGGGACGCTCGCCCCCTGTCGCTGAGTGTGTCCTAAGCGGAACCTCAGCCGGTGCCGGATCCTGCAACGATCCGATCACGCCGCGCGGCGCGAGGTGACGGTCCGGTCACGGGCGCGCACGGCGACCCGGACAGGCTGGTGGGCGACGCTCCCCGGGGCTCCTCAGACCGGAGGCACGACCAGCAGCAGCACGCCGATCGCGGCACTCATCGCGGCGACCACGCACCAGCGCTCCGCCCGGGTTCCCGCGGGTCCGCGCGTCCGCGCCACGGCGCCGAGACCGATCGCGAGCACGGCGATGCCGACCTGCAGCGCCACGGTGGTGCGGAGCAGCGTCCAGGCCTCGAAGACGCTCGCTCCAGCCGATCCCGTGGCGAGCAGCGGCACTCCGCCGACGCCCACCGGTACCAGCAGCAGGCCGGATCCGATCGCGAGCGCCGCGACCAGGTGGGCGAGCACGTCGTCCAGCGCGGTCCGTGGCGGCGCGCCCACCGGCCCGAGAGCGGCGGCGCCGGGCCTCATCGCGACAGTGCGGAGATGCATGGGGCGAGCGTAGGCCCGGACCGCAGCGGAGCGGACCCCCTGCGGAGGCCCCTGTCCGGTGGGCATTCCGGGGGAGGATCGGCGCTGGGCGCGCAGTCGACCGGCCCGGTCCTCCGGTCGCTCGTCGACGCCGTCCGGGCGGCTCGCTTCACGCCCGTCAGTCGCTGCTCCCGGTCCAGGTCCCTTCGATCACCTGGATCAGGTCGTGCCGCTCATCGGGGCCCAGATCCGGTTCGAACTCGACGACGAGCCGGTCCGACCGGTAGACGTCCCTCGTGTTGTACACCGTCGCCTGCCGCGCGAGATCGAGGGAGTGGTAGCGGTGGATCGACGCCCCGGGCCCGTCGACGCCCTCCACGCACCCACGACGATCTCCGCAGGCCTCCCTGCTCGGAGCGGCAGCGCGCTCGAGTCCGTCCAGCTCCGCGCGGGTGACGTCCCGGATCGTGATCCTCGATCTCGAGTCGTCGAGGAGGAGCCCCGCTCCGAAGACGGCGGCTCCGCCGACGACGGCCCCGACGACGAGACCCGCCGCCCCGAAGACGACGGCGGTCCGGCCGACCGTTCCCGTGGCTCTGCTCGTCGCTGTCATGGAGGTCCTCTCTTCGGCCGGCTGCTCGGGCGGACGGCGGAGTGCCACCGCATCCGGAGAATCTCCCAGCGCTCATCGGCGGAGTCAAGAGCGCACACCTCGATGGCAGGAGATGTGGCGCGATCGTCGACGCAGAGGGTGCAGCAGCAGGCTCCGCATCCGCCCGGCGCCTCCGCCTCAGGCGCCGTCTCCGGCAGGATCAGGGGATGCTCCTGCAGACGATCACCACCGGGTCCGGACCGCGACACGTCGGGCTGGTGCACGGTCTCGGCGGGTCGGCGGCGACCTGGGGGCCGCTCGTCGAGCGGCTCGTCGCGACCGGCCGTCACACCGTCACCGCCGTCGATCTGCGCGGGCACGGCGAGAGCCCGCGGGCCGAGTCGTACCGGATCGACGACATGGCCGCCGATCTGGTCGAGTCGCTGCCGGCGGGACTCGACAGCGTGGTCGGCCACTCGCTCGGCGGCGCGGTGCTGCAGCGCGCCGTCGCCGCACTCGCGCCCGGCCGGGCCGTCCACCTCGATCCCGGGTTCGCCCTGTCACTCCCGACGAGCGGCCTGGCCGGACGGCTGTTCTGGGCGGCGCCGCTCCTGTCGCTCGGCATCGCCCAGCTCGGACAGGCGCGGGCGAGCGCCGCGGTCCGCGCCGCCTACAGCCCCGAGACCCGCGCGCTCCTCGACGAGGCGAAGAAGCGGTTCGACGCGCGGATGGCCGTCGGCGTGTTCCGGGACGTCGCCTTCCACCCGGTCCCGGTCGAGGCGCCGGCGGTCCCGTCGACGATCGTGCTCTCCGACCAGTCGCCGGCGGTGCTGCCGGACGCCCTGGCCGCGCGGCTCGAGCAGCGGGGCTGGCAGGTGCGCCGGCTCCCGGGCGTGCACCACGACATGCAGCTCGAGGACCCGGAGAGGACGTTCGCCGCGATCGCCGACGTGCTCTAGCCGCGAGCCCCTCCGCGGGTCGGGCGCCGGTGAGCGGGCTACCGGCACATCCGCCCCGACGACCGCGGCCACGGGCGGCTCCGGACGGACGGACGCTCGAGCCGTCTGCGAGAGTGCTGGCATGTCCCCGCAGTCGTTGTCCGAAGCCGATCGTCGCCTCGTCGCCGCGTGGGCGGCCGACTGCGCGGAGAGGGTGCTCCCCCTCTTCGAGGCCGAGGCCCCCGACGACGTCCGGGCACGGGACGGCATTGCCCGCGCCCGAGCCTTCTCGCGGGGCGAGTCGGACGCGGCAGGGGAGATCCGGCTCCGCTTCGTCGCGGGTCGTGCGGCGCAGTCGGCGATCTCTCCGGCGGCGAAGGCTGCGGCGCGGTCGGCGGGACAGGCGTCCGGCGTCGCCCACATGGGAGCTCACGCGCTCGGCGCCGCCGCCTACGCAGTGAAGGCGGTCGGGCTGGCCTCGACGCGGGAGGGCGGCGAGGCCGAGATCCGGTGGCAGCTGGGGCACATGAGCGGGCAGGTGCGGGCGGCGCTGCGGACCCTGCCGCTCCTCGGCGAGGACCCGTCCGGCCCGCTCGGTCCGGGACTCCTGACCTCGGGTGTGCTCGGATCGAGCATCCGCGCGGTGCAGGCGGCGCTCGGCGCAGCAGCCGCGGACTGATCGCCGACGCAGGCGGCGCAGCAGAGGGATCGGGCGACGGCGCGCAGGTCGTCCCCCCTCAGCGTCTTCACCCGCGTTCGCCCACCGCGGATCCGGACGCGCTGCCGTCCCAGGCGGAGAGCATGCTGAGCCGATCCGCACTGTCGCTGTCCGCGTCCGGGCAGGAGATCACCAGGACGCCCCCGCCCACCGGCAGCTTCTCGCACGGGCGTCGGTTCGCGCTCGTGCACATCCCCTCGACCAACCGCTGCACCCTCGTGATCGCCGCCGAGCCGGACGGCGCGCGCTGGTCAGCGAGTCCACGCCAGCCAGCGCTTCGTCTCGGTCCACACCCAGCCGCACCGCGGATCTTCGGATGAGCCGTGTGCTCACCTCGCGTCACTCGCCGATCGGCCGCCTGCCGTCGACCTCGAATCGCCGCTCCGACGGCTTCATCCACCCCGATGATCGGTCGCGTTGCCATTTCGCGGAGGAGGGGACGACGTGCTTCGCCGCACGATCAGTTCGGTGGAGACCGTCGTTCGAGCATCCACCGCCTCGCGGCCCTCGATGACCGCGACGAGTGTCCGAACGCTCACACGGCCGACCTCCATCAATTTCTGGCGGACCGTCGTCAGAGGGGGCCAGAAGGCCTCGGCCTCCTCGATGTCATCGAACCCCACGACGCTGACCCGGCCGGGCACGGGGATGTCCGCCTCGTGGTAGGCGAGGAGGACTCCTAGCGCCATCTGGTCGTTGGCGGCGAACACTGCGGTGACGTCATCCCGCTCTCTCAGCGCGACTCCGGCGCGGTACCCCGATCCGGTCGACCAGTCGCCGGCGAGGGTGGCCGGCGGTTCGATGCCGCGCTCACGCAGCGCCTCCCGCCAGGCGGCCTCCCGTCGCAGAGCCGCGAAGCTGTCGCTCGGTCCGCTGACGTGCCAGACCGTGTCGTGCCCGAGGTCGAGCAGATGCTGGGTGGCGAGCAGTGCGCCGTGCCTCTGGTCGGAGTCGACCACGGGATGGCTGGTCTCCCGGCTGGCGTCCAGGGAGACGACGGGAACGCCTGGCGGGAGGTGCACGTCCGGGTTGTCTCGGTAGTGGAACTGCTCGAGCACGATGATGATGCCGTCCAGGGCCTGGTCGGCGAGCACCGAGAAGGCGTTGCTCGTCTCGTCCCGGCTGGAGACGTCCACGGTGATGAGCGTGAGAGAGTACCCGGCCCGGTTGGCCTCTGCGGAGATCGCCTCGAGGGTTCGGCGGTTGCCGAACGAGGAGAGGGTCGAGAGCACCACGCCGATGTTCCGGTACCGGCCCGATCGGAGCGCGCGGGCCGCGCGATTGGGCCGGTAGCCGAGCTCGGTCATGCTCAGGAGGACCTTCTCCCGGGTGAAGGAGTCGACCTCGGGCGCCCCGTTCGCGACGCGCGAGACCGTCTGCTTCGACACCCCCGCCCGCTCGGCGACGTCGCTCTGAGACGGTCCCTTGTGCCTCGTCGCACCGGGACGGTGCGCCTCAGACATCCTGGTCATCCGCGCGCACCGGGGCCGCGGGAGGAGGCGTCGCACGGGGATCCTTCTCGTTGCTCATGGCTCCATGCTAGAGTCCGGACCCAGATGGTCACGTGACCAAAAATCTCAACGACTGAGGAGCGACGATGGTGTCTCTGACGACAGCCCGACCGGTGAGCGCCCGCCGCGCCCGCCGCGACTGGCGGGGCTGGGGGTTCATCGGCCCGTTCATGCTCGTGTTCCTGGCGGTCCTGGTCGCGCCGGTGGTCTACGCGATCTACCTCAGCCTGTTCCGCCAGCAGCTGGTCGGCGGCAACGCGTTCGTGGGAGTGGAGAACTACGTCCTCCTCCTGCAGGACCCGCGCTTCTGGGAGTCGCTGGGCCGCGTCACGCTGTTCCTCGTCGTGCAGGTCCCGGTGATGCTGGTGCTCTCCCTCGTCGTCGCTCTCGCCATCGACAGCGCCCACCTCGTCGGCCGAGGCGCGTTCCGGATCCTGCTGTTCCTGCCCTACGCGGTTCCCGGCGTCGTGGCAGCACTGATCTGGGGCTTCCTCTACGGCAACCAGTTCGGCCTCACGGGCAGCGTCAACGATCTGCTCGGCGCGGAGATCCTGCAGCCGTTCAGCTCGGAGTGGGTGCTGGGCTCGATCGGCAACATCGTCACCTGGGAGTTCCTGGGCTACAACATGCTCATCTTCTACGCGGCACTGAAGGTCATCCCCGCCGACATCTACGAGGCGGCGGACCTCGACGGAGCGGGCGGCCTGCGAGTGGTGTGGAGCATCAAGCTGCCGGCCATCCGCAGCGCGGTCGTGATCGCCACCATCTTCTCGATCATCGGCAGCTTCCAGCTCTTCAACGAACCGAACCTCCTGAAAGTGCTGGCCCCCAACGTGATCTCCACCTACTTCACCCCGAACATGTACGCCTACAACCTCTCCTTCGCAGGCCAGCAGTACAACTACTCGGCCACGGTGGCGATCGTCATGGGGCTCCTGACCGCCGTTATCGCCTACATCGTGCAGCTGCGCGGACAGCGCTCCGAGGTGCGCTGAGATGACCGTCTCCTACGCACGCACCAGCCCCCGCGCTCGACGCCCGCGCCGCTCGATCCTGCTCGCCGTCATGATGGTCGTCTTCGTCGTGTACTCAGTGGTCCCGCTGGTCTGGCTCCTCATCAACGCGACCAAGAGCCAGAGCGATCTGCTCTCCACCTTCGGCCTCGGCTTCGGCGGCGAGTTCGCGCTCTTCCAGAACATCTACGAGACACTCACCTACCGCGACGGCGTGTTCCTGCAGTGGTTCGCCAACACCCTGCTCTACGTCGTCGTCGGAGCGGGCGGAGCGACACTCCTCGCCACGGTCGCCGGCTACGGACTCGCCAAGTTCGACTTCCCCGGGAAGCGGGGCGTCTTCGCCCTGATCCTCGGGGCGGTGGCGGTGCCCGGGACCGCCCTGGCCGTGCCGACCTTCCTGATGTTCAGCCAGGTGGGACTGACGAACACGCCCTGGGCGGTCATCCTGCCCTCGCTCGTGAGCCCCTTCGCGCTCTACCTCATCTGGAGCTTCGCCACCGAGGCCGTCCCGACCGAGCTGCTCGAGGCGGCACGCATGGACGGGTCGAGCGAGTTCCGCACTTTCTTCACCATCTCGCTGCGACTGCTCTCCCCGGGCATCGTCACGGTCGTCCTCCTCACCGTTGTCGCCACCTGGAACAACTACTTCCTGCCGCTCATCATGCTCAGCGAGCCGACCTGGTATCCGCTCACGGTCGGCCTCAGCCAGTGGAGCGCGCAGGCGACCGGCGTCGGAGCCCAGCCGATCTACAACCTCGTGATCACCGGCTCGCTGCTCACGATCGTCCCGATCGTCATCGCGTTCCTGTTCCTGCAGCGCTACTGGCAGTCGGGTCTGACCGCCGGAAGCGTCAAGCAGTGAACCTCCGCACCTCCTTCCTCCCCTCCCTTCCCGTACAACGAAGTCACTCGAAAGGAACTCCCATGACTCACTCCACCAGCAGGCGGCGTCTCGGCCGCTTCGGCACCCTGGCGGGCGCCGCGCTCACCCTCGGCCTGGTGCTCTCCGGCTGCTCCGCCGCCGGCGGCGCGACGAACTCGGACGCCGATGCGGCCGACCTGGACGCGGCCCTCGAAGAGGGCGGCGCCCTGACCTACTGGACATGGACTCCGTCCGCCGAGGCGCAGGTCGCCGCGTTCGAGAAGGCCTACCCGAACGTCGATGTGAACGTCGTGAACGTCGGCACCGGCACGACCGAGTACACGCAGCTGCAGAACGCGATCACCGCCGGCTCCGGCGCGCCCGACGTCGCCCAGGTCGAGTACTTCGCCATCCCGCAGTTCGCGCTGGCCGACTCCTTCGTCGACCTGACTCCGTACGGCCTCGCCGACCTCGAGGATCTGTACAGTACCGGTCCCTGGAGCTCGGTCAGCATCGGCGGCGGGCTGTACGGCCTGCCTCAGGACTCCGGCCCCATGGCCATGTTCTACAACCAGGCGGTCTTCGACCAGTACGGCATCGAGGTCCCCACTACCTGGGACGAGTACTACGCCGCCGCACAGAAGCTGCACACAGCGAACCCCGACGCCTACATCGCCGGCGACACCAGCGACCCCGGCTTCGCGACGAGCATGATCTGGCAGGCCGGCGGCCGCCCGTTCGAGGTCGCGGACGACGGCACGACGATCTCCGTCGACCTCGAGGACGAGGGCTCTCAGGCCTTCGCCGCGAACTGGTCCCGCCTGACCGAGGGCGAGCTCTTGCCGGACATCCCGAGCTGGAGCGACGAGTGGTACCGCGCACTCGGCGACGGCACCATCGCCACGCTCCTCAGCGGGGCCTGGATGCCCGGCGTGCTGGAGTCCTCCGTGCCCGAGGCCGCGGGCGACTGGCGCGCCGCAGCCCTGCCCACCGCCGACGGCGGCAGCACGGGCGGCAACTCGGAGAACGGCGGCGGCGGACAGGTCGTGCTCGAGCAGAGCGAGAACAAGGCTCTGGCCGCGGCGTTCGTGCGGTGGCTGAACTCGGACGACGAGAGCATCGACATCTTCCTCCAGTCCGGCGGCTTCCCCGCGACCGTCGCCGACCTCGAGTCGGACGAGTTCCTGGCGCAGACCCCCGAGTACTTCGGCGGGCAGGCGATCAACGAGATCCTCGTCGAAGCGTCCCGCACCGTCAGCACGGGCTGGCAGTACCTGCCCTTCCAGGTCTACGCCAACAGCGTCTTCCCGGACACCGTCGGTCAGTCCTTCGTCAACCACGAGGACATCGGCAGCGGACTGATGGACTGGCAGGACCAGCTCGTCGAGTACGGCGACCAGCAGGGCTTCTCCGTCAACAAGTGATACGGAGTCGCTGAGCGATACGAGAGCGCGGCGCGGGGCTTCCCCGCGCCGCGCTCTCCTGCGTGGTCGAGGGCGCGATCGACTGTCCCGCGACAGCCGCCGCGCTCCGCGGGACCGGAGAGGATCGGCGCGGAGCGATCAGGGCCGGTACAGGACGGCCGCTGTGCCGCGGACTCCCGGCCGCACCTGGAACAGCGCTCCGGCGAGAGGGTGCGCGGCGGCATCGGCGGGAGAGTAGTCCTCGCGGGACGTCGTGATGAACAGGGTGTCCAGATCGGGTCCGCCGAAGGTCACGCTGGAGACCTGCGGGGCGTCGACGTGGACGACACCGATCAGCTCGCCGGAGGGGTCGTAGCGATGCACTGCCGAAGCACCCCACATCGCTACCCACAGCGCCCCCTCGTCGTCGATCGTCATGCCGTCCGGGCTCCCTGGCCGCGACGACAGATCGAGCGATCCGTCACGACGGAGGGCGGACCCCTCCGTGAGATACCGGTCGATGCGGTGGGTCGGGGTGTCGATGTAATGCATCGTGCCGCCGTCTGGGGACCAGGCCAGACCGTTGGAGATCGTGACCTCGGGGACCGCCTCCGTGACGACGCCCTGGTCGAGGGCGTAGAGGGAGCCGGCGCCCGAGCGCTTGTCCATCGCCATCGTGCCGAACCAGAACCGGCCGGCCGGATCGACCTTCCCGTCGTTCATGCGCCGGTGCACGCCGTCGCGCGGAAGGACGTCGACGACGGGGGAGACGGTGCCCTCTGGGGAGAGGGACCACAGGCCGTCCGCAGCCGCGACGAGCCAGCCGCCGCGCACGTCTCCGACGACGGCGCCCACGGGACCGTCGAAGGCGATCGGGGGGCGGAGCAGGAAGCTCGTACCCTCCGGGGTCGCGGAGCGGACGAGTCCCGCGTACTGGTCGACCCATATCAGCGTGTCGCCGCGCGGGTCCCAGAGCGGGCCCTCGGCGTGATGCGACACGGGCGGGATGCACACCGCGGCCTCCCAGTAGGCGGGGACGGCGGAGCTCATGCGCCGCCTCCCGGCGTCGCCGCGACCGCGTCGTCCGGGTGCTCCACGGGCTCCTCCAGGCGGCCCCGGGTCTGATCGACGAGCGCACGGGTGAGGCCGACCGCTGCTGCGGCGTCGCGTGCGGTGAGCGCGTCGGCGAGCCGGACGTGGATGGCCAGGGCCCGCTCGCCCTCCTCGTCGAACACCGGCACGCTGCCGGAGTAGCGCAGCCGGAGGGCGGCGAGGACGGTGTCGGAGAGCTGCGCGAGGACGGAGCTCGAGGCCGCGACGACGATCGCCGAGTGGAAGTCGAGGTCGGCCCGCGTGAACGCGGCGACGCGCCGGTCGCGGTAGGTCGCGGTCATCTCCTCGGCGGCCCGGACGATCGCGGTCAGCTGCTCCTCCGTGCCTTGGACCGCGGCGAGCTCCGCCGCCGCCGGCTCGATGATGGTGCGCAGCTGCATGAGCTCGCGGAGCTGGATCTGCGCGTCGTCCGTGTGCGACCGCCAGGCGATGACCCGCGGATCCAGGAGCTGCCAGTGCTCGCGGCCGAGGACGGTGATCCCCACCCGCTGGCGGGCGACTATCATCCCGAGCGTCTCGAGGATGCGCAGAGCCTCTCGGATCACCGACCGCGAGACGCCGTGCTCGCGGGTGAGCGTCTCGATGTTCAGCACCGTGCCCGTCGGCGGATCTCCGCCGACGATGGCGGTGCCGATGGTGTCGACGAGGGAGCGTTGATGAGTCATGAGAGGGGTGGGACCACTCCCTCGTAGGCGCGCTGCGGGAGCTGCGTGGCGAGCTTTCCGCCGCTCACGTCGATGAGCGTGCCCGTGATGTAGTCGGCGGCGTCGCTCGCGAGGAACACGAGCAGATCGGCGATGCTGTCGGCGGTGCCCCAGCGGCGGAGGGTCAGCGTGTCGAGCAGCCGGTCCTGAGCCGCCTGGGGCATCGTCTCGAAACCGTTCATGGCGCTCGGGATCATACCGGGAGCGTAGGCGTTGACCGTGACGCCCCACGGCCCCAGCTCGCCGGCGAGCACCCGGCTGAACTGCACGACGGCCGCCTTCGATGCGCCGTAGGCGGCCGCGCCCACCGAGGGGACGATCGCCGCGAACGAGGCCGCGTTGAGGATGCGTCCATGACCGGAGGCCTTCACATGCGGAAGCACCGCCTGCGACATCAGGAACACGCCGCCGACGTTCACGTCGAAGCAGCGGCGCCAGGCGGCCAGATCGAGATCCTCCACCCGGCCCTCGACGTTGATGCCCGCGTTGTTGACCAGGACATCGATACCGCCGAACTCCTCGGCGACGCGAGCGACGCCGCTCGCCACGGAGTCGGGCTCGGTCACGTCGCCCTCGATCTGCAGGACGCCCTCGGGCGCGCCCTCCGGGAAGGCGACGTCGAACGCCGCCACCTTCGCACCCTCGAGGGCGAACCGCTCAGCGAGCGCCCGCCCGATGCCCCGGCCGCCACCCGTCACCAGGACGACCCGATCAGTGAGATCCATCAGCATGTCCTACCCCCGTCGTTCTGAAAAGTCTGCTTATTATAGATCTCATGGACGCGGAGATGCGAGTCGCCTGGGTGACAGGAGCCGGAAGCGGAGTGGGGCGCGCCTGCGCGACGGCCCTGGGGGAGCGGGGGTGGACCGTCGCCCTCTCGGGGCGCAGGGCGCCCGAGCTGTCCGAGACGGCGGGACTCGTCCGCGCCGCAGGCGGCACCGCCCTCGAGCTGCCGTTCGACGTCGCCGCGGACGACGCCCGTGAGCGCGTCGAGGCGATCGCCGCCGCGACCGGCACCGACCGCCTGGACGCCGTCATTCTCTCCGCCGGTGCCAACACCCCGCGGCGGGCGTGGGCGGACCAGTCGATGGCGGAGTTCGCGAGCGTCGTGCAGACCAACCTCCTCGGCGTCGTCCGCAGTGCCGACGCCGCACTTCCGGGACTGCGCGCCGCATCCGGCGTGATCGTCGTGGTCTCCTCGATCGCGGGCTGGCGCCCCTCGCCCGGCGCCGGAGTCGCCTACAGCGCCGGGAAGACGGCGCTCGCGCCGGTCGTCCGCACCCTCAACGACCAGGAGGCGGACTCGGGCGTCCGCGCGACACTCCTCTGCCCCGGGGACATCGACAGCGACTTCCTGCGCCAGCGGCCCGAGGTCCCCGGCGCGGCGGCCCGCTCGGTGATGCTCGCGCCCGCCGATATCGCCCGCTCGGCGATGTTCGTGGTCGACGCACCCCGCCACGTGCGGATCGACGAGCTCGTCATCTCCCCGCTCTCCCAGCGCTCCGCCTGACCGCGCTCGACCCGCGCTCGACCCCACACGACCCGCGGTCGCCGTCTTCACGGCGCCCGGACACCGACGAGAGGCTCCCATGAACGACCGATGGCTCCGCACCGGCGAGGAGCGCACCCCGCGCATCTCCTTCGGCGCCGACTACAACCCGGATCAGTGGCCGCGCGAGGTCTGGGCCGAGGACGTCCGGCTGATGCAGGAGGCCGGGGTCGACGTCGTCTCCGTCGCCATCTTCTCCTGGGCGAAGATCCAGCCCGCCCCCGACCAGTGGGACTTCGCCTGGCTCGACGAGGTCCTCGACCTGCTGCACGCCGGAGGCATCGGAGTCGATCTGGCGACGGCGACCGCCTCCCCGCCGCCCTGGCTCACGCTGGCCCACCCGGAGATCCTCCCCGTCACCGCCGACGGCAGGATCCTCTCGCCCGGGGGCCGGCAGCACTGGCGTCCCACCTCGGCGGTCTTCCGAGCGCACGCCCTCGGGCTCGTCGAGCGCATCGCCGAGCGCTACCGGGACCACCCCGCGATCGTCGCCTGGCATGTCAGCAACGAGCTCGGCTGCCACAACGCCTGGGACCACTCCGAGGACGCCACGCGGGCGTTCCGCACCTGGCTCGAGCGCCGCTACACCGGCATCGACGGCCTCAACGCGGCGTGGGGGACAGCGTTCTGGTCGCAGCGCTACAGCTCGTTCGAGGAGGTGCTCACTCCGCGTCTGGTGGCGGCCCTGCCGAACCCGACCCAGCGCCTGGACTTCCTCCGCTTCTCCTCCGACGCCCTGAAGGAGTACCTCGTCGCCGAGCGCGAGGTGCTGCGGCGGATCACCCCCGACATCCCGGTCACGACCAACTTCATGATCATGGAGGGCAAGAACCACGCCGCCTACGACGACTGGGCGCGGGAGGTCGACTTCGTCTCCAACGACCACTACCGCTTCGCCGGGGAGCAGTCCTTCGACGAGCTGGCCTTCTCAGCGGCGCTGACCTCAGGCGTCGCGCAGGGATCGCCCTGGTTCCTGATGGAGCACTCGACCAGCGCGGTGAACTGGCAGCCGGTCAACCAGCCCAAGCAGCCGGGGGAGATGGCGCGCGACGCCCTCACCCACGTCGCCTACGGCGCCGACGCCGTCTGCTACTTCCAGTGGCGGCAGTCCGTCGCCGGAGCGGAGAAGTTCCACTCCGCGATGCTGCCCCACGCCGGCGAGGACAGCCAGCTGTTCCGCGACGTCGTCCAGCTGGGGGAGCGGCTGCGCCGGCTGGACGATGTGGCGGGGAGCCGGCGCGAGGCGGCCCCGGTCGCCGTCCTGTTCGACTGGGACTCCTGGTGGGCGAGCGAGCTGGAATCGCACCCCAGCACGCTGCTGCGCTACCGACGCGAGGCGCTGGACTGGTGGCGCGCGCTCGCCGACGCGGGCGTCCGCGCGGACGTGATCACCCCGGGCACCGACCTGACCCCGTACGACGTCGTCGTCGCTCCGATGCTCTACCTCGTCTCCGGGCGGACAGGTCGCGAGCTGACCGGCTACGTCGAGGGCGGCGGGAACCTGATCACCACGTACTTCTCGGGGATCGCCGACGAGAACGACCACGTCGTCGCCGGCGGCTACCCGGGTGCTCTGCGCGACCTCCTCGGCATCCGAGTGGAGGAGTTCCACCCGCTCCTCGAGGAGGAGCACGTCCTGCTGGAGGGTGACCTGCGCGGATCCCTGTGGACCGAGGGGATCCAGCTCCGCAGTCCTGAGACGCGGGTGGTCCGCCGCTACGCGACAGGACCGCACGCCGGCGAGCCGGCGGTGACGCGGCGCGCGGCCGGAGCGGGCAGCGCCTCCTACGTCTCGACCCGTCTCCGAGGGGGTGACCTCCTCGATGTCGTCGCCGAACTTCTCGAGGCCGCCGGAGTGGCCTCCGAGCTCCCGTCGGAGATGGTCGGCGCCGTCTTCCACTCGCGGCGGACGATCGACGGCAGCGGATTCGATTTCTACATCAACCGCACCGACCGCCGAGTCCCGCTTCCCTCTGATGAGCCGGACCTTTTCGAGCAGCGGGCTGTTCCTCCGAGGGGAGTCGCAGTGGTTCGTCGGATCGGCAGCCCACTCCGCTGACAGCGAGCCGGGCGGCGCTGCTGCTCGAAGCGCTGATCCGCTCGATCGTGCAGCGCGCGGGGGCCGTGCCGCATCGCGACCGGTCGCCGGGAGCCGGCGCGTCCTGATCGGAGGCGGGCTCACCGGTCCGGTCGTGCCGACACCCCCCCCGACGCAGGAAGGGTCGCCCCGAGGGACGGCCCTTCCTGCGACTCCGCCGGCCCGCGCTCCTCGAGAGGAGCCGGGCCGACGAGTGCTCAGTGCTGGCGGATCCTGTCGATCAGCTTCCCGCCGATGTCCTTGACCTTGTCGGTGATGGGGGTGCTCGACTTCGGGCGCTCGGTGACGGTGAACGGCAGGGTGATCGCCTTGCCGGTCTGGTCGCCGGTCACCGTGACGCTGTAGTCGCCGGGCGTGGCGGGCGCCTTCGCCGTGACGGTGAGGCCGCCGCCGGCGAGGTCGCGGGTCGCGGTGCGGTCCGTGAAGAGGGGCGCGGAGCCGATCAGCTGCGTGTCTCCGTTGAAGCCCCTCGCGGTGAGAGTGACGTCGGCTCCGGGGGCGAACGACGAGCCGGAGAGCTCGGCGGCGGCTCCGAAGCTCATCGAGCGGATGTCGCGGTCCACTCCGAGCGCGTTCGTGATGGTGAAGAACGTGTCGGTCTGGTCGGTGAGCCCGGCGACGTTCGCCGCGCCCGGCCCGTAGGCGGCGATGCGCAGCTGCGTTCCGGTGTGCTGCTGCGATCCGCCCTCGGCGGCGGTGCCGTACGACACCTTCATGGTGCTGCCGTCGGCGGTCTTCAGCGCGGTGCTGAGCGAGGTCGGCGGGGTGGAGTCGACGATCTGGCTGGAGTGGGCGTGGTCGGCGGTGACGATGACGAGGGTGTTGCCGTCCGCCTCGGCGAACGCGAGCGCGGCCTGGACGGCCTCGTCGAGGTCGACGGTCTCGCCGATCTGGCCGCACGCGTTCGCGGCGTGGTCCTGCTTGTCGATGCTCGCGCCCTCGACCTGGAGGAAGAAGCCCTTGTCGCCGGTGTCGAGGAGGGAGATCGCCTTCTCGGTCATGGAGCGGAGCGTCGGCTGATCGGCCGGACGGTCGGGGTTCGCGACGCAGGTCTGCGGGGCGGCGTCCGCTCCGCCGACCGTCGCCGGGGTGGGTGCGTAGCGCACGGGCAGGTTGCCGGAGTTGAACAGTCCGAGCACGGGCGCGTCCTGGTCGGCGACGGTCAGCGCGTCGAGCTGCGCGGCGGTGGCGGGAGTCGTGGCGTCCCCGAGCAGCTGGAAGCCGCGCTCCGCGGCCTGCTGGAACAGCGGCTCGCCGCTCCAGTCGCCGGCGCGGGCGACCTGCACGAAGCTGGCCGACCCTCCGCCGAGGGTCAGGTCGGCGCGGGTGTCGAGGATCTGCTCGCTGATCGAGCCGAGTCCGCCGTTCTCCAGCGCGTCGTCGCCGCAGCTCGCGCTGTCGGGTCCGTAGCAGCTGCGGGCGTCGACGTGGGCGGCCTGCACGGCCGGGGTGGCGTCCTGGATCTCGGCGGTGGTGACGTTGCCGGTCTTCAAGCCGTTCGCCTTCGCGATCTCGAGGAGGGTGTCCTTGCGCTGCTGGTCGATGTCGACCGAGATGGCGTTGTCGTAGGTCTTGGTGCCGGTGGCCCAGGCGCTGCCGGTGGCGGCGGAGTCGGGCACGTAGTCCGGGGCGCCCTTGACGGCGCCCGTCGCCGGGTCGTCCGCGCGGTAGAGCGAGTAGGTCGTGTACTGGCCGGTGATCGGCAGGGCGTCGATCCCGGGGAAGCGGCCGGCCGCTCCGTACTGGTAGTTGCGGGCGACGGTGATCTCCGAATCGCCCATGCCGTCCCCGATGAGGAGGATGACGTTCTTCGCGTCCTGCTCCTCCACCGCTGCGCGCAGCGAGTCGGAGAGGTCGGCGTCGACCGGGGAGATGCGGGCGGCTCCGCCGGTGGCGGAGAGGTCGGCGGCACCGACGGCAGTGGCGGCGCCGGGTGCGGCCAGGGCGGCGGCGCAGACCAGAGCAGCGGCCGAGAGGGCCAGAGCGGAGCGTCCGCGGTTCGCGGAGCGGAACAGTCGTGTCACGTCGTGGGCTCCTTGAGAGGTGAGGCCCCGAGAAGGGGCACGCTCATCTCACTCCTCATCGCCGCGTCGGTGGGTGAACGATGATGTATAGCTGAGTGAACTGTCCGACGAGGGCTCTCGGCCCCGGCGGCCCGCCGGAGCGTCCTGCCGACCGGCGTCCTGCCGACCGGCGCTCACCGGGAGCGTCGGTCGGCAGGGGCGCGGTCGCCGGGAGCCTTTCGGGTCAGCGCTGGACGAGCGGGACGGCGATGTCCGTGACGTTCGCCCCGATGGTGCCGAGCGGAGTCGCCGTGCCGTTCAGCAGTCCGATCTCGTAGAGCGACCCGTTGACGGCGGCGAGGCCGACCGAGCCGATGGAGCTGCCGTTGCGGAGGACGGAGTAGATGTCGAAGCCGGTCGCACCCGCTGCGTCGAGGCCGAGCTTCCCGGTCGGCGCCAGGGTGCCGGCGTTGGCCGGGGACTGGATGGCGATCTGGTCGAGGGCCGTGTCGAGGACGAACAGGGTGGTCGCGCTGTTCGCGTCGAGGTCGTTGTTCGTGTACGCGGCCCCGGCGACACCGGTGGCCACGGCGGGCGCGGCGTAGCTGAGCGTGCCGTCGGCGACCGTCGCGGCGCCCGCGGTGGCGAACGGCTGACGGAGGTTCTGGCCCGTGTCGCTGACTACGCGCAGCGCGTTGGCGGCGGGGTTGAAGTCGACGCCGAAGGAGGTGCCGCTCAGCGCCACGGTGAGACGGGTCACCTGAGTGGCCACGCCGGTGGACGGGTTGATGGAGTAGACGCCGGCGCTCGCCGCGTTGTCGCCGACGCCGTAGAGGGCGCCGTCCTGGACCCGGTAGTCGATGCCGATGAGCGCGGTGTCGCCGCCGGTGAGGCCGGTGACGGCGACGCGGCTCGTGACCTTGCCGGGCTTGGTCGGGTTGAACTGCACGAGCTTCGTGCCGCCGTCGGAGAGTCCGACGACCCGCAGCTTCGCCGCCACGGAGCGGACCGCGTTGATCAGGTTCCTGTCCGACGCGCTGCTGGAGTCGCTGGTCGCCGCGGCGGGAGCGACGCTGCTCGCACCGGCGAGCACGGGTGCCACCGCCATCACGCCCGCGACGGCGACAGCTGCGATACCGACTCTGATGTTCCTGGTCATCGTGCACTCCTCGAGACTTGCGGTCGCCGGAGATCGGCGGCTCGGAAGGGGATACCGTCCGGAGCGCGCGAGCGTTCATCCGATCCGGAAACCGATCCGGAACCGATCTCGGAAGAGGTGCCGCGGGCGGATCACGACGGGGCCAGGGCTCGAGGCGAGTGCGCGAGTCGACCGTCCTACCGCCGCGTGAGCCGCTTGCTCGCGGCCTCGAGGATCTCGTCGGACAGCGCCGGATCGGCATCGGCGACCGCGCGGGCGACGACGACGGATCCGACCATCTGGGAGAGCGATGCGACGGCCTCTTCGCGAGCCTCCGCAGCGGACCTCTCGGTGCCCGGTTCGCTGGCTCGTCGTCGGGCTCGGGGGTCACGGCCGTGATGCCTCGGGAACGCGGGTCCTCACACCCGTCGCCGACGAGCACGGCTTCGATCGTGCAGCGCTTGGAGATCTTCGGGCATCAGGTGGTTGGTCCACGAGTAGTAGACACCGTCGCTGGTTTCTAAGGCTTCTTTCACGGCCCGCTTCCACAACCCGCGAGGTGGAAGGTCGGCAGCCTCATTCGTCCGCTGTTTCTCCGCGACCAGACTGGCCAGCCATGACGACGCCTCTGATCGGGCAAGGCTGCCGGCCTCATTGACCAACTGCGTGGCGGAATCGGTGGTAGCTCGATACTTGTTCGCTGCTACGGCGGCCCGCGCCGAGAGCGTTGCTGGCTGCAGGAAAAGGAGAGACGCGGAGAGCACGGCGGCGGCTGTAGCCAGCACCCCGGCCACCACGGGTCCAGCGAGCTCCGCGAACGAGGCGGCCCCCGCCGCCGCAGCGAGAATCGCTGCAGGTAATCCGACCCAGAAATTGACCAGTGACCAGCGACGCGCGAGCATGCTCTGCGCTTCAGCCGCGGTACGGCACTGCAACGCGAGCCCCCAGGCCTGACGCATGAGCCCGTCGTCATCTCCCACGATGCCCCTCTCGTCACGCGGAGCCACGCTGCTCCTGCGATACGTCTAGCACGGCGACCGTCCCGCGTACAGGCGCGCGTCTCGTTCAGACCTCCGCCGCCGTCATTTAGTCACGTGCTGAGCGATACAGAGGCGAGTCCGAGAACGGTCGTACTTGACGCGGCGGCCAGTCGGCTCGACCGGCCCAAAGGCGCCCATTCCGCGGCCTGGGGAGGTACCGCAGGCTCGCGGCGACCAGTGGGGCGGTGCAGTCGTTGTCGTGGAACTCCGACCGCCGCCCCGCCTCGAACGCGAGGACATCGCCCCACTCGCCCGCGACGCCGATCAGTTCAGCCATCACTGGACCCCGGTTGCGGGTGCACCGGCTCCGACTGCAGATCGCCGACACGACGCTGGACTCGCGTCGGCCGACGCGCCACTCCTCCGTGCTCCCAGCGGCGTCGCCGGTGATCCTCCGCGCCGGCGGTCCAGGACGGCGCCGAGCGCCTCCCGAATGTCGGTGCCCCCGACCTACACTCGGACGCGTTCGAACACACGTTCGATACCACGAGGAGGGAGCCGACCATGGGCGTGACCGTCGTGGAGCGCATCGCGACTCCGGCCTCGGACGCCGTCGCCGTCACCTTCCTCGTCACCAGCGAGGCCGTGGCGGCGGGATTCCCGTCGCCGGCGCAGGACTACTTCGACGGGTCCCTCGACCTCAACGACCACCTGATCCGCGACAGGACGTCGACGTTCATCGTCCGCGTCTCGGGCGAGAGCATGGTCGGCGCGGGCATCAGCGACGGCGACGAGCTCGTGGTCGACCGGTCGATCACGCCGACGCACGGGAGCGTGGTCATCGCGATCCTCGACGGCGAGCTGACCGTCAAGCGCCTCGAGCTGCACCCCGGGGGAGTGGTCCTGCGGGCCGAGAACCCGGAGTACCCGCCGATCCACGTCGCCGAGCTGAGCGACCTCCAGGTGTGGGGCGTCGTCACCGTCTGCCTCCACCGGCTGCACCGTGCGCTCTGAGCGGCGCATCGCCCTGGTCGACGTGAACTCGTTCTACGTCTCCTGCGAGCGGCTGTTCGATCCGAGGCTCGCGGGCAGGCCGGTCGTCGTCCTCTCGAACAACGACGGCTGCGTGGTCGCTCGCTCCGACGAGGTGAAGAGGCTCGGGATCGAGAACGGCACGCCCTGGTTCCAGATCGAGCCGCTCATCCGCTCCGGTCGTCTCCCGGAGGTGATCGCCCGATCGAGCAACTACGAGCTGTACGGCGAGCTCTCCGCGCGCGTGATGGAGCTGCTGGGCCGCTACTCCGCCTGGCAGGAGGTGTACTCGATCGACGAGTCCTTCCTCGGCGTCGACGGCGACGCGGCGGAGCGGGCGAAGATCGGCCGGGCGATGCGGGCGGCGGTCGCGAAGAACGTCGGGCTGCCCGTCTGCGTCGGATTCGGGCCGAGCAAGACGCTCGCGAAGTTCGTCAACAAGGGCGGAGCGAAGAAGCACCCGCGGCTGGGGGGCGTCTGCGACACGGACTGGTACACGCCCGAGCAGCTCGACGCGCTCATGGCCTCGCAGCACGTGACGGAGCTGTGGGGCGTCGCCGGCCGCACTGGGAAGCGTCTCGCGGAGCTGTCCATCCACACCGTCCGCGACCTCCGCGACGCGGACCCCGCGCTCATCCGCAAGAAGTTCTCCGTGGTCCTGCAGCGCTCCGTCTACGAGTTGCGCGGCGTCGACTGCATCCCCCTCGAGGCCGCCCGCACCGTCCGCGACCAGCTGATCTTCTCCCGGTCGTTCGCCACTCCCGTGACGACGATCAGCGACATGGAGCAGGTGCTCTCCGTCTACGCGCAGCGCGCCGCCCACCGCCTCCGCGCGCAGGAGTCGGTCACCAGGACGATGAGCGTGTTCGCGTCGACGTCGCCGTTCGCGGACGCGCCCTACGAGTCCGCCGGCGGCCTCGCCGGCTTCCCCGTGCCCACCGATGATCCGGTGGCGATGGTGAGGGCCGCGATCGGCACCCTGCGCCCGCGGCTGCGGGAGGGCGCGCGCTACGTGCGGGCCGGCGTCATCCTCACGAACCTGTCGCCTCGGAACTCCCACGCGCTGCTCGAGATCTTCGACACCGCCTTCGACACGAAGGGCCTCGGCGCCACCATCGACGCCGTGACGAAGCGCCACGGCCGGTCCGCGGTCGGCCTCGGGCTGGCGGGCATCCGCACGGGGCCGGTGTGGACGATGAAGCGCGACGCCCTCTCGCTCCGGGCGACGACGCACTGGGGCGAGCTGGCCACGGCGCACGCGCGGTGAGTCCGCCGCCGGGGAGATCGGGTCATCCGACGCGTAGGCGCCCGGGGCGGTCTCGGGCATGCTCGTCGCCATCGACGGGTGTCGGTGCGAGGACGGCGGGAGGACCCATGGCCGAGAGCTGGCAGGACGCGTCGGTGCGGGGCGTCGCGATGATCGAGAACGAGCTGGTCGTGCGCGACTTCCTCGAGGTGTGGAGCGCTCGCGACAGCCGCCAGCTCATCCCGTTCCTGCATCGGAGGTCGTCTACAGCGCGTCGAGCTCGCAGGAGATCGCGGGGCGGGCGCGGGTCCTCGAGATGTGCGACGAGGTCCATCGGGCGTTCACCGAGATCCGGATCGCCCTCGTCACGATCGCGGTGGCCGGCAGCGTCGTCCTCACCGAGCACGCCCTGCACCTCCGCTCGGACACGGGGGAGGGCCACTGGCTCCGCTGCTTCGGGAGCTACGAGCTCCGCGGAGAGCAGATCGTCACCTGGCGGCAGCTCCATGGCTGAGGGCCTCGCGTGACGGCGGTGGCCGGGCCCGCCCGCCTCAGGCTCGCCCTGGTGCTCCTGGCCATCGCCTCGGGCGCGACCGACGCGTTCGCGTTCCTCCTGCTCGGCGGCATCTTCACCGCGAACATGACGGGCAACCTGGTGCTGCTGGGGCTGTACCCCCGCTCCGCCTGGCTGACGACCGCGGCCGGAGCGGTCACGGCGATCGTCTTCTTCGCCGGAGCGGTCTACGCCGGGTTCCGCGCGACGCGGGCGCGCACGTCGCCGACCGTCGCGGGGAGGCGTCCGCTCCGCGCGATCGCGCTCGTGGGGGTCGTCCTCTAGCTCGCCGTCGCGGTCGCCTGGCCGACGGTGCAGAGCGGCACGTCGCTGCTCGTGGACTGCGCGTTCATCGCGACCAGCGCGGCGGCGCTCGGGCTGCAGACCGTGCTCGCGAAGCGGATCTCCGGCGCCGCCGGCCTGACGACGACGTTCGTCACGGGCACGCTCACGAGCCTGATGCAGGAGCTCGCCGAGCGCTCGTCCGGGTCGAGGACCGTCCAGGCGCTCATCGTCGCGAGCCTCGCGGGCGGGGCGGTCGTCGGAGCGGCGACCGTGACGCTCGCCCCGGCCTGGGCTCCGACGCCGGCCCTCGTGCTCTCGGCGCTCGCCGTCGTGCTGCTCTTCGCGCACCGCGCGCGAGCCGTGCCCGCGGGAGCGGAGCCCGGTGCCCCGCGTCCCGCGTGACCGGGATCAGGCGTCGAGCGCCCACTTCGGCCGGACCCAGTGGCAGGTGTAGCCACCGGGGTGCTTGCGCAGGTAGTCCTGGTGCTCCTCCTCGGCGTCCCAGAACTCGCCCGCGGGCTCGACCTCGGTGACGACCGGTCCGGGCCAGCGGCCCGACGCGTCGATCTCGGTGATCGTCTGACGCGCGACCCTCTCCTGCTCAGGCGAGAGGAAGAGGATCACGGAGCGGTAGGCCGTGCCGATGTCGTTGCCCTGACGGTTCTTCGTCGTCGGGTCGTGCACCTGGAAGAAGAACTCGAGCAGGTCGCGGTAGGAGAGCTGCTCGGGATCGAACTCGATCTCGACCGCCTCAGCGTGGTCGCCGTGGTGGCGGTAGGTCGCGTTCGGCGTGCTGCCGCCGGCGTACCCGGCGCGGGTGCTGAAGACGCCCGGCATGTCGCGGATGAGCTCCTGGAGCCCCCAGAAGCATCCGCCCGCCAGGATCGCGCGCTCCTCGGCCATCAGACGCCTGCCTTCGTGTCGTGCGCGAACTCGCGCGGAGAGATGATCATGCGGGCAAGTCCATCACGGCCGGGGACGTCGCGGGGAGCGTCGGACGACTCTCGGAGCAGACCGTCGGCGGGGGAGCCCGGCCCTCGCGCCTCGGCTCGTCGTCACTGCGCTCGGGACGCCGCCGGAGACGTGCCGGTGGGAACGAGTCATCCGACCGGGAGGCGCGAGCGGAGGCGGGCGGACGTCCGGGGAGACGGGCCGGCCGCGACCCGTCTCCCCGGAGGCCCGTCAGGGCGCGAGCTCCTCGCGGACGATCGACGCTCCCGCGCTCAGCGCACTGAGCTTCCCCCAGGCGAGGTCGCGGGGCAGCGGCGCCATGCCGCAGTTCGTGCTCGGGAGGAGCAGGTCCGCGTCGACGAACCGGAGGGCGCGTCGCAGGGTGTCGGCGACCTCCTCGGGCGTCTCGACGGTCCCGCTCGCCACGTCGATCGCTCCGAGCATGACCTTCTTGCCGCGGACGAGCTCGATCAGCTCCATCGGCACATGGGAGTGGTGGCTCTCCAGCGAGACGATGTCGAGAGAGGACTGCTGGAGGAGCGGCAACGACTCCTCGTACTGCCGCCACTCCGACCCGAGGGTCGCCTTCCAGTCGGTGTTCGCCTTGATCCCGTAGCCGTAGCAGATGTGCACCGCGGTCTCGATGCGGAGTCCCTCCGCCGCCCTCTCCAGCGCGGCCACACCCCAGTCGTGCACCTCGTCGAAGAAGACGGTGAAGGCGGGCTCGTCGAACTGGACGATGTCGACTCCGGCGTCCTGGAGGGCTCGCGCCTCCTCGTTGAGGATGGTCGCGAACTCCCACGCCAGCTTCTCGCGGCTCCCGTAGTGCCGGTCGGAGAGGGTGTCGATCATCGTCATCGGGCCGGGCAGCGCCCACTTGATGGGCTGATCGGTCTGCTCGCGCAGGAACCGGGCGTCGTCGGCGAACACGGGCCTCTCGAGGCCCACGGCGCCGACGACGGTCGGCACGCTCGCGTCGTACCGGTCGCGGATGCGGACCGTCTCGCGCCGCTCGAAGTCGACGCCCGTGAGGTGCTCGATGAACGTCGTGACGAAGTGCTGCCGGGTCTGCTCCCCGTCGCTGACGATGTCCAGGCCGCGGTGGTGCTGCTCGTGGACGGCGGCGCGCAGGGCGTCCTGCTTGCCCTCGGCCAGGGCGTCGCCGGTCAGCCGCCACGGGGACCACAGGGTCTCCGGCTGCGCGAGCCACGACGGCTTCGGCAGGCTGCCGGCGATCGATGTGGGCAGGAGCGGGAGGGACGTCGAGGATACGCGGGCGCTCATCGGACCGCTCCCGCGTACCCGGCGGCCCACTGCCGCAGCCGCTCCCCGTGCGGCTTCATGAGGTGCTCCTCCGCGAACCGCCCCTGCTCGACCGCGAGCCGGCCGCGCTCCTCGCGGTCGTAGGAGACCGCGGGCCGCACGTAGTCCTGCTGCTCCAGGTCCGGCCGGTAGACGTCGGCGGCGGCCGAGCGCGCGCCGTAGATCTCGGGCCGGTAGATCCTCTGGAACGTCTCCATCGTGCTGATCGTGGCGATGAGCTGGAGGTCCGAGTAGTCCTCCAGCAGGTCGCCGCCGCAGTAGAACGCGAGCGGCGCCGTGCTGCCGGGCGGCATGAAGAAGCGGACCCCGAGGCCCATCTCCGCGAAGTACCGGTCGGTCAGCGAGAGCTCGTCCTGCCGGTACTCGACGCCGAGGATCGGATGGAGGGTCCCGGTGCGCCGGTACGTCCTGCTCGTCGAGACGCTGATGCAGATGACGGGCGGCGTCGACGAGAGCTCCGCGTACTGCGCGGAGTCCCGGAAGTGCTGGAAGAGCGCGCCGTGCAGGACGCCGAAGTCGTCGGGGACGGTGAAGCCGGCCTGCGCGGCGTTGACCGCCGGCAGCCGCACGCTGAAGTCGTGGTCGCGGAGGTAGGAGGAGAAGTTGTTCCCCAGTGTCCCCGGCTGACATCGGCCGGTGCGGCGGTCGAGGATCCGGGTGCGCAGGACCTCCAGCAGGGGGAACTCCCGGTCCTCGCCGTCCGTGGTGAGCCGCAGCCCGACGGAGACGATGTCGAGCCCGACCGTGTAGCGGCCGCGGCTCGGATCGTCGCCCGGCACGAGATCGTTCAACCGGTCGTCGATCATCCGCAGCGCGGTCCGGAGGTTCTCCCGGCGGCGCTCGCCGCGGGCCAGATTCGCGAAGTTGGTGGTGATCCGGGAGCTCCGGGCCGGCGAGTAGTCCTCGTCGAAGGGGGTGAGGGTGATGCTGAAGGCGGGTTCGTTCGTCATGATCGGCCGATCGGTAGGAGGGACTGGGGCGGGGCGGGTCCCCTACGTCCCGAAGAGGTTGGCGCGGGTCCCGCCGGGAGCGAGCTCGTCGCGGAGGATCCCGCGGCGGCGCAGGACGGGGACGAGGTCGTCGAGCATCCGGTGCAGGGTGACCGGGTGCAGGTCCCCGGAGAGGAGGAGCCCGTCGCTGCCGCCGTCGTCGCCGAGCTCCTCGACGAAGTCGGCGAACTCCTCCGCGGTGCCGACGAAGCCGGCGCGCTCGGCGACGCGGCCCTTCCGCGCCTTCCTGGTCAGCAGCTCCCGCAGCGGAGCGTCCTCCGTGCCGCCGTACAGGCCGGCGATGGTGCCGTGCGAGACGTGCTCGCCGAACACCGACCGCGGGACGGGGAGGTCCAGGTCCAGCCCGGTGAGGTCGGTCTCCAGGTCGCTCGACCAGCCGAGCGCGATCCGCCGCAGCGCGTCCTCGTCGGGGTGGCGCGATGCCTCGACGACGCGCGCGGCCTCCTCCGGGCTCGACACGATCTCGGGCTTCACGACGAAGAGCACGCGCAGGTCGTCCGCCGTCCGCCCGTGCTGCTCGGCCGCGGCGAGCACGCGCGCCCGGTAGTCGCGCACCGCCCGGGCCTCCAGAGGGGCGAGCGCGAGCTGCACGTCCGACTGCGTGCCGGCGAAGGCCAGGCCGCGGGGAGACCCGCCGGGGGAGACGACGATCGGGTCGCCGTTCGCGAAGGGGACGGCGTTCAGGGGGCCGTCCACGCGGAAGTGCTCCCCGCGGTGCCGGAACGCGTCGATCCGGGTGCCGTCGGCGTAGCGGCCCGACCCGGGGTCGGCGATCAGCGCGCCCTCGCCCCAGCTGTGCCAGAGCCGGCGGACGACCGCCATCCACTCGTCCGCCCGGTCGTAGGCCGCGTCGTGCGACAGCGGCTCCAGGCCCACGTGGCGGGCGCTGCCGACGTCGGTGACGAGGTTGATCCCGAAGCGGTCGGAGCTGAGGTGCTGCAGCGTCGCCGCCTGCCGGGCGGCGAGGTACGGGGGCGTGATGCCGGCGTTGATCGTCGGCGCCAGCCCGATCCGCTCGGTCGCCGCGAACAGGTACGGCGCCAGGAGGAGCGGATCGTGCTTCGGCCCGCCGTACGCTCCCCGCACCCGCAGGTCGAGCGTCTCCGGGGAGCCGAGCGAGACGGCGTCCTCCATCACGATCAGCTCGAAGCCGGCCTGCTCCAGCTCGCGGGCCGACTGCTGGTAGAGGCCGGGCTTCGTCCAGTCGTGGTTCCACTCCCGGTAGGGGTGCCCCCACCCCTGCGGGCCGAAGCCCCGGGAGAAGAACCAGCCGAAGTGCTGACGGCGAGCCATGCTCACACCTCCGCGAGTGCGGGGAGGGCGCGTGCGCGCACCGCGGCGAGCCCGCGCTCGAGGTCGCGGAGGAGGTCGTCGACGTCCTCGATCCCGATCGACAGCCGGAGGAGCCCGGGGTGGATCCCGGCGGCGGCCCGCTCGGCGGGAGTGCGTCCGGCGTGGGTGGTCGACGCGGGGTGCAGCACCAGCGAGCGCACGTCGCCGAGGTGGGTCATGTGGCTGAACAGCTCGACGGCGTCGATGAAGGCGGCCGCGCCCGCCTCCCCTCCGGCCACGGTGAAGGAGAAGACGGAGCCCTGCCCGCGGGGGAGCAGGCGCTGCGCGAGGGCGAACGACGGGCTCGACTCCAGGCCGGAGTAGTCGACCGACACGACCTCGGGCCGCTCCTCGAGGAAGCGGGCGACGGCGAGGGCGTTCGCCGAGTGCCGCTCGACCCGGAGCGACAGCGTCTCGACGCCCTGCCGCAGCAGGAAGGAGTTCAGCGGTGACGGGGTCGGTCCCAGGCGGGAGACCACGATGTCCCGCGTGTACGAGACGAAGGCGCGCCGGCCGTGCTGCTCGGTCCAGCTGCGCCCGCCGAACGACCGCTCCTCCTGATTGAGGTGCGGGAAGAGCGCGGGGCGCGCCGCCCAGTCGAACGTGCCGGCGTCGACGATCACGCCGCCGAGGGCCGAGCCGTGCCCGGCGAGGAACTTGCTGGTCGAGTGCACGACCACGTCGGCCCCGTGCTCGATCGGGCGGAGGAGGTAGGGAGTCGCGAGCGTGTTGTCGACCACGAACGGCAGCCCGTGCCGGTGCGCGATCGCGGCCAGCGCCGGGAGGTCCAGCAGATCGTTCTTCGGGTTGGGGATCGGCTCGCCGAAGAGGACCCGGGTGTCGGGCCCGATCCGCCGTTCCCACTCGCCGAGGTCCGACGCGTCGTCGACGAAGTCCACGCCGATCCCGAGCCGCCCGAAGTTCTGCACCAGCAGCCCGCGGTTGCCCTCGTAGAGGCGGCGCGACGAGAGCACCCGGTCGCCGGCCTGCAGGATCCCCAGGAGAGCGGAGGCGGTCGCCGCCTGGCCGCTCGCCACCAGGATCGCCTCGGCGCCGCCCTCGAGATCGGCGAGCCGGCGCTCGACCTCCTCGGTGGTCGGGTTCCCGTTGCGGGTGTAGAGATAGCCCTCGTCCTCGCCGGCGAACCGCTCGCGGGCGTGCTCGAAGCTGTCGAACACGAAGCCGGCGCTGAGGTGCACGGGAGTCACGCGCGCCCCGTGGGCGCCGTCGGGCGCGGCACCGGCGTGCACCTGGCGCGTGGAGAAGCCGGCCGCCGCGGAGGCACGGGGTGCGGGCGCCGGGGTCGAGGTCGCGGCGCTCGCCGCAGTGGTCGCCCCAGCGGTGGTCGCGGTGTTCGCCGGTGCAGTGATCGTCACGGTGTGCTCCTGTCCAGACGCCCGGAAGGCGGATGCCGGGAGCCTGTCAGGCCGAGGGGAGTGCGCGCCGGATCGTGACGGAGTGTGACTGCCAGGGCGCCGTCGCGGGTCGTGGAGGTCGACCGCTCGGAGTCCGCGGATCGTGCCTCAGCTGTGCGTCGTGTTCGCCCGGATCTCCTCGACGGACAGCTCCGGCGCACCGCCCGCCGCAGCCGCCGGGTCCATCCAGACGAAGTCCCAGTGGTGGCCGTCGAGGTCGTCGAAGCTCTTCGAGTACATGAAACCGTGGTCCTGCTCGCCGGCCGGGGTCGCGCCCGCGGCGAGGGCCCTGCCGTGGAGGGTGTCGACCTCCTCCCTGCTGTCGGCGCTGAGGGCGAGCTGCACCTCGGTCGAGGTGGTGGCGTCGATGATCGGCTTGCTGGTGAACTCGGCGAAGAACTCCCGCGTGAGCAGCATCGCGGTGATCGTGTCGCTGATCACCACGCTGACGGCGTTCTCGTCGCTGAAGCCCTCGTTGATCGAGTAGCCGAGCGACTCGTAGAAGGCCCTCGCCCGGGCGAGATCGGCGACGGCCAGGTTGACGAAGAGCATGGTGGGCATCGGTGCACCGTTCCTGTCGGGACGCCGGTGGCGCGCCGCCGCCGGTCGTGACTGCATGATGGTGACCGGCCGGCGGCGGTGTCAAGGAAGCGGTGCCGAGAAGGCGGTGGATGCCCGGCGCGGGCGTCCGGAGGAGGACGCGGCGCACGGATGCCGCGGATCTGCTGGACTGGCCTCGAGCAACGCAGCACGAGCAGGAGGGAGCGGAGATGATCCGGACCCTCGTTCCCACCGTCCTCGCGGCCGCCCTCCTCGCGGCCGGCTGGACCGCGATCGGACCCTCGCATCCGGTCTTCGCCGCGGTCGCGCAGATGGTCCTCACCAGCTGGGCGGCCCTGACCTTCGGTGCGCGCACGCGTCCGCTCGAGCAGTCCTGGTTCGACGTGGGTCGCCGCGAGCCGGCGCTGCTGCGGGTGCTCGGGGTCGGCGTCTTCGGCCGGCTGCTCGACGTCGTCGGGTGGAACCGCCTCGTCACCCGCGAGCGCGGCTTCGACGGCACGCGCGCGGGACTGACCGCTCTCGATCAGCACACCCGCCGCTCCGAGGCGGTGCACCTCGCGTGCACGGCCGTCGGAGTCGCACTCGCCCTCGCCGCGACGGTCACGGGTGCGACGGGCGGCGCCGGGTGGCTGCTCGGGTCGACGATCGCCGTCCAGCTCTACCCCGCGCTGCTGCAGCGGCTGGTGCGGGCGCGCATCCAGCGGGCGGGGCGGGCGGCGCGCGGTGCGCTTCACGTCGCGGACTCGGGCAGGACGGACGAGGCCTAGGAGGTCGAGGTCGCCGAGCGCCCCTTCCGGCGCGTCGGTGGAGGGCGTACGGTGAGGCGCCGCACCGCGCCGCGGGGGCGCACGAACCCTCTGCCGGACGACCTGGACCTCGTTGCCGGACGGAGAGGGCTTCTTCTCGCCGAACCGAGCCGACATGTAGCAGGGCGGCGTCGCCGACGGTGTCAGCGGGCCGCGCGCCGATGTGCGCGCCGCTTCTCCCCTCTGAGGATCAGGGCCGCGAGGAGCGCGGCGAGGAGTGCCCCGATGGTGTTCATGAACCAGTCGTTCGTGTCGCAGGAGCGGCCGATCGCCGGAACGCCCGCCTGGATCAGCTCGATCAGGGCGGACAGGCCGGAGACGGCGGCGGCGACGAGCAGGGGCCGGCCGACCGCGACCGCGAGCAGCAGGGCCCCGGGGAGCAGGAGCGCGATGTTCGCGAGGGTGTCGATGCCGTCGAACGGCACCGAGAACTGCACGGTGCAGAAGATGCGCGGTGTCCCGTCGGGGGGATAGACGGTCAGCGCGATCCCCGCGACGAAGGCGAGCGCAGCGAGGACGAGGAGAGTCCTCCTCGCGCCGCGCCGGTGGAGCAGCCAGGCGATCCCCGTGACCAGCGCGACCGCGATCCAGAAGCCGATCGGAACGAGTGCGGCGTGGTCGACGAGGAACGTGCTTATCACGGTGCTCCGCTTCGAGGTGTCGGGGTGGCGGGATCGGACGAGGCCTTCCGTTGACGGTCGGCCCGCTCCCTCCAGGTCGGCCTGTGTCGTCGGCCCGTCGGCCTTCGGCGCGAGTCAGCTCCGGAGGGGAGAGCCTGCTGCGTCGAAGCGGTAGCCGCCGAAGGCGCCGCTGAGCAGCGGGCGCGCCGTCGCGATCGCGGCCTGGACCCGGGGGAGGGCGAGGGAGGCCCGATGCGCCTCGGCGCTCTCCCACAGCTCGACGACGAAGACGGTGTCGGGCTGCTCGTCGTCGACCCCGACCTCGTAGAGCAGGCAGCCGGCGTCGACGAGGTCGTCGTTGTGCTCGGTGAGGACGGCGACGAGCTCGTCGCGTCTGCCGGGGACGGCCCCGAGGGTGCCGACGTTCACGAAGGTCATGCCGCGAGGGTACCGCCGAGGACACCAGCGGCGGGTGGCCGTCTCGCCGGTCGGAGTGCGGTCGGGACGTCACGCTGGACAGAGTCGCCGTGCTCCCGCCTGCGAACCGCAGACCGGTCGCGGTCGGCCCGAGGCCACGCCGGCTCGGGAGGATCGCGTCGCGAGAGAGGATCCCCGGTGGTCTCCGCGATCCCTGTCGGGTCCCACCGGCCAGGCATGGGCGTGCTCGGACCGACGGAGTGCGCCCGATCAGCCGGCGGGCCTGCTGAACAGATTGACGACGTTCCCGTCCGGGTCGCGGACGAGGGTGGAGCGGTTGCCCCACGGCATGGTGCTCGGCGGGAGCACCACGTCCTCGCTCCGGGGTGCGAGCTCGGCGAAGGCGCGGTCGACGTCGGTCACCTCGAACCCGAGCACGACGGACCGCAGCCGTCCGTACTGGAGCGCGAGGTCCTCGGCTCGCAGGGTGCGCTGCGGAGGCCGCTCGTCGGTCACCTCGACCGACAGCATCCGGTCGCCGCGGAACGCCCTGACCCCCTCCCGCAGTCGGCACCACGCGATCAGGTACCAGTGCTCCTCCTTCCCGATCGAGCCGAGCGGTTCGACGTCTCGGACCGACTCCGCGCCGCTGCTGTCGCGGTAGCGGAGCCGGACGACACGATCCGCTCGGAGGGCCGTCGCGAACTCCGCCGGGACGATCGCCTCCTCCTCGCTCTCGAGGAAGTGCACCCGGGAGGCGACCGCGCCGGCGCGGGCGGCCACGTCGTCCGGCAGGACCGCGAGCGTCTTCCGGGCGGCGGTCCTGGCTGCCTGCCGGAACGGACTGCGCTGCAGCGCGCTGAGGCCGATCAGCACCGCGACGGCCTCCTCCACCGTGAACCCGGCCGGACCGAGGGTCGCGGACGCGTCGATGACGTAGCCGCCCGTGCGGCCGGGCTCCGCCCAGATCGGCAGACCCGCCTGCTGCAGCGCGGACAGGTCCCGCTCGATGGTCCGCACCGACACCTCGAACCGCTCGGCGAGACGGCGCGCGCTCCGCGGCCGGGGCGAGACCGCCCGCAGCTCCTCGACGAGCCCGTACAGACGATCGGTGCGGTTCACCCGACCATCATCCGCCCGGGGCCGCCGCGAGCGGCCGCAGCGCTGGGCTCAGTACTGCGCTTGCTCGTGCACCTCGACCGAGCCGTAGAGGGGGGCGCGTCGGGCGTACCGCACGGCGTCGTCCCGGGTCGGGCAGTCGAGCAGGTAGTAGCCGACGAGGGCTGACCGCTCCTCCGCTCGGGACGGGGCCGGAGTGCCGCCTTCTCTTCGCGCCGCGGTCAGATCCGTCTCGACGGCGACGTCCCCGGAGGCGTCGGCGAAGCGTCCGGAGTCGACGAGGACGCCGTCCGCCTTCAGCGACGCGTCGTAGTCCGCCCAGGCCGCGTAGTCCTCGGGCGCATCGCCCCCGGCGTAGCTGCCGTCCGACCGCATCACGAGCATGATCTTCATCGCGCCTCCTGGTCCATCCGACCACCGTTCCCCCGGCGGCCGCCTCCGCGGTCGGATCGCCCCCGGGAACCGGCGCGCCGAGCCTCCGACCATTCTGGGTCGAGGCGACCGTGCGGGGAAGGGATCGCTACGGAGCGGGATCGTCCGCGTCGAGGGCCTGCTGGAGGAGCCGGAGCGCCTTCGGCCCGACTCCGTGGAGGGTCGCGAGACGGTCGAGGCCCACCCGCCTCACGTCGTCCAGATCGTGCACGCCCCCGTCCTCGAGCGCACGCGTGGCCGGGGCGCCGACGGCGGGAAGCGGTCGCGGATCCCTGCGTCCGACACGACGAACCGGTCGGCCACCCGACAGCCGATCCGGCTCGGCGCGGGTCGCACTCGCGACTCTGCGTCTCAGGGCGTCGACGAGTGCCGCCACCGAGGCGTCCGGTACGGCACGAGTGACGGCCAGGACGGTGCGCTCGAGGGGCGGGTGCAGTCCGACGGCGACCATCCCGTGCGCGAGGGCGCTCCGCGGGACGGGGGCGGCCCCGACACCGGCGGAGGCGAGGGCGGCGGCCTGCTGCACAGACCGGGTCTGGAGGGCGTAGGAGACGAGCACTCCGGCTCCCGCGAGCCGCTCGGCCAGCCAGGCGCCGTACCCGTTCGACGCGTCCACGCCGATCAAGCCTCCCGCCTCACCGAGCTCGGCCATGGGGAGCCGGCCCGCCGAGACCTCTCCGGCGGGCCGGCCGACGACGACGATCTCCTCCGTCCCGAGGCGCTCGACGTGCAGTCCGTCCACCGTCGCCGGCCCGGGGACGACGACGAGGTCGAGGAGGCCGGCGCGCAGGTCGTCGATCGAGGTGGCGGCGCTGGTCGTCTCGACGAGCTGCAGCGGCGTGCGTCCGTCGGCGTTCCACCGGGTGACCACGGGGACGAGGAAGGGCAGGGTGAAGCTCTCGGCGACGGCGAGCCGGATCGGCTGCTCCGCGTCCGCCGTCCGCGCGGCCGCCACGGCGCGTTCGGCGGCGTCGACGGCGAGGCGGGCGTGCTCGACGAGCGCGCGACCGTACCGGGTGAGGGTCGCGCCGGCCGGATTCCGGTCGACGAGGGGCACCCCGACCTCGCGCTCGAGGGACGCGACCTGGTGGGAGACCGCGGGCTGCGAGAGGTGCAGCGCGCGCGCGGTCGCGCCGATCGATCCGACCCGCGCCAGCGTCACCATCACCTCGAGGGCTCGAAGACTGGGCATAGACGGACCCTATCCCTGACCTCAGATATGCGACAGTCGTTTATGGACTGATGGTGTCCGTCCCCTGGTTGTCACGAACGAAGGAGCCGCACCGGCTCCTCGACAGGGAGGCACCATGAACGAGAAGAAGAACCGCGTGCTCGTCGTCGGAGGGGGATCCGGCATCGCCCGCGCTCTCGTGCGCGAGCTGCTCGAGAGAGGTGACGAAGTGATCGTCGGCGGACGTCACCCGGAGGCGCTCGGTGACGACGCGGGGGAGTCCGGCGGCCGGCTCCGGTCCGTCCGGATCGATCTCGCCGATGAGTCGAGCATCGCGGCGGCCGCCGATCTCGGGCCCCTCGACTTCGTCGTCTCGTTCGCGGCGGCGCACGCGAACGGCCCGGTCACCGGGCTGGAGCGCGATGCCGTCGTGATGGCGTTCGACGCGAAGGTCATCGGGCCGATCCTGTTCGCCAAGCACCTCGCGTCCTCCGTCCGGCCGGGCGGCGGCTTCCTCTTCTTCTCCGGTGTCGCCGCCTGGAGGCCGTCGGCGGGGCTCGCGGTGATGGCGACGACCAACGGAGCGGTCTCCTTCCTGGTCGAGGCGCTCGCGGTCGAGCTCGCCCCGGTGCGCGCCGTCGCGATCTCGCCGGGGATCATCGACTCCGGCGCCTGGGACGCACTGGGCGAGCAGGAGAAATCAGCGATGTTCGCCGAGACGGCGGCCGGGAATCTTGCTCGCCGGATCGGCTCGGTCGACGACATCGTGTCCGCCGTGCGCTTCGCCATGGACAACACGTTCGTGACCGGGACGACGCTGCACGTCGACGGCGGCGGGCGGCTCGCATGAACCGCCGCGCACCCCTCCTCGCCGTCGGTCTCGCCGCACTCCTCGCCACCGCCGGCTGCGCGAGCACGGTCGCGACGGAGGACCCGGCCGCGGCGGTGAGCGGCGACGACGGCCTCGTGCAGCCCGGGACCGTGCATCTGGGGGACTCGAGCGTCGAAGCGAGCCGACCCGTCGTCCTCCGCGCGCAACAGCTCTACTCCTTCTGGAACACGGGCGACGAGACCTGGCTCGAGCTCGCCGTCGACGACTCCTTCCTCGACCGCACCCTCCCGACGGGGCGACCCCAGGGAGTCGAGGGGCCGATCACCGCCTCGGAGCAGTTCCGCGCGGCGGTGCCCGACCTGGCGTGCTCGCTCGACGACCTGTACGTCACGGGCGACACCTTCACCGCGCGCCTGACCTTCACCGGCCACTTCACCGGCGTCTCCGGCGGAGTCCAGGGCCAGGGCCAGCCGATCGAGTTCGGCGCGATCGACATCCAGCACGTCGGCGCGAGGGGGCGGATCGTCGAGGACTGGCACCTCGAGGACGACCTGACCTTCCAGCAGCAGGCGGGCCTGCTGCCGGCACCCGCCTCCTGATCTCCCCTCCGACAGGCGACCGTCCTGCACGAGCCCCGTTCGACGCCGTCGTGGGCCCGCGATCGATGGTGGTCTCCGGATCCGGCGAGCGCAGGAGCGCGGGACGCTAGTCGTGTCACGGTCGTCCGCTCAGAAGGCGCGTCGTCCACCCGGCCAGCGCGGAGACGGCGGTTCGCGACATCTCGGCGCCGGGCATCATGCTGGTGAACCCGTGGAACGCGCCGGGCCAGACGTGGAGCTCCGCCTGGACTCCGGCGTTCCGCGTCGAGACGGTCGAATCGCCGTCGTCGAGCATCGGGGAGATCAGGGCCTCGGCCCGGTCCGTTCACCGGGGCGGGGTCGAGGGAGAAGCCCCTCCGCCGCGACGAGCGGCTGAACAGCACCTGCGGGCCGCTTCGAACGGCTGGCAGATGCGAGCACGTCGAGGGAGCACCGGTGCTCGAGGTTCACGGAGGGCCCCCGATCGACGTGTCGTCACTGGTTCACCCCCCCCCGCTCGACCCTCAAGCGGTTCGGACCTCTACCGTTGCACCCGTGCCCCTCCTTCTCGCCGACCTGCTGTCGTGAGAGCGCTCGTCGCCTGGCTCGAGCACCGCCAGATCCCGCTCTACCTCGCCGCGATCGCCGCCGGCGCCGCTCTCGGACTGCTGCTGCCCGCCGCGCACCACCTCGAGGTCGCGATCGAACCGGTGCTCGCGCTGCTGCTGTTCGCCACGTTCCTCGGGGTCCCGTTCGCCGCGATCGGACGGTCTCTGCGCGACGGCCGCTTCCTCGCCGCGGTCGGTGTGCTGAACTTCGTCGTCGTGCCGCTCGTCGCCTACGGGCTGTCCCGATTCGTCGCCGACACTCCGGTGCTGCTGTTCGGGGTCCTCCTGGTGCTCCTGACGCCGTGCATCGACTACGTGATCGTGTTCGCCGGGCTCGCCGGAGGGGCGTCCGACCGGCTGCTCGCCGCCGCACCGCTGCTGATGCTCGCGCAGATCCTCCTCCTCCCCGTGTATCTGCTGCTCTTCATCGGTCCTGCGGGGGTGGCGGTGGTCGACGCCGGTCCGTTCGCGCGGGCGTTCCTGCTGCTGATCGTGGTGCCGTTGTCTGCGGCCGGGCTGGTGCAGGCCCTGGCGCGCCGACACGTGTCCGGCCGGATCGTCGAGTCCACGATGCTCGGGCTCATGGTGCCGCTCATGACGGCCACGCTCTTCACCGTCGTCGCCTCCCAGTCCGGCGCCGTGGGCGCCTCGGCCGGCCGGCTTCTCGTTCTCGTCCCGCTCTACGCGGGATTCCTCGTGGTCATGACCGCTCTGGGGCTGGGTGCTGGACGCGTCTTCCGACTCGACGTGCCCGCGACGCGCGCCCTCGTGTTCAGCGGCGTGACCCGCAACTCGCTCGTCGTGCTGCCCCTCGCACTCGCGCTCCCGGCACCGCTGTCGCTCGCGCCCGTCGTCGTCGTCACGCAGACCCTCGTGGAACTCGTCGGCATGGTCGTCCTCGTCCGACTGCTCCCTCGGCTCGCCCGAGACCGAGCAGCGCGGGCCGGCCCGGTCTGAGGCGGACTCACCAGCGCCCGAGACGACTCGGGCCTGGAAGGGTCGCCCGAAGAGTCGCCCGGGAGGTGCTCGCCGGTCAGTCCTTCTCCGGTCTGCCCGCGCTCCCTGCGTCAGCGGGCTCGTCGGCCGGGGCGACAGGAGCTGCGGACTCGACCGCGGTGGGCTGGACCGCGGCCGATCTCGCCTCCTTGGCGGCGAGGCGCTTCTTCTGGGACTTGCCGG
Source organism: Rathayibacter sp. AY1F4 (assembly GCF_002931775.1). Classification (NCBI taxonomy): domain Bacteria; kingdom Bacillati; phylum Actinomycetota; class Actinomycetes; order Micrococcales; family Microbacteriaceae; genus Rathayibacter; species Rathayibacter sp. AY1F4. Next base: position 42,458 of record NZ_PSVE01000006.1, read on the forward strand.
TGCTGAACGGGCTCACCCACAACCAGGAGAAGCGCCGCAGCGACTGGAAGAGGAACAGCGACGCCCAGAGGGAGAACACCGTCAGGGCGAACGGGAAGACCGTCGCCGGGCCGGTCGGGACATTCGTCTCGCCGAGCAGGGGGACGAACGCGACGACGACAGCGATCACGAAGAGGTGCAGGAGATAGATCTGGAAGCTCTGCTGCCCCATGGTGACGAAGATCTTCAGTGCGCGGACCTTGACGAGGTACTGGGAGCCGGCGATCCCCAGGACGATCGCGACCGAACTGGCGATCAGGATGACGCCCGGAATGCGGTTGGCGTCGAAGGCGACGATCACCGCGATGATGCCGATGTAGGACACTGCGAGCGCGAGCGCCTGCCAGACCTTCACGCGGGCGGCGAAGCGGTAGAACGTGCGGGGGATGAACATCGCCACGAGGAAGAAGATGAAGTTCTGGAGCACCCGGTCCCAGCCGATGTTGTCGGTGTCCAGCAGGCCCGTGGTCGTGGACGCGACGGACAGCAGCCCGGCCACCGAGAGCTGGATCCACCGGGGCACCTTGCGGATCGCCCAGGCGAGGATGCTGAAGATCGCGAGAGCCCAGATGAACCAGTAGCTGCTCGACGGCAGGATGGGGAGCACCAGCACGTTGAGCGGGTCCGTCGGTGAGGTGGCCTCCGACCGTGAGAACGGGACGATGAGGTAGAAGACGACCCGGATGAACGACCACAGCAGATAGAGGTACACCAGCGCGAGGACCCGGCGGCGCCACAGCTCGGCGAACGTCCACGTCAGCATCCGGGCGGCCGTGAGGCCCGCGATGAAGAAGAACACCGGCATGGGGAAGTAGAGCAGCACAGTGCGGAGCTTCGGGACGTACCCCTCGAGGCCGAAGAATCCCAGGAACAACGACGAGTGGTAGAGCACGACGAGACTGATCGCGACGCCCTTGGCGAAGTCGATCCACTCTCGCGACTCGGGGCGCTTCACGACGGCCCCTGCCGTGCTCGATCCCGTCATCCGTCGCTCCTCGCGTTGGCGCACAGGGCGCGATCACTCTTCACCGATTGCTGCGGATCCATTGCGCCCCCAAGATGCTGAATTCGAATCGGATGCGAATGAGCCCCGATTCATTCCCCGTACGGCTTTTGAGAGTACGGGAAAGAATCTGATCGCGGACGAATCGCTGGAGCATCGAGGCGGCCCGGGAAGTCCGGACGCCTCGCAGGCACCGGACGACGTCCTGTCCGTGGGGTCGGCCGCTCCGCGCCGGAGGGCCTTCGGCTCGGTTCGACCGACGTCGTTCGGACCGCAACCGTGGATCCCGGACGAATAGACCGTTCAGGAGTGCGCGGACACCGCATTCGTCCAGTTCTGGAGGCCCGGGAACCGAAGGATGAGACGAAATCGGCACCCGGTCAGGACACCTCGACCCCTCCGGCATACTCCATGACGTGAACGACGCCACCACCGCCCCCAGTCTCGACGGCCGCGAGTTCGTGATGACCTCTTCGACCAACAGCGCGGTCGACCCGGAGTCGCCGTCGCGGTTCCACTACTCCGAGCGCGACGGAGTGGTCTGGGGCGACTACGTCGGCGACACCGTGACCTTCGGCCGCTTCGTCGGCACGCGCACGGGTGACGCCCTGCAGGTCTCCTTCGTGCACCAGCTGATCGACGGCGGCACCCTCGTCAGCGGCACCGCGGGCAGCCGCGTCGAGCTCGACGGGACGGGCCTGCTGCGGCTCGTCGAGGAGTTCGAGATCGACGGCGACGACCACGTCAGCATCTGCGTCGAGGTCTGACGCTCAGCGCGCCGCGTCGCGGCCGTTCCCCGCGGTGGTGAACCGCGTCATGCCGAGCCGGTTCGTCGATCCGGAGCGGTCGGGGATGTCGGAGGGCAGCAGATAGGCCTTCCGCACCACCTCGTCGAGCACGACGACCGAGACCACCGACTTCACCTCGGGCCGGGCCGCGACCACGCCGGTGACGAAGTCGTGCACGCCGCCGATGTCGAGCGAGCGGACCAGGAGCATCGCGTCGTGCTCGCCGGTCGTGATGCAGCAGTACTCCACGTCGGGCATCTGGAGGATGCCCTCGCGGAACCGGTGCCACGACTGCGGGTGCACCGTCACGAACACCAGGGCGCAGACGTCGAGCCCCACCTTTCCCGGATCGACCAGGGCCGAGAACCCGGTGATGACGCCGGATGCGGTGAGCTGCTCGACCCGGTTGTAGACGCTCGCCCGCGAGACGTTCACCCGCTCGGCCAGGGCGGACATCGAGATGCGCCCGTTCTCGCGCAGGACGGCGAGGATGCGCAGATTGAGCTCGTCGAGCCCGCCCGCGCTTTGTCCAGCGACCGCACCGGCGGCCGGATCGGTGATCGACATAATCCACTCCTTCGTCACTGCGGGCGGCAGTTCGTCCACGATAGCGGCCCTCTGGAAACGGAGTGCGTCGCGATGTGCCATCGTTTCGCAACACGTCCAGCCGAACCCTCGCCAGGAGGCCTCCATGGTTGTCCGCTCCACCCGCACCCCGCGCTCCGCCCCGACGCGAGTGGTGATCGCCGCTGCGGCGGTCTCCCTCGCCCTTCTGGTGGCGGGCTGCTCCTCGGGCCGCGTCGACACCGCCGACGGCAGCAGCGCGACGCTCACCATCAACAAGGCGTTCGACCTGAAGACCGCCGACCCGGGCCGCATGTACGAGCCGACCGGCCAGATGGTCGACAAGGCGCTCTACGAGACCCTCCTCACCTTCGAGGGCGGCGACGTCTCGCAGGTCGTCGACGGCCTCGCGAGCCTCGAGCAGTCCGACGACGCGAAGACCTTCACCCTCACCCTGAACGGCGAGCACACCTTCTCGGACGGCACCGCGATGACCGCCGACGACGTGGTGTTCTCGCTGCAGCGCGTGATCGGCCTCAAGGGCAACCCCTCGTTCCTCCTCGACGGCGTCACCGTCACGAAGAAGGACGACACGACGGTGGTGCTGACCACCGAGAACCCCACGCCCGCCCTGCCGGCGATCCTGGCGAACCCGGCGCTCGGCATCCTGAACTCGGAGGTCGTGAAGGAGAACGGCGGCACCACCGACGAGACCGACACCGCCGAGACGTTCCTCAACACCACCTCCGCCGGCTCCGGCCCGTACGTGCTCGACACGCTCGACCTCGCCTCGCAGGTCGTGCTGACCGCGAACGAGAACTACGACGGCGACGCCCCGGGCTACGGCCGCGTCGTCATCCAGAACGTCGAGGGCGCGACCCAGAAGATCAACGTCGAGGGCGGCAGCGCCGACGTCGCGCTGGACCTCTCGGGCACTCAGGCGGAGGCGCTCGGCGACTCGGTAGCGGTGACCAGCGACCCGTCGGCGAACGTGATCTTCCTCCTGCTCAACCAGAACCCGAGCGTCTCGGCGATCACGTCGAACCCCGACTTCGTGAAGGCCGTGAAGGAGGCCGTCGACTACGACGACCTCGTCTCGATCGCCGGCAACGGCACCGCCCAGGCGTCCGGCGTCATCCCGAGCATGCTGCTCGGCGCCCTGCCCGAGAGCGGCGCGCTCACCCAGGACCTCGACGCCGCGAAGGCGGACCTCGCGAAGAGCGGCTACGCCGGCGAGTCCGTGACGCTCAACTTCCCGAGCGACATCAGCCTGAACGGCATCGACTTCCCGACCATCGCGCAGCGCATCCAGTCGCAGCTCAAGGACGCCGGCATCACCGTCGAGCTCGCCCCGGCCCCCGTCGCCACCGAGCTCGACGCCTACCGCAACGGCACCGAGACCATGGGCCTCTGGTACTGGGGCCCGGACTACCCGGACCCGAGCGACTACCTCGTCTTCACCCCGGGCGACGTCGTGGGCCTCCGCTCCGGCTGGACCGACGGTGCGGCCCCCGCGATCTCGGCGCTGGCCGACGCCGCGGCCACCGGCGGCAGTGACGACGAGCGCCAGTCGCGCTTCGAGGAGCTGCAGACCGCGCTGAACGCCGATGGCCCCTTCATCCCGCTGCTCCAGCCCGGCAACAACATCGCCGCGGCGAAGGACGTCTCGGGTGTCGTCTACAACGCGGTGTGGACCATCGACATCGCGGCCCTCACCGCGCAGTAGCCCGTGTCCACCACCACGACGGCCGTCCGGACCCCGCGTCAGCGCGGGGGCCGGGCGGCCCACCCGTTCCTCCGCTACGCGCTCCGCCGCGTGCTCACCTCGCTGCTGCTGGTGGTGGGCGTGACCCTCGTCACCTTCATCCTGACCAACCTCGTGCCGGGCGACCCCGTGGCGGCCGCCCTCGGCCAGCGCGCTGCGGAGGATCCGGAGATCGTCGCGCAGTTCCGCGCCCAGTACGGTCTCGACCAGCCGCTCGTCGTGCAGTACTTCACCTACCTCGGCAACCTGCTTCACGGCGACCTCGGCGTCTCCACCACCACGCACAACCCGGTGGTCGCCGACCTGGCGAAGGCGCTGCCGGCCACCCTCGAGATCGCCTTCGGCGCCATCGTGCTCAGCGTGATCATCGGCGTGCTGTTCGGCACCGTCGCCGCCTACCGGCGCGGAAAGGCCTCCGACCACGTGCTGCGCGTGGTCTCGCTGGCCGGCCTCAGCGTGCCGACCTTCTGGCTCGCGCTGGTCCTCTACTACGTCCTCTACTTCCAGCTGCGGATCGCGCCGGGATCCGGCCGGCTGAGCAGCGACTTCACCACGCCGCCGACGGTGACGGGCCTCTACACGGTCGACGCCCTGCTCGCCGGCCAGCTCGACACCTTCCTCGACGCGGCGTCGCACCTCTTCCTCCCCGTCCTCGTCCTGACGCTCTACACGGTGGGCCTGCTGACCCGGTTCGTGCGCACCGCGGTGCTCGAGATCCTCGACCAGGACTATGTGCGGGCCGCCCGCGCGAAGGGGCTGCCGAACCGCGCGGTCACTTTCTCCTACGTGCTGCGCGGGGCGAGCATCCCGATCCTCACCGTCGTGGGCCTCGCCTTCGGCAGCCTGCTCAGCGGCACCGTGCTCGTCGAGGCGGTCTTCGGCTGGCCCGGGATCGGCTCCTACGCCTACCAGGCCGCGTCGCACCTCGACCTGCGCGGCATCATGGGCGTCGGTCTGCTCATCGGCGTGATGTACCTGCTCGTGAACCTGATCGTCGACCTGCTGTACGGCGTGCTCGACCCGAGAGTGAGGCTGGCCTCGTGACGGATCCGCGAACCACCCGGTCCGACCCGCGCGACGGCGCTCCGGCCGGTCCGCGCGACGGCGTCGGTGCCGGAGTGCTCGACCCGGTCGCCGCCCCCGGCCTCCGCCTGCGCCGCCCCCGCCTGCGCCTGGGCCGCTGGTCGGCGCCGCTCGGACTCCTCGGCGCCGCCGTCGGCGTGCTCTGGATCCTCATCGCCGTGCTCGCCCCCGTCATCGCCCCTCACGATCCGCTCGCGCAGGACCTGCCCCTCCTCCAGGCGCCCGGCGAGGGCACGCTGATGGGGACCGACGCGCTCGGCCGGGACGTGTTCTCGCGGGTGATCTGGGGTGCCCGGGTCACGATCCCGCTCGCCCTGCTGCTCGTCGTGATGTCGGTGCTGATCGGCGCGATCGTCGGATCCGTCGCCGGATTCTTCGGCCGTGCGGTCGACGAGGTCGCGATGCGCATCACCGATCTCGTGATGGCGTTCCCCACGGTCATCCTGGCGATGGTGATCGCGGCCGCGCTCGGAGCGTCGCTCCTGAACGCGGTGCTCGCGGCGCTGATCGTGTCATGGCCGTCCTACGCCCGGCTGACCCGCGGTCTCGTCCTCGGCCTCCGCTCGTCGAACTACGTCGTGTCCGGCCAGCTGCTCGGCTTCTCGCCGCTGCGCTCCCTCGTCCGCGACATCGCGCCCAACATCGTCGGCCCGGTGCTCGTCCTGGCGAGCCTCGACATCGGCACGGCCATCCTCCTGCTGTCGGGCCTGTCGTTCCTCGGGCTCGGCGCGAAGCCGCCGACCGCCGAGTGGGGCTCGATGGTGTCGGACGCCATCCAGAACTTCGATGCGTGGTGGATCGGGGTCTTCCCGGGCCTGGCCATCCTCACCGTCGTCATCGCGTTCAACTTCGTCGGCGACGCCCTGCGCGACGCCCTGGACCCGCGGTCGCAGACGATCCGCGGAGGAGGCGCCACGCTGTGAGCGACGCACTGACCATCAGCGGGCTGCGCATCCGCACCCGCAGCCACGCCGTCGTGGACGGCATCGATCTGGCGCTGCGCCGCGGTGGCATCCACGGTCTCGCCGGCGAGTCGGGCTCGGGCAAGACCATGACCGCCCTGGCGGTGCTCGGACTGCTGCCCGGATCGATGACGGCCAGCGGGAGCATCCGCCTCGCCGACGACACCGGCGACGGCACGACGGAGCTCGTCGGCGCGTCCCGGCAGGTGCTCGGCGCGGTGCGCGGACGCCGGGTCGCCATGGTCTTCCAGGACCCGTCGACGAGCCTGCACCCGCAGCTCACCGTGGGCCGCCAGCTCACCGACCACCTGCGCCACCACCTCGGTCTCGGCAAGGAGGCCGCGCGGTCGAGGGCCGAGGCCCTGCTCGAGCGGGTGCGGGTGCCGGACGCCCGGGCCTCCCTCGGGCGCTACCCCCACCAGTTCTCCGGGGGTCAGCGGCAGCGCATCGCGATCGCGGTGGCGCTCGCGTGCGAGCCCTCGGTGCTGCTGGCCGACGAGCCGACGACCGCGCTCGACGTGACCGTGCAGGCCGGAGTGCTGCAGCTGCTGCGGGAGCTGGTCGACGACGGCGGGCTGAGCATCCTGCTCGTCACCCACGATCTCGGCGTGATGAGCGCCGTGGCCGACGAGGTGACGGTGATGCGCCAGGGGCTCGTCGTGGAGTCGGCTCCGCGGGAGCGTCTGTTCACCGCGCCCGAGGACGAGTACACGCGGGCGCTGCTCGCGGCTCTGCCCGGCTCGAGCTTCGAGGAGAGCCCGGAGGAGCTGGTCGCCGAGCTCGTCGAGGGGCACGAGAGGGCCGCCGCCGCGGACGATCCGGGCGTGGCCACGGCAGGCGACGTCGAGAGGGGTGCGCGATGAGCGCGGGAGTGGTTCTCGAGGCCGACGGCATCGTGGTCGAGTACGGGCGGCGACCGCCGCTGCGTGCCGTCGACGGGGTCGGCTTCCGGGTGGCGGCCGGCGAGGTCGTGGCGCTGGTCGGCGAGAGCGGCTGCGGCAAGTCGAGCCTCGCGCGCGCCGTCGTCGGCATCGAGAAGCGCCGCGGTGGGGACGTTCGCCTGAACGGCGTCGACGTGCCCGCGCTCGGACTCCGTCGGCGCAGTCCGGCGATGACCGGCGTGCAGATGGTCTTCCAGGACCCGAACTCCTCGCTGAACCCCCGTCGCCGCATCGGCGAGCAGATCGGCGACGGCGTCCGGGCGGCGCTCGCCAGGGGCGCCGAGGGCTCGGACCCGGCCGACTGGCTGCGCCGCGTCGGGCTCGACCCGGCGATGGCGAGCCGGTTCCCGCACGAGTTCTCCGGCGGCCAGAAGCAGCGCATCGCCATCGCGCGGGCACTGGCGGCGCGGCCGCGGATGCTCGTGGCCGACGAGCCGATCTCGGCCCTCGACGCCTCGACCCAGACGAGCGTCGCCGCGCTGATGCGCTCGCTCAGCGTCGAGGCCGGCGCGGGCATGCTGTTCATCTCGCACGACCTCTCGGTGGTGCGGCGCATCGCCGACCGGGTGCTCGTGATGTACCGCGGCCGGGTCGTGGAGTCGGGGGACACCGAGACGGTGTGGCAGAGCCCGCTGCATCCGTACACGCGGGCGCTGCTCGCGGCGATCCCACTGCCGGACGGGCTGGGGCGGCTGCCGCTGGCTCCGCTCGACGCCGACCGGGCGGCCTGGCTCGAGGAGCTGCCCGACGCGCTGGAGCGGACGGGCGCGTGAGCGCGGTGGAGGAGGTGCGGGCCGAGGAGTCCGCTCTCTGGAGCATGCCGAGGGCCGTGAACCGCAGTCCGCTCCCCGGGGACGGCGCGTTCATGACCGCCGGCTGGGCCGATCCGGAGCCGGTGATCGACCCGGACGACCCGGTGCTCGCTTACACCGCGGAGCGCCGGTCGCGACTGGCGCAGGCGCTGCCCGCCGAGCTGCTGATCATCCCCGCCGGCCTGCCGCGGGTGCGCTCGAACGACAGCGACCACCGCTTCCGCCCGGGCACCGACCACGTGTGGCTGACGGGCAACGGAGTCGCCGAGAGCGTGCTCGTCGTCGACACGACGGGAGGGGAGGCCGGCTCGATCCTGTACCTGCGTGCTCCCTCCGGCCGCGACGGCGACGAGTTCTGGCAGAACGACGCGCTCGGCGACCTCTGGGTCGGGCCGCGGCCGTCGCTCGCCGAGACGCAGGCGGCACTGGGCATCGAGACCCGGCCGCTGGCCGACTTCACCCGCGACGTGGAGCGGGCCGCGCGGCGGGCCCGGCGCATCCGCGTGCTGCCCACCCTCGACGAGAGTGTCGACGAGCTGGTGCGGAGCATCGGCGGGCCGGAGCTCGGACCGCACCTCGTGCTCAAGGCGACGCTCGACGAGCTGCGCCTGATCAAGAACGACTGGGAGATCGGACGGCTGCAGCTCGCCGTCGACGGCACGGCGCGGGGCTTCGACGACTGCCTCGAGGCGTGGCAGGTCGCCCGCGCGATGCCCCGCGGCGAGCGCTACCTCGAGGGCACCTTCGCCCGCCGCGCCCTGGTCGAGGGACAGGGGCCGGCCTACGGATCGGTCGTCGCCTCGGGAGCGCACGCCACGACCCTGCACTACACGCGGAACACCGGGCCCCTCGCCGAGGGCGATCTCGTCCTGATGGACATGGGGGTCGAGCTGCCCTCGCTCTACGCCGCCGACATCACCCGGACCTTCCCGGTCAGCGGGGAGTTCACCCCGCTGCAACGGGACGTGTACTCGATCGTCCTGCGCGCGCAGCAGGCCGGCATCGACTCCCTGCGCGCGGGAGTGCGCTTCCAGGACTACCAGGACGCGTGCGGGCGAGCCCTCACCGAGGGGCTGATCGACCTCGGCCTGATCCGCTGCTCGGTCGACGAGGCCATGGCCCCGTCCGCGTCGTACCACCGCCGGTGGAGCATCTCCCGCGCCGGGCACATGCTCGGGATGGACGTGCACGACTGCAACCACGCTCCGCACGAGACGTACCTCGGCGGAGTGCTCGCGGCCGGCCACACGCTCACCGTGGAACCGGGCCTCTACTTCCAGCCCGGCGACCTGACGGTCCCCGCCGAGCTGCGGGGGCTGGGCATCCGGATCGAGGACGACCTCGTGGTCACGGAGACGTCGTCGATCCTGCTCTCGGCGGCGATGCCGCGCACGCCCGACGCGGTGGAGGAGTGGATGGCGAGGTTGGCGGGCTGAGAGGTCGGGCGCTCGACGCGATCGGCCGACGCGGCCTACGGGAGCTGCGGGGGCGCGATCAGTTCGAGGAATCCGCCGAGGGCACCTTCGAGGTAGATGATGCGCGTGCCGGCTCGGGCGCCAGCGGTCATCCGGTGAGGTGTCCCGACCGGTCTCCAACCGTGTCCAGCGCAGAGCTCGAGGACACGATCGAGGTCCGAGACCGTGAGCGCGATGTGCACCGTGCCGACCTGTGCGGGCGAGCCGGCGGACTCGAGCTGTCGGGGCGGGTGGTACTGCAGCAGCTCCACACGGTGGGGGCCGAGGGTCACCGTCGCTGCGCGGATCACGGCTCCACGGACGCCGGTGGTCGCCGCCGTGACGTCGACGTCGAGCGTGAAGGTGCGCTCGAGCACGAACCCGAGACCGGAGCACCACAGCACCAGCGCGTCGTCGAGGTCGGCCACGGTGAGACCGGAGTGAGCGACGTCGGAGACGAGCGGTGATGCCATGACATCAGTATCGAGCTCCGACACGCCTGCCTGAGGATGTGCGGCACTCCTCACCCTCCCTGGGTGAGGCCGGTGATGAGGTTGATGGCGACGGCGACGACGAAGGTGCCGAAGAAGTAGGACAGCAGGGCGTGGGCCAGGGCTACGCGGCGTGAGGGGGTGGAGGACTGGGCGATGCTGCTCGCGCTGTAGGCCATCCCGGTCGAGAACGCGGTGTAGGCGAAGTCGCTGTAGGACGGGTCCTCGTCCTGGTCGAAGTCGAAGCGGTGGCGGTCGTCGAGGTAGTACATGCGCGCGTACGTGAAGGCGTAGACGGTGTTGACGAGCGCCCAGGCCGCGACGACCCCGACGACCGCGAGGATCGCGGCCGCGGATCCGACGGGGTCCTTCTGCTGGCTGCGGAGGAGTGCGACGACCCCGAGGACGAGGCTGAAGAAGGTGGCGGCGATGATGAGCGAGTCGACCAGCTTCCGGGACCGGTCCTCGTGGCGGGCGAGGTCGCGGGTGCGTTCCGGGCCGGCTCGCCAGGCCGTCGACCAGGCCCAGACGAGGAACACTGCCGCGGCGATCGCCCAGCCGAGCAGAGGCGACAGATCGGGGACCGCAGTGGACCCTGAGCGCTCGGGCCGGAGATCCTTCAGACGGGCACGATCGGCCCCAGCACATTGAGCGCGACGACGGCCACCAGCTGGACGACGCCCGCGGTGACAAATCGACCACCGAGGTGCGACGTGTCAGCGGGCCGCTCGGTCACCGAGCCGATCCGTACTGCTCCCGACGTCGTCCGGCACGTGAGTCAGGATGTCGCCCACCTGGCAGCCGAGGACCTCGCAGATGGCGTCGAGTGCTGAGGCACTCACACCATCCTCCTGCGAAGAGGGGGCGGTGTCAGCCGGAGAGGGCAGTGCCCGACAGCGGGTGGGTCAGTCGTCGTCGCTGTCGGGCGCGGGTGCCTGATCGGTGCTGGTGCTCGAGGTGGAGTCGGACCAGACGGCTTGCGCGCCGGAGTCGCCGATGCGGATGACGTCGATGGTCGCTCCGACGGAGATGGCGATCGCAGCGACGGCGAGCACGATTCCGACGAGGGGGCGGCGGGTGGTGGCGGCTCGGTCCTCGGTTCGTCGCGTGCGGCGGAACCAGAGCCACTGGACCAGGGCGACGAGGAACAGGCCGGCGGCCCAGGGGAGCAGGTGGTCGCCGAGCTCGGTGTGCTTCTCGAGGATCGCGGACGGCTCCGTCTGTCGTTCGAGCGCTTCACCGGCCTGCGTGGTGAGCGGGACGGCGATCAGCGCGGCGAGGGCGATGATCGGGGTGAGGATCCCGAACTTGCGGCGGGCGGCCGGCCAGACGCTGCCGAGGATGAGCATCAGTGCGGCGAGGGGGAGCAGGACCACGACGGCGTGCACGAGGAGCGGGTGGAGGGGGAGGCCGTTGATCTGCCAGTCGTTCATCGGGGGCGCCTTCGGTCGAGGGGGGGGGGCTGTCCTCGTGACGCTAACGCGCCCCGCCCTGCGCGCTCTGCCGGTGGACGTGTTCGTGTGAGCCCTCGAACGATCACTCGCCCGTCCTCTGAGCCGACTCCCCGCTTCACCGCCGATCTGCGAGGAGCCGACCGAGCGGAGTCAGGACGTGTGCCGGCTCGCCGGTGCGATCAGGCGGCGGAGCCGGTCGGTCACGAGAAGGGCACCGGCGGCGTCGATGGTGAGGACGTCGACGTCGAAGCGGTCGGTGACGGTGTCGAGCGTCCCGACGCCGCCGGCGAGGATCGCGGTCGCGAGGACGTCGGCGGTGACGATGTCCTCGGCGATCACGGACACCTGCACGAAGGGGACGTCGCCGGGCTCGGCAGGTCGGCGCCAGACGTGCTCGCCGCGTTCGGCGGTCCCGGAGGTGGCGATCGCGCGACGTCCGTCGCCGAGGGGGACGACGCAGAGCAGCGCCTGCCGGTCGCCGGGATCAACGATCCCGACCCTCCAGCTGCCGGCGGGCGAGGTGAGGACGTCGCCCCCGACATCGAGGAGCCATTCGCCGTCGCCGAGCAGCCGGGCCGCGTGCGCCATGGCGGTCGCCTTGACGGTTCCGGCGAGGTCGATGACGCCGTCCGGTCGGTGCGGGGTGAAGGCGCCGTCGGTCGCGATGCGCCAGTGGAGTGCTTCGGTGTAGGCGGTCCGCATCTGCTCGGACGCGGCAGTCAGCGCGAGCTCGCCGCGGGCGATCCGGGACGCCTCCGACTCCGGCCGGTACAGGCTGAAGCGGGCGTCGGCGTCGGCGAAGACGGCCTCGACGTCGTCCACTGGCGCATCGTCGGCGGCGCGCAGGCTGGCGACGGTGCCCATGGTCGTGAACGTGTGCACGGTCAGAGTCCGGCCTGGTCGATCGCCGATTGCAGGGAGGTGAGGTAGCCGTCGCTGGTGTAGGTCGCTCCGCTGACCGCCTGCACGTGCGCGGACTGGGCGGCGAGAACTTCCTGACGCAGGATCGGCGCGGCCCGATGGGAGATCGACACGGACCGGCCGTCCTTGTCTGTGAGGTGCACGGCGGTGACGTCGGTGATCTGCCCGCCGGCGACGGTGATCGCGACCTGCACCGTGCCGAAGCGGGTCGGAACCGAGGAGCCGGTCCAGGTGCCGTCGGCGGAGGCGGACGGGCTCGCGGTGGCCGTCGAGCTCGCGCCGTCTGAGGGGTCCGTGGTCGCGCCGGTGGAGGGTGCTGCGGGCGTCGACGGGGCCGGGGTGCCGGCCGGGGTCGGCGTGGTCGCCGCGGGGGCCGTCGGGTCCGTGGCCGTGGTGGCGCTGGTCCCGGTGGCGAGCGGGGAACCGGTGGCGCCGGCGGATCCCATCTGCCAGCCGCCGACGAGGACGGCGAGGGAGGCGAGGACGCTGGCGACTGCTGCTCGTGTCCTCACCAGTCGAACCTCTCCACGTGGATCTGCCGGTCGGGCAGGCCTGCCGCTCGCGCGTCGCGGACGACGAGGTCGGCCCACGCGGTGGGACCGCAGACATAGAGGTCGGAGTCGAGCAGGCCGGGCAGCGCGGAGGTGATCGTCACACCCCGAGCGACGGACTCGGCGGACATCCACGTCGCGAGCCCCGCGGGCCGGCGGCCGATCATCCCGAACAGCGCGCCGCGGCTGCTGCGCACCAGGGTCTGCGTCTCGTCCCAGAGGTAGGTCTGGGAGTCGTCGGTGGCGCGCAGCAGGACGGTGGCCTCGCCGAGTCGGAGGCCGCCGTGCTCGAGGAGCGCCCGGGCGGGGGTGATGCCGATGCCGGCGGCGATGATCGCGAGGCGCGGGGCGGTGCGGGCGACGTCGGTGAAGATCCCGTAAGGGCCCTCGATCGAGACCGCAGTCCCGAGGCGCAGTCGTGCGAGGCGGTCGGTCCCGGCTCCGAGTGCGCGGACGGTGATCCGCGCGCGGGTGTCGGTCGGGACGGCGGAGAAGGAGATCGGGTGCGCGTGCCACCAGGTGCCGCGGCTCCAGAACCGCCAGATCGCGTACTGCCCGCCGATCACGCCGAGGCGTGCGAGGTCGCGGCCGGAGAGGTGGATCGAGAAGACGCCGGGGGCGATCGTCTCGACGGCCTCGACCCGGATCCGGTGCCGCAGCGTCGCGAGCACGGGCACCGCGAACCGGAACCAGGCGATCGCCCCGAACGCCAGGACGTAGAGGGCGATCCAGTAGACGCGCTGCGGGGTGCTCTCGGCGAGGACCTGGCCGGCGGAGAGCTGGTGGGGGACGGCGACGAGGACGGCCGCGTAGCTGAGCAGGTGGATCGCGTGCCACGCCTCGTACGCGAAGCGGCGGCGCACGGCGACGAGGGAGGTGACGACGACGAGCACCAGCAGGGTGCTGCCGAGCAGCGCCAGGAGCATGTCGGCGCCGGAGTACAGGGCGAGTGTCTCGTTCCACAGCGTCAGCCCGTCGGTGAGGGCGTAGCCGACGGTGAGCAGGGCACCGTGCCCGAGGATCAGATACAGCGCGGGCTTGCCGAGGCGACGGTGCAGCGCCATCGCGGTGTCCTGGCCGAAGGTGCGGTCGATCCAGGGGATCCGGGCGGCGAGGACGAGCATGACCAGGATCAGGTCGGTGCCGACGAGGCCGGCGACGATCCCCGCGGCCGTGAGGGCTCCGGCGAGATCGGTGACCTGCGCGGGTCCGCCGGCTGCGAGGTAGAGCGCGATGGCGAGGGCGACCGAGACCCAGCTGGCGGTGACGAGAGCGTCCGCGGATCGCAGGCGCCGGCGCAGAGATCGCTCGCGGTCGGCCTGCGACCGCCGCACTGTGGTCGGTGCGTGGGCTGCGGGTGCGCTGGTCGGTCGGATCGTGGTGCTCACGGCGGCGCCCTCCGGTCGGTGTCGAGTGCGCCGACCCGGGTTCCCGGGGGCGCGCTCTTACCGTCGCGGGGGAGTCTTGGCGTCGGCTATGAGGGATGCGTGCCGATTCCCCGCCGGGGTCCGATTCATGTTCGAGGTCTCACATGTCACCGCTCGGGCAGCACGACCGTCACCCTCACTCCGCCGGAGCGGCGGTTCTCGATGCTGACCGAGCCGTCGGCGGTGTCGACGAGGGCTGCGACGAGGGCGAGCCCGAGCCCGCTGCCGCCGTCGCGGCTGGCGCGCGCCTCGTCGGGCCGGGAGAAGCGCTCGAACGCGTGCGGCACGAACTCGTCCGGCATGCCGTGCCCGGTGTCCTCCACGTGCAGCTCGAGGGTGGAGTCGTGCTGCTCGAGGAGGAGGGTGATGCGTCCTGCAGAAGGCGTCGCGGCGATCGCGTTCGCGCCGAGATTGTCGAGGATCCGCGAGAACGCGCTCACCGACAGCGGGTAGGGCGCATCGGCCCGCGCGATCGCGGTGTCGAGCTCGATGTCGGGGCCGGCGCCGCCCGTGATCGTTCTCAGCCGGTCGACGGAGTCCATCAGCTCGGTCTCCAGCTCGCTCGCTGTCGCGAGCGCAGCGACGGATGGTGCGGCGTCCAGGCGGGAGAGCTCGAGGAGGTTCGTCGCCAGGCGGGACAGGCGGGCGAGGGACCCTTCGGCGGCGCGGATCTCTTTTTCGAGGGCGTCCGCGTCGCCGAAGTGCCGGTGCGCGAGTTCGAGCTGGGTGATGACGACGGCCAGCGGGGTGCGGATCTCGTGGCTGGCCGCGGACACCATCTGCCGCTCCCGATCCGCGGTGTCCCGCGTCCGGGCGATGAACGCGTTCAACGTCTCCGCCAAATCTGACAGCTCATCAGCGGCCGGGCCCACGGGGAGCTCGCCGCCGTCCCGGTCGCCGAGCGACGCGGCGGTACGGCGCATCCGCTCGACCGGACGAAGAGCAGCACCGGTGAGCAGCCACGCGGCGAGAGCGGACAAGATCACAAGGGCCGCTGCGCTGATGAGCAGCGTCCGGTCCAGGGCCGCGACGGTGAGGTCGCTGCCGGCGCCGCTGCGCGCCGCCCACAGCTCCCACGTGCCCGCACTGGTGTCCAGCGTTCGCGAGACGACCGTGAACCGCACGTCCTCGTCGGTGACCACCGTCGAGGTGCCGTCGCTGCCGCTGCTGCGCTCCAGGACCTCGTGGACGTCGTGCGGCATCGTGTCGACGGGCACCGCCCCGCCAGGAGCGCGCGTGAAGATCAGGATCCCCTCGGCCGGCGGGTCGGGGGTCTCGGTCGGGTCCGATCCCAGATCGGCGAGATACGGAGCGAGGTCGCCCTCGGCGAGGGTCACCTCCGACGCGACGACGATGCTGCGGAACTGCCCGTGCAGCACGAGGGTGATCACGCCGACCCCGATCAGCGCGACGAGGAGGCTGCCGAGGGTGATCCGGGAGCGGATCGACAGGGAGCGCAGCAGCGTCACTCGACGCGCTCCAGCCGGTACCCCGCGCCGCGGACGGTCGTGATCCGCAGGCCTGTGTCGGCGAGGGCGAGCTTCTTGCGGAGGTAGCTGACGTACTGGTCCACGAGGGTCGGCTCGAACGTCTCCGAGGATCCCCACACCTCGGCGAGGATCTCTGTCCGCGTCAGGACCTCATCGAGATGCACCGCGAAGAAGCGCAGCAGGGTGAACTCCTTCACGCTCAGCGCGAAGGGGCGATCGCGGACCGTCGCGCGCACGGAGAGGGCGTCCAGGCGAAGCGCCCCGATCTGCACCACCGGCTGCGGGCCGCTGGCCCGGCGACGGATCTGCGCGCGGATCCGGGCGCTCAGCTCGCCGAAGTGGAACGGCTTGGTGACGTAGTCGTCGGCGCCCGAGTCCAGCCCGAAGATCCGGTCCTCGACGGCGTCCCGCGCCGTGATCAGCACGACCGGGACGGTGCTGCCCGACTCCCGCATCCGTCGGCAGACCTCGAACCCGGTCATCCCTGGCAGCATCACGTCGACGACGGCGACATCGACGTCTCCCGCGGTGAAGGCGATCAGCGCGTCGACGCCGTTGTCGACGAGCTGCACGTCGTAGCCGTCCTCCCGCAGTCCCCGCTCGACGAGGGCACCCATCTGCGGGTCGTCCTCGACGACGAGGATCCGGGACATCAGACTGCGCCGGACGTGCCGAGCAGCAGGCCGATCAGGAACGTCGCCGCGAGGGCCAGAGCGCCGCCGACGACGATGCGGATCATCGGGCGTACCGCCGGACTGCCGCCGACCCGGGCACTGATGAACCCCGTCGCCGCGAGGGCGATCAGCACCACGACGAAGGTCACCGGAACCCTCAGCTCCGGCGGCGGGAGCAGGATCGCCAGCAGCGGCAGCACCGCGCCGAGGAAGAACGCCAGCGCTGAGGCGCCGGCGGCGGCGAGCGGGCTGGCGACCGCTTCCTCGTTCAACCCGAGCTCCGCTTCCAGATGCGCGGTCAGAGCATCGTTCTCGGTCAGCTCGCGGGCGACCTGGCGCGCTGTCTCCGGGGTCAGGCCACGCGCCTGATACAGAGAGGCGAGCTCCTCGAGCTCTCCGGCGGGATCCTCCGCGAGCTCGACGCGCTCTTTCGCGATCAGCGCGCGCTGACTGTCGCTCTGACTGCTCACCGAGACGTACTCGCCCAGCGCCATCGATACCGCGCCGCCGACCAGACCCGCGACACCGGCCGTCAGGATCGGAGCCGTCGCCGTCGTCGCACCGGCTACACCCACGACGAGAGCGGCGACCGAGACGATGCCGTCGTTCGCGCCCAGCACTCCGGCCCGTAACCAGTTCAGTCGCCCGGAGATAGCGCTGTCGTGCGGCTCCGCGCGGGGCGAGGAGGGCGAAGGTGTGGACGGGGTCGACATGAGCGCCATGCAAGCACCCACCCCGCGGGAGCGCTAGCCAGGAGAGCCTGCCCAATCCCGTCGGTGCTGCACCGGCTGAGAAGAGACGCAGGGGAGAGGCAGAGCCCAGCGCCGGCCGGGAGCTACGGTGCGAGCACACCCCGGACCGAAGGAATCACCATGCCGCTCATCCGCATCGACCTGATCGAGGGCCGCTCCGACCAGCAGATCACCGCACTCGGTGACGCGCTGATGCGCACCCTCGTCGAGGTCTACGGCCTCCCGGAGCGTGACCGCTTCCAGATCGTCACCGAGCACAGGCCCGGCCGGCTCACCGCCCTGGACGTCGGACTCGGCATCGAGAGGTCTGAGCAGATCGTCATCATCCAGATCTTCACCCAGACCGGACGCAACACTGAGGAGAAGCAGGCGTTCTTCGCCGCCCTCGCCGCCGCGCTGGACGCGATCGGCATCGACGGCGCCGACCTCGTCATCGGCTTCATCGAGAACACCGCGGCCGACTGGTCCTTCGGTTTCGGCCGAGCGCAATACATCACCGGCGAGCTCGCGGCGCCCGGGAGCGCTTGACGGTGAGGCTCGGCGGAGGAGCGCTGCCGGCGTACCTGCGGTGAGGGCGTGAGCCTCAGAGTGCGGTGAGCCGATCGAAACGCGGGAGTATTTCGGCGCTGTCGCGCGGAACGACAGTGAATCCCAGCCGCTCCAGCTCTGCCACGGCGGTCATCGGATCGTCGGACACCGCGGCTGCGAGTTGACGCTTGCGCCACCGAAGGCGACCCTCGTGAAGGGCGGCGCCCGCGCCACTGATGGTGTCGATACCGAATTCGATGATCACGGCTCCTAGGCTGACCCGATGAGTTCCCCGGCGCCGACCCGCCCATTCGTGGGTGTAGCGCGCATCGCCGTCGGTGCAGCCGCCGTCGCGGTGATCCTCCACACCTACGCGCTGAGCATTGCGGTCGGCGACCCGAATCCGTTCGACTACTTCGGCTACTTCACGAACCAGACCAGCCTGCTCGCGAGCGCGGTGCTGATCGTCGCCGGATCGGTCGCGCTCGCTCGCCGTCCGACGCCCGTGTGGCTGAGCTACGTCCGCGGCGCGGCGACGGCCTACTCGATCGTCGTCGCCGTGATCTACAACACCCTCGTTCCCGGTACCGGGACGGCCCCGCCCTGGGTCAGCGCCGTCCTGCACGTGGTGCTCCCCGCGCTCGTCCTCCTTGACTGGATCGTCGTCAACGACCGCGGGCCGCTCTCCTGGCGCCGGCTGTGGGTCGTCCTGCCCTACCCGATCGTCTGGGTCGTCGTCGTGCTCGTCCGCGGGGCGACCGACGGGTGGGTGCCGTACGGCTTCCTTCTCCCCGAGAACGGCGTGCCGTCGCTCGTCCTGCACGTCGCCGGGCTGACCGGCGCGGTGATCCTCGCGGGCGCGCTCGTCTGGGCGCTGAGCCGACGCCGCAGATCGGGTGGTTGACGTCCTGTTCTCCGTCGCCGTGGATCATGAGGCGTGCTGATTCCCGACGTCGGGCGCGTCACCTCTCGTGCGTCGCGGCTCGGCCGCGGCGGGCTCTGATCACGCGCGACACGAGATCGATGACCAGCAACCCCGACATCAGTTCAGTCTCGCGAACCCGAGCGCCTTGTGCGCGTCCCGTATGGGGATCGTCGAGCGATCACCTGAACGCCGATTCGTGGACCGACGCACGCCGCATCGCGACGGCGGGACGATAGAACCCCTGGGAGCCGCCGTCTCTCACCATTCGTCGCCCAGCTTGCGGAGCCGGTTGTCCTCCGGCAGGGTCTGGCGCGAGAAGTCGTGCAGAACGTCGGACGACGCCGTTTCCTGTCCGTCGCGTTCAGCTCGTCGGATGGCCGCGAGGACGACGCATGTCACAGCCACGATCAACGCCGCAGCAGTCGTCAACGTCATCCATGTCGGCTGAACGGACGAACCATCCGAGCACAGCGGGTTCCAGAGGTACCCCTCTCCGGTCAGGCTGCCTCCGCCGCGGGTCCGGCACGTCTCGCTCGGGTCCCACATGTAGATGGAGGCAACCGCTCCCATGACGGCTGCGAGACCGCCGAAGACCAAGGCGAGAACGACGGGCGTCGCTGCACTCGGTCGCGGGGGCTCTCCAACGGTCATCGGGACATCATGCACTGCACTCCACGGGATCGATCAAGAGCCGGAACAACAGAGGCGGCTGCGAGCGCCCCGCAGGGAGGTCATCGCGCAGCGACAGAGGACTTCAGCACTTCACCGACACGCAGAATCTCGTCCGAAGGGAAGCGGAACGGGTTGAGGGAGAGCAGGTCATCCGCCGTCATCCCCGCTCTTCCCTTCCTCGTGAGGTTGGGGCGACCGGATGGAGTGGCCGCAGTTCCCTCAGGGGCCACAGCGCATTGCTCGTGGCCGGGCTCGTGGATGAGCCCAGAGAGCGCGGACGCCCTTTCGTCGTCGCGGGAGCGACGATCGCGGCTGCAGCCGTTCTCTGCGCTCCCGTGTACGACGCCGGTCTAGCCGTCCTCCGGACCGAGGTGGACGTGCCGACAGCTGCTCTCGGTGCGCCCGCCCGACGCGATGATCCCGAACAGCTGTCGAGCCAGCTCGGAACGACGCCGCAAGCGCGCATCAGCTACGGGCAGCGGTAGGTCTTCGCGAAGTCGGTTGCCGTGAACTGCCTTCCCTCGGTCATGGAGTTCAGTGACGGGCAGATGTCGTTGTTGTGCGCCGCCGCTACGAAGGGGGTCGCTGCTTGTGGGACGCAGCCGTAGTCCTGGTCGGGCTGGTCGAGGATGCGCAGCTGACCCGTCTCCCCGGCGGCGAGGTGAAGATCGGACCAGGAGCAGGACCAGGTGAGTGAGGCTCCGGTGTCGTTGGTGATGCTGACGTAGTGGGAAGGGCCATGCACTCCGAACAGCAGATCACCTACCCACAGAACCGCGGCCGCCACGACGGCTAGAGCGCCCAGCGCGATCGACAGTCTCACCGACCGTCGTTGGCGGGGTGGCGTCTGCCGGTCCGGCGAGAGCCCGCTCGGATCCCAACTGTCCAGACGTTCAACCACGGCGTCTCCCCTCAATGGGCGAGAAACGGCCTCGACCGCTGCCCAGCTCGAGTCCGCCCACGGGAGAAGAGTAGGCGTGATGCGGCTCTCACCACGAGGAGCAACCGGCTCGCGACCGAGAGCGTCCGCAAGGCGATCGTTCACAGACGCATTGCGGGACTGGCGATGTTCGTTCGTGAAGTTCGAGACGAAACGGTGCTCTGAGGGCATTCACTACTGAGGGGGGGTGATGTCGGATGGTCGGTGCTGCTGAGGTGACGCTGGTGGATCGTCTTCGCGGCGGTGACCCGTCGGCGCTGGACGTTCTCTTCCGGATGCACGGCCGCGCGGTCTACCGGGCCGCGGGAAGCTTCCTCGCGGACGCCGGTCATGCCGAGGACGTCGCGCAGGAGAACTTCTTCCTGCTCTGGCAGCGCCGCTCGGGCGTGCGCATCGTGGGGGAGTCGGTGCTGCCCTGGCTGCTGGTCACGGTGCGCAACCTCAGCTTCTCGACCAATCGCCGCGAGCAGCGCCGACGCCACCTGCCCCTCTCCGACGACACCGCCTCTCGCGGCGTCGACGCGGAGGCGAGCGAGCGGCTGCTGGACGTGCGACGTCTGGTCGATCAGATGAGCGCGACGGACCGCGCGATCTGGACGGCGTGCATCGAGGACGACCTCAGCTACAGCGATGCCGCGCGTTCCCTCGGCCTGTCCCACGGGACGGTCCGCAATCGCCTCTCGCGGGCACGGGCATCGGTGACGAGAGCCCTGACGGAACGGACAGAGGACCATGGATAGTCGTGACCTGAGCGATGAGCAGCTCGAGCGCATCAGCGCACGCCTCGCGCACCGCATCCGCCGCCGCCGACGTCTTCGCCAGGCCGCGGCGGTGACGCTCGCCGGCATCGCGGGCGCGGTCCTCAGCGCGGCAGTCCTCACGGCGGTGACGACGGAGCGCGGCACTCCGGTCGCAGCGCCCGTCACCTGCTGGGAACAGGACGGGCAGGGCGTTGCCCTGTCGGGCGAGATCCAGACGCCCGCGAAGCAATCCACTGCGTCGCTCGCCGCGGCGTGCGCTGCGCTCGCGGGCACCAACGGAGACGGAACGGACGCCGCCTTGTTCTCCCTCGCAGGAACCCAGGTGTGCCAGGAGGGCGGCCGGATCGAGATCTTCACGGGACTGACCACCGCGGTCGACTGCACCAACCCGCCCGCGACGCGGACCGGAGTCGACCAGTGACCTTCCGACGCACGAAAACACTCGCCCTCACCATCCTCTGCCTCTCCGCGGCGCTCCTCGTCAGTGGATGCGCGACGAGCGCCGGCAGCCCCGGTTCCCCACCGACGACGCAGATACCCGGTGAGCTGCTCAGCGCCGAGGACGCGACCAGGTCCGTCTACGAGACCACCTCGGTCGTCGGTGACCAGGGATCAGGCGGATGGCTGCTCGATCACCCCGTCAGCCTTCGCATCACCGGCACCGACGGCCGGTCGCAGCTCAGCGTCGACGGTCCCTGCAACACGCTCACCTACGACCTCCAGTCCGCCGGCCTGCAGACCTCCGTATGGGTCGTCACCGGAGGCCCCGCGACGATGTACGTCGGCTGCCTCGACGCCGCCGGTGAACGAGAGCAGTGGCTCATGGACGTGCTGGGCGCCGAGGACGTCAGCCTCACCCAGACCTCCACGACGATGCGCATCCGCTCCGGCCCCGTCACCATCGACGCCACCGCCAGCCCGACCCCCATCTCCACCGAGACGCCTGCCGAACCAACGGAGACCCCTGCATCCACCGTCCCGACGGAGGGCCCACCGGGCACCCCCATCGCCACCGCCGCCTCTGAGGGCCCGATGGTCGACGTACAGAAGCTGACGAACCCGGCGCTCGACCTCGCCAACGGTCTCGGAATCCGTCTCTCGATGCTCAGCGCGGAGGAGAAGAAGCAGTATCCGATCTACGCGGTCAGAGCCACGTACAAGGAGCTCGCCGCGTACGACCCCGCTCTCGCGGACCACTACTGGGTCGCACCGGACGAGCCAGTGTGGGCGCTGACCGTGCACGCGCCGGCGGAGAAAACGGACGTGCCCTACGGCTTCGACCTCCATCGGGTGGACGTCTTCACCGCCGTCTACGACGGGATCAGCGGCGAGCTCCTGACGTCACAGGGCGATGTCGACCTCGCGTCTCTCGGTGCGCCCGGCGAGCTGATCACTGCCGGATAGATCCGTAGTCACCGTGCCTGGAGGGGATCGTCCTACGGGCGTTCGAGTTCGGACAGTCGACGGTCGTAGTCGGCCAGCTCGTTCCGCATCTGCTCGATCGACCTCGGCGTGAAGCGCCTCACCTGCAAGTCGAGGATCGCGTCGGCCACCACGTCACTGACCTCGAACTCTGCGGCGACGGCTGCCCTCTCGTCGTCGCGACCTCCCGACACGTTCGCGCAGACCCGAAACAGCTTCTCGGGGTTCTCGACAGCTCTGATGAAGGCGTTGACGATCTCGGTCCGTGTCTCAAGGTTCTGACGTTCGTGGTCGTCGTCCATGCGGTCACCGTACCGGCCCGAAGCGACCTGCCTCCGGGCACTCATCGCATCACCTACTGACGTGAGCGAGCCATCCCGTATGGGGATCGTGCGCCGGACGGATTCGCTAGTGGTCCTCGCTCGCCTGTCCTTCTGTATCAGCGAGGAAGGTAGCGGCGAGTCGAACGACCTTCTGGCGGTATCGCTCGCCGGCTCCGATGCCTCGTGCGTCGAGCTCGTCATCGATGTCGACAAGCGGCTGCGCAGCTGACGGTCCGTCGTGGCCG
The DNA here is from genome assembly GCF_002931775.1 of Rathayibacter sp. AY1F4. Taxonomy (NCBI): domain Bacteria; kingdom Bacillati; phylum Actinomycetota; class Actinomycetes; order Micrococcales; family Microbacteriaceae; genus Rathayibacter; species Rathayibacter sp. AY1F4. The sequence goes on from NZ_PSVE01000006.1 coordinate 65,445, forward strand.
ATGCGGTCGTGCACCCAGGAGGAGAAGTAGCGAGGATCCCAGTCCCCGTCGAGGAGCCGACGGCAGGCGACGCGCAGCGCGAGAAGCGGGATCTCGTCACCGTCTCGATCCAGCGGCCGCGCTCCCGCTTCGATGAGTGCCACCGAGCTGAGGTCGAAGACGTCGGCGGGAGTGGCGCTGGAGTAAAGAGAGGCGAGTGCGATGAGGGACACGCCGTCACTCCCCGCTGCGAGAAGGTTCGCCGCCAGAGCGATCACATCTCTGGGCTGGACCAGCCCGAAGAAGAGAGCGGCTGTCGCTTCGCGCAGGGTCGCGATCGAAGAGGCGTCACAGTCTTCTCCATCGACCCGAATCTGGCCCGCTCCGACCAGTCGATCGCTGCAGCCCTGCCCTGCCATTGCGGCAGCGGCATCAGCGCGACTCAACACATCGATCGGAACCGGTCGGTGACAAATCGGTCCGCTACTGAACCCATGCTCAAGCTCGTAGACGCACTCCGAGCACACGGGGCTGCCGACCAGGCCGGCGTCCGCGAGGTGCTCCGCCCAGGGGTGCGAGCACTCACCACAGACCTCAGCGAGCAGAAGTCGGAACCGGGCGGGGCGCGAACGGCGAGCGTCAGCTCGCCGGCGCCACTGCGAGAGGCCGACCATCACGTGAGCGTAGCGAGCGCGCCACCAAGCAATCGCGCGCATCGCCTCATCCGCATCGCCTCTGGCGTCCCGTTTGGGGATCGTTCACCGGTACACGCAGACGCGACACCGAGCGGCTGTCAATTCTCTCGGCCTCCTGCACAACTCATGGCGACGTCGCGGCACTCGTGCAGACGACCGTGGAGATTCAGATGCTCGGGGACATCTGCACAACAGGTACAGGCTCGGCACTCGTCGCCTTTCGAGCGACCGCTGGGGACGATCAGGAATCGAGTGGTGGAGACCCCGCTCGGGCATGACGCTCGAGCGGGGTCGTGATCAGCTGTGCCGCCTTCAGTTCTGTCCGCCGCTGACGAGGAGTTCGCCGCCGCTGACCCAGCGTGCGAGCGGGCCGACGAAGAACTCGACCGCGTCGGCCACGTCATCGACCGAGCCCATCCTTGATCCGAGGGGGCTGGCGGTCTGCACCAGCGTGCGGAGCGGGTCATCATCGGACGTGGCGGCGAAGTACCCGGCGCCGTCCGTCGCGCTGGCGATGATGGTGTTGACGGTCACGCCACGCCCCCCGACCTCCTGAGCGAGCACCCCGGTGAGGTACCCGCCGACCAGCTTGCTCGACGCGTAGAGCCCGAACCCTGCGGCGGGTCGCAGTACGGAACCTGATCCGATGTAGAGGATCGTTCCGCCCCGGTTCACCGTGCGTGCTGCCTGCTGGAGCGTGAAGAACGCACCCTTGGCGTTGACGCCGAACATCCGGTCGTACTCCGCTTCGGTGACGTCGACGATCGGTCCGCCGGTTTCATCGATACCGGCGTTCGCCACGACGACGTCGACACCTCCGAACTGCGCTAACGCTGAGGTGAACAGCGAGTCGACCTGCTTCGGATCCGACACGTCGGCCTGGACAGCCACGGCGCTGGAGCCGGCTGCCGTGATGGCGGCGACGGTGTCTGCTGCTCCTGCTGCGTCGCGTGAGTAGTTCACGACGACGCTGGCGCCGAGGAGGCCGAGTCGGAGTGCGATCGCTTGCCCGATCCCTCGGCTGGCCCCGGTGACGACCGCCACCTGGCTGCTGAGGTCCGTCCAGGAGGGTCCGCTACCGCGGGTCGAGCCGTTGTCGGTGGTTGTGTCGGTCATGTGCGTTCCCCCTGCCTCAGGCGCCGGCGCCGCCGTCGACGGGCACGATGGCGCCCGTCACGGCTGAGGCGCGGTCGCTCAGGAGGAAACCGGCGACTTCGGCGACTTCGAGGGCGGTCGCCATGCGGCCGATGGGGCTGGCTGCGTTGTTCGCGTCGATGATGCCCGGCGTCTTCTCCTCCCACTCGTCCATCATCTCCGTCGCGGTTCCGCCCGGCGTGATCCCGTTGACGCGGATGCCCTCCCCGGCCCAGGTCACCGCCGCGGTCTCGGTGATGCTGTTCAGTGCTCGCTTCATCGCCCCGTACGCGGGTAGGGGCGGAACTGCGCGGCGACTGCCGATGCTGGAGGTGTTGACGATCGCACCTCCTCCGGACTTCCTCATGAGGGCTGCTTCGGCAAGCATCGCGACCCAGTGAGCACGGAAGTTCACCGCGAACTGCTCGTCGATGTCATCGTCGGAAGTGGTGTCGAGGGGACCGACGTTCTGCTGGTTCACGCCGCCGTTGTTGAAGGCGCCGTCGAGGCGTCCGTGGAGCTCCTCGACGTGGTCCACGGCGGCGCGGATGCTCGCCCGGTCAGCGAGGTCCATGGCGACGGCATCAGCCGTGCCGCCCTGACCGCGGATCTCGTCGACGATCGAGCCGAGCGCTCTCGTGTTGCGGGCCGCCAGCACGACAGAAGCACCCTCGCCGGCGAAGAGGCGAGCCGCTGCGGCGCCGATGCCACGGCTGGCTCCGGTGATGAAGATGACTTTGCCGGTCAGCAGGCCGATCGGTGTGGATTCGTTGGTGTGTGTCATACGAACACCGTCGCCGCCCGAAGAATCCGCATCCAGGTACAAACGGTACGAGGATCCATCGCCGGCTCAGGCGCACACTGGGGAGCATGGACAAGGGTGAGCTTGCAGCGTTCCTCCGAAGTCGCCGCGAGCGTCTTCGGCCGGAGGACGTCGGATTACCGTCGGGACCACGCCGCAGAACACCGGGACTGCGCCGGGAGGAGATCGCCGTTCTCGCGCACATCTCCACCGAGTACTACGCCCGTCTCGAACAGGGCCGCGCTCCTCGACCCTCGGACGTCGTCCTCGGTGGTATCGCAGGTGCTCTCCGTCTCACGTCCGAGGAGTCCGACCACCTGCACCGGCTCGCCGGCACCGCTCCGACCCCGTCGGGCTTGCACCGTCGCGACGTTCGACCGAGCGTCCTCGCGCTCCTCGAACGACTCCCGCACACCGCCGGCATCGTCCTGTCCGCCACCTTCGAGGTGCTCGCGTGGAACGATCTCGCAGCAGCCCTCATGGAGGACTTCTCGTTGCTGCCGCCGCGCGACCGCAACCTCGCGAGGAAGACCTTCCTCGCCGCAGAGCAGCCACCGGAAGCGATCTACGGCATCTCGGACGAGATCGCGTTCCAGGAGGGCGTCGTCACGCAGCTCCGCAGCGCTCACGCCACGTACCCCTCGGACCCCGTCGTCGCGGAACTGATCGAGGACCTCCTTGCCGGCAGCGCCGAGTTCGCACGGCTCTGGAGACGGCACGACGTTCAGACGCCGCCACCGCTGCGGAAGACGTTCCGCCGCACACCGGTGGGGGCGATCACCGTCGACTGCGACTCCCTCGCCATCACCGAACGCGACCAGCACCTCGTGCTCTACACCGCACCGGCAGGCTCACGCGACGCCGAGAACCTCGCTCTGCTGGAGGTTCTCGGCGCCGAGCCGCTCACCGCCCGGCGTGACCTCTGAAGAACGAACCCATCGCAAGTGCTGCTGACGTCGACGGCACGACCCGACGCAGAAGTGTGCGCGCGCGATGATCTCGATACGCGGTGGCGGCGCAACAGGCGAGCGGGAGGCGAGATGCTTGTCGACCTCGAAAATTGACATCCACTCGAGAGATCTCGTACCCGTCTCGTCCAGCGATCGGGCGTGCGTCGACGTTATCCCAGTCGTCCCGTAAGAGGATGGCTGAACGGGTCGCTCTTCAGCGCTGCCGCCGCGTGTCTCAATGGTTGCGTTCCTGGCGTGGTGCGGTTGGTTCACTTCTCCCAGGTGAACAGAAGCTCTCCGGCGTTCTGGGCCGCGGCCGGGAGTAGGACGGCGAGTTCGATCGCGATGATCGCGGCTGCTACGAGCCAGGTCCAGCCGAGCACGCGGGACCCTGAGCGCAGACACCGCCATCCCTGTGCAACGAAGCCAAGGGCCGCGATGCCGACGCAGACGACACCTGACCATCGAGCGAAGGCGGTCATCTGCGTGTCGAGCACTGCGCCACCCCACACGATCATCGAGGCAACGACGGCCAGGCCGACTGCGGCGAGCCAGAGGACGAACGCAGCGAATTCGAGCCGGTCTCGCGGCGGCGGCGCTTGGTAGGGGTGTTCTTCATTGAACCGCGCGCGATAGTGCTCGACCAGAGCGAGCAGCTCGAGGGCTTCTTGGGGAAGATCGCGAGACGGCAGGGAGAGCAAGTCGGGCAGATCGCGATCGCGAAGGCCTGCCCCTGCCAGCAGGCGAGCAGCCCTGTCTCGCTCGAAGTCCGTAGTCTCGCCATCCAAAGCGAGTCCCCAGCGTCCTGCTTGATCGGGAGCGCCGAGTTCGCGGTATCTCGCGATCAGCGCGAGCCGCACCGCCGGATCGGAGGGGGAGCGGCGTACCTGAGCCTTCAAAAGTTCAAGAGCAGCCGCTCGGCGGCCCGCTTGCCATAGCTGGTCAGCGCGCTCTACCGTCGCCGCTTCGTCCATGAGCACATCGTTGCACCTTGCTCTCGCTCGGCCCGGACGTAACCCCCAAGCCCATCGTCTCGTTTGGGGATCGCTCACCGATACACGCGATTCGTCGCCGTCGGAACGATCGGCAGTTTCTTCGCGCGAAGGATGGTCGCGAGGAGCCAGCCGAGGAGGGAGGCGATGCCTGCCGTGACGGCGTGTTGAGTGATGAGGCTCGCGGAGGAGGGCCAGGTCGCGTTTCCGGACGCGAGTACCAACGCGGTGGAGACGGCGCCGCCGATCACGAGTCCCAGGCCCAGGAACGCGGCCGCCTGCCCGACGCGCGGGAAGCGGCGTGTCCGCCGGTCGAGCCAGAGACTCGAGGGAAGCCACAGAAGTGCGCCCGCGACAGCGAATGCAGCTGCGGTGCCCGCGAGGATTCCTACTGCGGACCCGCCCGATACATCCCAGCTACCCGCACTCGGCAGCAGCGCGACGACCGCAACGGTCGGCCACGCCAGAACACCCCATGCCAGTTCTCGTGCTCCCATGAGCATCAGGATCCGGCACGTCGGTGAACGCACCATGAATCAGAACCGTTCAGCACGCCAGCGAGCCGCGAGTCAATCAGACGTGTCTAGGACGGGTCCACCGCGGGGAGCGGCACGTGAAGGTCGGACGCCGTGAGCGGAGCTTGGGCCAGCCGTCGGCTGAGCGCGTCGCCCTCCGCCGTGAGTGAGGCGATCGTGGGACGGTCCAGGCGTGGGTCCGCTATGTCGCTGAACGGACTCTCCGTGCCGGTGCGCGCGGACACGAGAGCCGCGTACCTCGATGCAGCGCTCTTCACTTCGGCCGCGGCGCTTTCGATCCGGCCGCGTCGGCTCTTCTTTCCGGAGGTGAGCTCGGCGTGCTTCTCGAGCGCCTCACCGAGCTTGCGGTGGGCTGCTTCGATCTTCTTCGACATGCGCTCATCCTTTCGCGCCGTCCCCTCCACGTTACTCCGGGTGTCCGCCAGGGGTCGGTGCCTGCGACGCGGAGGTGACCCGGCTGCCCCAGTGCGCTCCTGCCGTTCACTCGCCGGTCCGAGAGTGATGCTGTGCAGACGCTGTCGCTCAAGAGATCCGTCGTGATCGCGAGCGCCATCACTCCTCGCCCTCGTCGCGGGCGTTGTCCTCGACGGATTCACGTTGGCGTGCAACGAGTCCCTTCCGCCTCAGTGCACGGCGTTCCATGTCGCGTGGCCGGCGCTGTTCTCTGTCGCCCTCGCAACCCTCGTTCTCCTGGTCGTGGCGATGCGCCTCAGCACGCCCTCGCGCGCTCGATGGCAGTGGCTGATGCTCGGCTCGGGTGCCGTCGGCGCCGTGACCAGCTGGGTTCTGGCTCTGCGTACCGCCGTGATCGTCGGTTGAGCAGCACACGGCACGACTACACGAGCAGGTGTTCCGCAAAGGGATGGTTTACCGGTCGCAGGGGCGACGCCTCACATTGGCGGCTACTGTCCGGCGATCATCGCGAGGGAGGGCGCCCGGCCCTTCTCGATGTGGGTGAAGGCGATCGACTCGGCGAGGCGGTCGTTGCCGGCGCGGATCGCGTCGAGGAGGCCGTGGTGCTCGTCGGACTGCTGGCGCTGGTCGCGTGCGCTGGTGAGGTAGAACAGCCACGTCATCCGCCCAGTGACGGCGCGCATCAGCGAGGAGAGCAGGGCGCTGCCGGCGACTTCGACGATTGCCTCGTGCACGACGGTCGAGGTCTCGGCGACCTCGAGCCAGTCCTCGCTGTCGAGGGCGCGGTGCTCCGCGTCGATCGCGTCGAGCAGCGGTTGCAGTGACGCACCGGCGGCGACGGCCTGTGCGGCCAGCCGCGCGGCGAGGGTCTCGAGGCTGAGTCGGACGTCGAAGAGTTCGACGACGTCCTCGATGCTCCACTGGGCGACGCGGGTGGAGCGGCGTGGGAGCATCCGCACGAAGCCCTCGTTGGCCAGCTGCGGCACGGCCTCGCGCACCGGCAGTCGTGAGACGTGCAGCTCGGCGGCCAGTGAGGCCTCGACGAGCCGCGATCCCTGCGAGTGCTGGCCGAGGATGATCTGCCGGCGCAGCGTCCGGTAGGTCTGGCTGGCGAGCGACTCCTCGGTGCTGGCGAGTGTCATGACGGTCCTCCTCGCGACGCCGGTGCGACCATTCAACACGCTCGACCCTGCCTGTGCGGTCCGCCGGCCACCGCGCTCGGCCCCGCGCTCAGCCGCCGGGCCAGCTGCGCTCCTTCGGCAGCGGGCGGGCGTAGCTGTCGATCCGGCTGGTGCCGAGCCGCTGCCGGACGAGCGTCTCGACGAGCGCGGCCGCCGCCGCGACCCCGTCGACCACCGGCACGGGCAGCCGCGCGCCGACGTGCTCCTCGAGCCCCGCCATCCCCGCGCAGCCGAGGCAGATCACCTCGGCGCCGCGGGCGATCGCGCGCTCGCCCGCCGCGACGAAGGCGTCGAGGGTCGCCTGCGGATCCTCCTCCAGCTCGAGCACGCCGAGGCCGGTGTCCTCGATCGCGGCGCAGTGCGCGATCAGGCCGGCGGTGGTGAGGCTGTCCTCGATCTGGCCGACCGCGCGGCGGACCGTGGTGACCACTCCGTAGCGGCGGCCGAGCAGCATCGCGAGGTGCGCGGACGCCTCCGTGATGTCGACGACGGGCACGTCGAGCAGCTCGCGCGCGCCCTCGCGGCCGTGCTCGCCGAAGCCGGCCATCACGACGCCGTCGATGCCGGCCGGCAGCCGCTCCAGGGTGTGCAGGACGGCCGCGGCGCTGAGGAAGCTGTCGTACCAGCCCTCGGCCGAGGCGACGCCCCAGCTCGGCGTGATCGCGACGATCTCGGTGCCCGGCCCGACGGCGAGCCGGGCGCGGGCGGCGGCCGTCTCGGTCATCGACTCGGTCGTGTTGCAGTTGACGACGGCGATGCGCATCAGCGGCCCGCCGCCGCGGGGACCCCGGACAGGCGGATCTCGCTGCCCGCGTCCCGCAGCCGCGCCAGGTCGATCAGCGCGGCGGCGACCGCGAGGTCCTGCGCGGCGAGGCCGACGGAGTCGAACACGGTGATCTCGTCGTCCCGGGTGCGGCCGGGAGCGGTGCCGGCCACGACGTCGCCGAGCTCGAGAAGCCCGGCCGCCGCGTCGAGCGCGCCCTCCGCGATCGCGAGGACGAGGTCGCCCGACTTCGCCCGGGCGGTGGCGGCGCTGTCGACGACGAGGATGCCCATCGCCATCGCCGCGGAGTCGAGCTCGCGGTGCTCCGGCCGCGGACGGGCGCCCACGGCGTTCACGTGCTGGCCGGCATGCAGCCAGGCGCCGCGCACGATCGGCTCGACCGACGGCGTCAGCGTGCAGAGCACGTCGGAGCGCTCGGCGACGGCCCGCGGATCCGCGGCGCGGGTCACGGGGCGCCCCACCGCCTCCTCGAACCGGTCGAGCGTCGCGTCCGACCGCGACCAGACCACGATCTCGTCCAGGTCGCGCACCGCCTGCAGCGCGCGGACGTGCGCGACGGCGAGGTTGCCGGCGCCGATCAGCCCGAGCACCCGGCTGTCCGCCCGGGCGAGATGCCGGGTGGCGACCGCGGAGGCGGCGGCGGTGCGCGCCCGGGTGATCAGCGCTCCGTCCAGGACGCCCACGCACTCCCCGGTGAGCAGCGAGGTGACCAGGATGGTCGAGCGCTGCGTCGGCAGCCCGCGCGCCGCGTTGCCGGGCAGGTCGGCCATCAGCTTCACGGCGGCCAGGCCCAGGGCGTCGGAGCGGACCGCCATCGGCAGGATCAGCCCGTCGTCCTCGCCCGCGAGGGCCGTCGGCGCGCCCTGGTGCAGCGCCCCGGAGCCGAGGTCCGCGAACACCTGCTCGACCGCGCCGAGCACGTCGACGTCGGGGAGCAGCCCGGCGATCTGCTCGAAGGCGAGGACGAGCGTCATCAGCGCGCGCCGACCGTCGTGCGGCCGGTCAGCTCGGCGAGGGAGGGGGCGCGGGTGACGAGCCCGGCCTCCGCGAGGATCCGCATCCAGCGGTCGGAGGCGGCCTCGTCGATCACGGTCGTGTCCCAGACCCCGCCGGCGGCCATCTCGTCGGCGGCCTCGTGCAGGAGCACCGGGTCGCGGTCGGGCCAGCGCGCGGCGAGCACCGCGTCGATCTCGGCGCCGGCCTCGCCCGCCGTGATCCGCTGCATCGCCGTCTCGATCGCGTCGACGAAGCGCTCGGTGCGGTCGGCGAGCTCCTCGACCCGCTCGGTGCGGGTGTAGTAGACGCTGTTGGGCATCACGCCCGCGTCGAGGTGGCGGAAGACGATCTGCCCGCCGCCGGCCGCGACGAGCTCCTTCGCCGAGAGCAGGTCGAGCACGATCGCGTCGCCGAGGCCGTCGCGGTAGAGCTCCAGCATCATCGCCGTGGACAGGTCGCGCGCCCAGCGGGTGGCGGAGACGTCGAGCCCGGCCTCGCGGATCAGGCCCGCGGTGAACTCGAACGGTGCGCTGCCGCCGGCGCCCGGGGCGAGCACGACCTTGCCGGCCAGCCAGTCCAGCCCGACCGGTCCGGAGCCGTCGCGGGCCACGATCGTCATCGGGAAGCGGTGGTTGAGCTGGCCGACGACGGTCAGCTCGCGGCTCGTTCCGGCGTACATCCCGGGGACCCAGAGCCCGCCGAGGGCGAGGTCGGCGGCGCCGGAGTCGAGGTCGTCGAGGACGCCGGTCCAGGGGTCGCAGGCGGTGGCAGTGACGGCGAGGCCGCGCTCGGCGAACAGGCCGCCGACGTCGGCGACGTACTCGGGGAGGTAGTTGAGTCCGTTGGCGGTGGCCGAGACGGTGAGGGTGTCCATGGTGCTCCTTGTGGTGCTGTCCGGTGGTGGGTCGCGCCCCCGGCGCCGGAGCGCCGGGGGCGGGGGTGGGTCAGTGGGCGGCGGCGGCGATCGCGTTCTCGTTGACGTCCTCGAGCGAGCGACCCCGGGTCTCCGGGGCGAAGCGGGAGGCGACGACGAGCACCGCGTACATCACGGCGGCGAGGCCGAAGACGCCGGCGAAGGCGAACGAGCCGTAGAGCGCGACCGCGAGGAACGGCATGACCGCTCCGGCGATGTTGCCGATGCCGTTGACGATCGAGGCTCCGGAGGCGCGGATCGCGGTCGGGAAGATCTCGGCGGTCCAGGTGGCGAGGGTCGTGTTGGTGACCATCGTGAAGAACTGGAAGAGAGCGCCGAGCACGAGGATCGCCCCGGTGCCGTTGCCGAAGCCGGCGAAGGCGAGCGCGGTGAGGCAGCCGAGGACTCCCGCGGCGCCGACGGCGGTGCGGCGGCCGACGCGACCGGCGATCAGGGCCGCGGTCGTCGCTCCGAGGAGCGAGCCGATGTTCATGATCATCGTGTAGAGCAGGCTCTCCGACACGGAGTAGCCGCGCTCGACCAGCAGGGTCGGCATCAGGAAGTTCAGCGTGACCTGCGACCCGAAGGCCATCCAGGACGCGACGCCGAGGGCGGCGGTGCGGCGGATCACCGGGCGGCTGAACACCGCGGCGGGCGAGGCCGACATCTTCACGGGCGGCAGGTCGTCCGGCGAGAGCTCGACGGGCGGACGGGCGGCGGTGGGGGTGAGCGAGTTCGAGGCGAGGATCGCGAGCGAGCGGTTCGCCTCCTCCGTGCGGCCCTGCGAGAGCAGCCAGCGCGGCGTCTCCGGCAGCTTGCGGCGGTAGAAGACGACCAGCAGCGCGGGGACGGCGAGGATCACGAACGACCAGCGCCACACGGAGTCGGGGCCGCCGAGCGGGGTCTCCAGCGGGCCGAGCAGCAGCAGGAACAGGCCGTAGGAGAGGAAGTTGCCCAGGCCCCCGGCGCCGACGTTGACGGCGCCGATCGCGGTGCCGCGGAAGCGGGTGGAGACCATCTCGGAGAGCATGACCAGGCCGATCATGAACTCGCCGCCGATGCCGATGCCGACGATCAGGCGGCTGACGAGCAGCATCTCGTAGTTCATCGCGACGGCGCTGAGCAGGCCGCCGAGCGTGTAGATCAGCAGGTTGAGGCTGAGCGAGAAGCGGCGGCCGTAGCGGTCGGCGAGGTAGCCGGCCAGCACGCGGCCGATCAGTCCGCCGATGACCGTGGCGGTGTTGATCGTCGTGAGCTGGACGTCGCCGATCTGCAGCGTCTCCTTGATGTGGCTGCCCATGGCACCCACCGAGTTCTGCTCGAGGGTGTTGAAGAACTCCCCGGCGAGGATCAGTAGGAAGATCCAGAACTGCGCGCGGGTGAAGCCGATGGAGTCGAGGACGGAGGCGACCGTGTGGCCTGAAGCGGGCGGAGCGGTGGTGCGGGATACAGCAGACATGTGTAGCTCCCAGCAGGGCGAGGGGGAAAGCGGCTCCAGAGTGATGGTCACCGCGAGGACTCCTCTTTTGTATCCCAAACACCGTTTCGGGCAGGTTTCCACGATGCTACAACCTTCCTCTGAGCTGCAGTGACCGCGCAGAACCGCATCCACCTCGAAACGTTCGCTGGCGGTGGTATACAAAAGGGCCTCGATGCGCGCAGGGGCTACATGGACCCGTAATGCGGGAGATGTGGGGCACGAGCCGCCGTCGTCATGCGTCTCACGACCCCGGCTGGCCGCGTCTTCAGGCCCCCCGAGGAGTAGGGGCGGCGACCTGAGAAGCGAACCCGGATCGTCGCGCTCCTCGTTGAGCTGCGCGGGCGCCTTCTCGGCGAAGCTATCCGCCACCCCGCCGCTTCACCGTCGGGCCCGTCGTCACCGCAGCTGTCGTCAAGACCGTCGACCACAGCGTTCTTCCGACGCTCGTCCGCAGATCTTGAGCAGCGCCGAGTTCGGCTAATCCTGCGTCCCGTATGGGGATCGTTCACCGGTACACGCGCACGCAGTAGAACCGGCCGCGCGATCCTGTGGATCTCGGCTCTTCGTGGCGGTGTTTTCACGGGGCTTCGTGTCGTGATGCCCCTCCAGTCACTGGTGACGGTCAGCGGGTGGGGCGGACGCGGTCGAGGTCCGCGCGGACGGGCGCGGGTTCCTGCTCGAGCGGCAGGTTCTCCTGGTCGAGCACTCCGTCGACGGATCCGGCGGGGTCGGGGTCGAGGGCGGCGAACAGGGGGCACGCCGCGGACCTGCACGGCTGGACCCGGTTCGTGTCCATGCAGGACCAGTACTCGCTCCTCTACCGCGAGGAGGAGCGCGAGATGTTCGGCCTGCTCGCCGACCAGGGCGTCGGCAGCATCCCCTACAGCCCCCTCGCCAAGGGCCGCGTCGCCCGCCCCGCCGGCGAGCAGACCCAGCGCTCCTCCGACGACCCCGTGGGCAACGCCTTCTTCGCCGACACCGAACGCGACCGTCCGGTCATCGACGCCGTGCAGAAGATCGCCGAGGCGCGGGGCGTGTCGATGGCGCAGATCGCGATGGCGTGGGTGCTCAACAACCCCGTCGTCAGCGCACCGATCATCGGCGCGACGAAGCCCCACCACCTCGATGACGCAGCCGCCGCTGTCGACATCGACCTCACCCCGGACGAGGTCACCGCGCTCGAAGAGCACTACCAGGTGCGCCCCGCCGGCGGCTTCTGAGCACCGGCTCCCACCAATCACCACGAAGCGGCGGCGTCTCGGCTCAGGGCAGGAGGACGATCTTGCCGGTCGCACGACCGGAGCGGCCGAGTTCGTGTGCCTGCGCGACCTCGTCGAGAGAGAAGGTGTCCGCGATGATCACGCGGACCGCGCCGGAGCCGGCCAGCTCGGCGAGGTGCGCGCGCTGTGAGGAGCGGTATTCGGTGCCGGAGTCCTGTCCGGGTCCGTAGCCGATGAGTGTCACGCCGGTTCCGATGCGGCGGTCGGATCCCGTGATGGAGGCGATGCGTGCGGGGTCGGCGATCAGCTCCAGCGACACGTCGAGTGCCTCGTCGGTGCCCGCGGTGTCGATCGCGGCGTCGACTCCCTGCGGTGCCGCGGCCCGGACCCGGTCGGCCAGTCCGGGCCCGTAGGAGATGGGCGTCGCGCCGAGCTCACGGAGCAGCTCGTGGTTGCGCTCCGCAGCGGTCGCGACGACAGTCGCGCCGAGGTGGCGGGCGAGCTGGACGGCGATGAGTCCGACGCCGCCGGAGCCGCCGTGGACGAGGACGGTGTCGCCGGCCCGGACACCGGCCGCGTGGACGGTGTGCGCCGCGGTGAGTCCGGCGAGCATGAGCCCGCCCGCCTCCGGCCAGGAGAGGCTCTCGGGTTTCGGGATCAGTGAGCTCGCGTGGACGACGACGCGATCGGCGTACGCGGCGGTCACGGGGTAGACGATGACCTCGTCCCCGACGGTGACGCCGTGGACGCCGGGTCCGACCGCTGCGACGACTCCGGCGGCGTCCATGCCGAGGCTCGGCATCACCTCTGACAGGCCGGCGGCGTCCTTCTCGTCGTCGTCGACCTCGTGGAAGGCTCCGCTGTAGAGCTTCCAGTCGAGTGGGTTCACTCCGGCGGCCCGCACCTCGACCACCACCTCGCCGGGGCCGGGGACGGGGGTGTCGATCTCGACGACGTCGAGGACGTCGGGACCGCCGAATGCTCGCGGGCGCACGATGCGTGCCATGGGGACCTCCTGGTCGGGGTGCTCGGCCGGATGCCGAGGAGAGGGGGAGCGGATCGCTCGTTCTCCATGGTGAAGCGCCTCGCGGTTCTCGTCGAGAGCAACATCGGCAAGAAACGGTTGCGTGCGGCACAATGACTACATGTCGACCGAGCAGCTCGATCTGAACCTCCTGCGGGTCTTCGACGCGCTCCTCACCGCAGGCAGTGTCACCGGCGCGTCCGAGCTCCTCCATCTGTCGGTCCCGGCGACGAGCCGAGCACTCGGGCGACTGCGGCTGTCGATGCGCGATCCGATCCTCGTGCGCGCGGGTCGGAGCATGGTGCCGACGCCTTTCGCCCAGCGCGCGGCCGGCCGGGTGCGGGGCCTTCTCGAGGACGCCGACCGGCTCCACCTCGAGAGCTCCGGAGACCCGGCCACCTGGAGCCGGACGTTCACGATCCGCATCAACGACGCTCTCACCCCCGTCCTCGCTCCTCGACTCACGCGGCTCGTGGCGACGGAGGCGCCGAACATCCGGCTCCGCTTCCTGCCCCAGGACGCGAAGGACCCGGACCTGCTCCGGGCCGGCTCCCTCGACCTCGACGTGGGTGTCGCGGATCCCGGCCCGGCGGACGTCCGGACGTCGCCGTTGTTCACCGATACGTTCGTCGCGGTGGTCGCCGCCGAGTCCCGCCTGGGCGAGCAGGCACTGCTGACGGCCGAGGACCTCTGCTCCGTGCCGCACGTCTCCGCCTCCCGTCGCGGGCTCGACCGCGGGCCCCTCGACGACGCCCTCGAAGGGGCGGGTCTCACCCGGCGCGTCGTGGCGGTCGTCCCCAGCTACGCCGTCGGCGCACTGATGGCACTCGAGGACGACCTGCTCTGCCTCATCCCTTCGTGCCTGGCAGCGCACCTCGTCGAACGGAGAGTGCCCCTGCGCATCCACCGCGTCCCGTTCGATCTCCCGACCGTGACCGTCGAGCAGCGGTGGCACCAGCGCGCGGACGCCGACCCTGCCTCGCGCTGGCTCCGGCGCACCCTCACCACGGCAGCGGAAGCCGCACTCCCTGGCCTACGCGCCAGCAGCTCGGGTGGCAGATCGTAGCGTCCCCGTTTCCCGGCTCCGGGGCGTTGCCGCCGCCGAAGTGTTTTCCTCTCCAGCCGCTCCTCCTACCGGAATGAAAACGGGTAGGCCGTCCTGTATGGGGATCGTTGAGGCGTTCGATCGGGTCGAACACCGCACTGTCGGCATCAGGACTGCGGGACGCCTTCGGAGCAACTTGTGGAACGGATGGGTCGTCGCATACAGGCACGACTCGGCGAACCCCCATCATGTGTCGGTGGACCAGCCGTCCGATAGACCGTCGTCGTACGGCCGCCGAAGACGGCGTCTCGGCGTGCCGAGTGTGGAGTTGCTCGCTTGATGGCGGCGTTCTCTGATCGCTCGATGGCGCCATTCAGCTCCCGATGACGAGGACGCTGGCGGCGGCTTCGATGACGTCGTCGGTGATCGTCTCGAGTTCGTTGATCTTGAGCACGCGGCCGATCTGGGGGAAGAGCCGCTCGAGGAGGCGGAAGTTCCCGCGGGTGATCCGTTCGATGGCTGCGACGGCTTGGGCGTCGGTGAAGTCGTCTGGGTTGAGGGTGCGTCCGAGGCGCTTCCAGTGTCGGTCGAGGACGTAGAGGAGTTCGTCTCGGCCGAGGGCGCGGTAGCGGTGGGAGAAGCCGAGGCGGCTGTAGAGCTGGGGGTAGTGGCGGAAGCGCTGGTCGATGCCGGGCATGCCGATCAGGATTATCGCGAGGTGGATGCGGTCGTGTTCGTCGCGGAGCAGCTCGAGAGCGGTGGGCGTGAGCCGCTCGACTTCGTCGACGATGAGCATCTCGACCCACCGAGTGGTGTCGCCGTTGTGCACGCCGGCGACCTTCCCGATGGTGCGGAGGTGCTCATCGATGCAAATGCCGAGGTGAGCCTGCCACTTGCCGATCTCTCGCATGAGGTCCTTGGGTCGCGGCAGTACCTCGGGTGTGTAGAAGACGGTGCGGGAGCGATGCGCGAGCGCGTTGTGTTTCGCGTCGTCTTCGCCGCGCGGGCCCCACGCGGTGAGGTAGGGCTCGAGAACGTCCCAGTTGGCGTAGCGGCGGGCGGAGTTGGTCTTGCCGACTCCGGCGTCGCCTTGGCAGATGCCGATGGTGCGCTCCTTCCTCACCGCGTTCGCGAACTCGGTGAAGCGGCGGTGTTCCTTGGTGGCGATGAAGGTCTGGGTCATCACTCCTCCTCGTAGGTGCGGAGTCGTTTCTTGCGCGGAGTGGGGTCCGCGAGGTGGGGTTCCTCGCGGTGGGCGACGGTGGGAATGCGGTCGTTGATGGTGCGGCGGAGTTCGTGGCGGCGCGCGCGGCGGGCGGCTTCGATGTCGCGGAGGCTGAGGCGGATGTTGGGGTGGGCTTCGTCGACGGCGACGCAGAGGAAGGTGTCGTGGTCGTAGACGCGGATCTCGGAGACGTCGCGGGGGTCGTAGCGGATGGTGACGGTGTGTCCGACGAACGGGGCGAGGGTGGGCGCGAGGTAGCGCTGACCCTGGAAGTGGATGCCGTCTCGCTGCACGGTCCGATGCGTGGGCACGGTGAGCAGCAGGCCGTCGAGCTCGTCGAGGGTGTCGGGCATGCGGGGCATCCAGCCGTCCGCGACCCACGCGTCGCGCGGGGAGACACCGAGCTCTTGGTGGGTGCGCTGGTTGTAGGTGGCGATGAAGGCGCCGATCGCCCGGTCCACGCCCGGGAGATCGAGCACGGGCTGCGGGCTGCGGTTCCCGGGGCCGAGGTGGCCGGGGAGGGTCGGGAGGACTTCGGTGTTGATGGTGCCGAAGAAGCGCTCGATCTTGCCGCGCCCCTGATGCCGGCCGACAGTGGAGAAGATGAGCCGGAGGTGCAGCTCGACGGCGGTGCGCTCGAGGTGGTGGCTGGTGAAGTCGGAGCCGTGATCGACGTGCAGCGCGTCGGGGATCCCGCACATCGCCCATGCCGGGTCGGTCTTCCGCCAGATCGCCTGCCGCAAGGCGAGAGCGGTGTTCAGCGACGAGGGTGCCCCGGTGAAGAGCATGTAGCCGCAGATCGCGCGGGAGTGATCATCCATGACGGTCGTCAGCCAGGGGCGGTCGGGCTTGCCGTTCGCTCCGACGATGAGGATGTCGAGTTCGGTGTGGTCGGCCTGCCAGATCTGGTTCGGCCGTTCCGCCCGACGGCGGAACACCAGCTCGTGGCGGTCGCGATAGGAAGCCGGGCCCTCCAACGCGAGAGTGACGAGCGCGGGGTCGAGGGCCTGCACGATCTGACGGACGGTCGCGTAGCTGGGCGCCGGCCGGCCGTCGCGCAGGCACTCCTCGACGGTGAGGCGATGCAACGTCGCGATCGACGGTCGAGGCCGGGTCAGGGCGACCCCTCGATGGCGGCGACGGTCGCCGGATCCGTGCGCCGACCGCCCTTGTCCGTCCTCGCAGTGTCGTCGAGCCCGGCGAGCCCGTCCCTCTTATAGAGCTGATGCCAGCGCTGCAGCGTCCGCGTGCCGATGCCGCTCTCGCGGGCGAGGGCCGCGAGGGGGACCCGATCTTCGACGTGAAGTCGAAGGATCCGCCACCGCTCGAGGCCGTCCACCAGTCGCTACATCGCTGCACTCTCGCGGGCCGCGTGAGCCTGCTGGTGGCGATAGAGCGTCGCGCGACTCCACCCGACGAGACGAGCAGCGTCCTCAGCGGTGCGACCACGTGCGCGAGCGTCGGCGGCGATCGCGAGCTTGTCCGCGATCACGACCGGATCCGAGAGAGGCCGGCCGAACCGGGTGCCGTTCGCGCGGGCGGCGGCAATGCCAGCGTTGACCCGCTCCACGATAAGTTCGCGCTCGTACTCCGCGAGCGTGGCAAGCATGTTCAACATCAGCCGGCCCGTCGATGTCGACGGATCGATATCGTCCGAGATCGACCGGACCTGCACACCACGCTCGCGCAGCAGGTTCACCGTGTTCAGCACGTCGATCAGGGAACGGCCAAGGCGGTCGACTCGCCACACGACCACGGTGTCGCCGTCCTCGGCGTACTCGAGGAGCTTCTTCATTCCGGTCCGCTCGATCGCGGTCCTGCTCCCCGAGGTGACGTCCGCGAAGACGTCGCGCTTCTGCACGCCGACCGCGACGAGCGCGTCGAGCTGCAGCTGCGCGTCCTGACTCGACGTACTCACACGCGTATAACCCAGGAGTCTCACGAGCCCATTCTGACTCGGAAACACCCTCTGCGACCCCTCCTGAGACGAAACACGGCAAGACGGCTTTCCGAGACAGACTCGCGCCCGAGATCTCGGCTCCAGCGGACCTCGAGTCGCATCTTGATCAGGAGTCTCGAAAAGCTACTGTTCACCAAGACGATCAGAGAAAAGCTCAGTAAGCGAATAGCCCTGGTGCTGCGTACCTCTCGATGACGAGCTCATGTCAGGTCGGTGTGACGCCGATTCGGACAGGACCGTCGAGTGCTCGTCTGATTCCCTCGTCGAGGTCGGAGAGGGAGACCGTGTCTCCGACGAGGTCGGCGAAGGGCCATGCCTGCCAACGGTCCACGATGTAGGCGGTGGCTGCGGCGAGATCTCCTGGTGTGTAGTTGTGCACGCCGCGGACGGTGAGGAGTCCGCGGACGACGCGCTCGGGGTCCAGCGGGACCGGCTCGGTGGGGAAGACGCTGCCGATCAGCACGACGACTCCACCGGTCGTGGCGCTGGTGAGCGCGGAGTTGACCGCGGCGCGCGAACCGGAGGCCTCGAGGACGACGTCGAAGTCGCCGGCGAGCTCATCGGGATGCAAGGCATGGGCGCCGAAGCGTCCGGCGAGCGCGCGTCGGCCGAGGTTCGGTTCGACGAGGGTGACGGCGGCGCCGCGGTCCGTCGCCATCGCGGCCGCCGTGAGCCCGATGAGCCCTGCGCCGCTGATCAGCAGCCGAGCGCCCGGGAGTGGATGCACGGCCTCCGCTGCGGTGAGGGCGGCCCAGGCCGTTGCCGTGCCGCAGGACACCGGTGCGAGGACGGTCGCCGGCACGTCCTCGGGCACCCGGATGATCGGCGTGCCCGCGACGACGTGCGCATGAGTGGCGAAGCCACCCGAGAGCGCCCAGGCGTCGCTCATCCGCTCGTGGCCGTACTTGCGCAGGGTTCGGCACTTCTGCGGGAGCCCACTCGTGCAGCGGTCGCAGGCGCCGCAGCTCGCGGCGATCGACCAGAGGACGCGGTCGCCTACGGCCAGGGGGGAACCGTCGTGCGCGCGGGGGTCGCCGGCGCCGAGCTCGACGAGGCGGCCGAGCTGCTCGTGCCCGAGGACGAGCGGAGCCGGAGCGGAGCGGTCGCCGTGGACGGTGTGCACGTCGGAGCCGCAGATCGTGGCGAGTTCGATCTCGACCAGCACATCGCCCGAGCCGAGGCGGACGCTGACGAAGGCGACGGCCTCGTGCGGGCGGTCGGGAGCGAGCCACACCATTGCCGTAGCCGAGGGGCGCAGCTCGACGCGCCGCGCTGCGGGGTCGATCGGTGTCGGCGCTGTGGCGGTTCTCATAGGAGCTCGAGTGCGCGCAGGGCGGTGACGTCGTCGACAACGGCGTGCGCGCCCGCGCCCTCGAGACGGGTGCGATCGTGCGCTCCGCTGAGGACGCCCACGACGAGGCCGGCTCCCGCGCGGCGGCCGGACAGGATGTCGCTCGCGGTGTCGCCGATCACGGCGACGGCGCTCATAGCCGTGACCTGCGCGCGCAGCGCGGCCGTCAGGACGAGATCGGGCGCGGGCCGGCCGCGTCCCGCGTCCGCCGGCGAGAGGGCGATGCCGACGAGGTCGCGCCAGCCGAGCGCGTCGAGGATGGCGTCACGGGTGATCGGTGCGAAGCCGGTGGTCAGCGCCACCTCGATCCCGGCGGCGCGCAGCTCGTGCAGCAGCTCCTCGGCGCCGGGGATCGGCGCGGCGGCGCCCTCGAGGATCAGCTCGGCGTAGGCGTCCTCAAACGCGGCGGTGGCGCGCTCGGCGGCGGGCACGTCTCCTCCTGCGAGGTGGGTGAACACGTCGATCTTCGACTGGCCCATGGTCTCGCGGACGTAGGAGAGCGCCTCGGGCCAGGGCAGGCGGTCGGCGACTCCGGTGCGCTCGGCGGCGCGCTGGAAGGCCTGCTCGACGACTCCGTCGTCGGCGACGGTGGTGCCGGCCATGTCGAGGACGATGAGCTCGATCCCGGCGAGGGCGGGGCCGAGGGTGGCAGGGGTGGGGGTGAGGGTGGTCATCAGCGGCCTTCCGTGGCGACGAGGAGGGATGCGGTGCTGTCGAAGCGGTCCGCGAGGGTGGTCTCGGCGAGACCGAGCCCGGTGGTCATGCCGATGCCGGTGGTGACGGTGCGGACGAGGACGCCCGGCTCGGGCTCGGCGACGAGGAACTCGTCGCGGCCGCTGGCGTAGACGCCCTGCCACCGCTCGAGCACGCGGGGCGCCGCGCCGAACAGCCGCGCCGTCTCCTCCAGGAGGAGGTCGGCGGTGGCCTCGGACTGGAACGGCTCCGGGCTGACCGCTCGGTGGTGCGAGTCGCCGACGACGACGCTCCCGTCGGGCAGCTGCGTGTACATCTGGTTGAGGTCGATCGCCGCGAGGTCCGGGCGCTCGGAGTGCAGACGGGAGCGCACGGCCTCCGCCTCCGGCAGTCGCGCGAAGCCGCTGTAGCGGATCAGCGACCAGCCAGTCAGCAGCGGTGCGGCCAGCGGCGCGCGCAGCGGCAGGGCGACACGGAGCATGTCGAGCGAGCAGCGCAGCACGTCGTGGGCATCGGCGAGCTCGGGGAAGAGCTGGTCGAGATCGTGGTTCACCGCGACGACGATCGTGTCAGCGTGGATCCGGCCCCGGCTGGTGTCGACGACGCCTTCGCGAACGCGGCCGACGGCGGTGCGCATCCGGAACTCGACGCCGAGGTCGGCGAGGTGGCGGACGATCGCGGCGGCGGCGGTGCGCGGGTCGGCCTGCAAGTCGTAGGGCAGGACTGCTCCGCCGACGACGACTCCGGGGTCGACCGGCAGCTCCGCCGCGGTCTCGCCCGCGTCGAGGAGCCGGATCTCCGGTCCGTCGCCGAAGCCGAACGGCGCCTGAGCGGCCGCCGCCTCGAGCAGGGCGAGCTCGTCGGCGTGGCGCGCGACGATGTGCGTGCCGCGGCGGCCGAGCCGGAAGCCGGCGTCCTGCGAGAGGCGCAGCCACGCCTCCCGGGCCGCGAGGCCGTAGCGCAGCGCGTCGCCGGACTGCGGCGTGAAGCAGAGGTGGCCGAAGTTGCGCACCGTCGAGCCCATCGGCTGCGCGGTGCGGTCGAGCACCACCACGCGCAGGCCCCGCCGGACGGCGGCGTACGCGGCGCCGAGGCCGACTATGCCGGAGCCGATGACGGCGACGTCGTACCGGTCGCTCATCGGAGCACCTTCCGCAGCCACATCGCGACGCCCTCGACGAGCAGGACGGTCACCAGGATCATCAGGACGATCGCGGTCACGGTTGCGTAATTCGAGCCCTGCGCGGCGTTGAGCAGGTAGTAGCCGATCCCGCCGCCGCCGACGATGCCCAGGAGGGTCGCCGCGCGGATGTTGGTGTCGAGCAGGTAGAAGGTGTGGCCGAGCATCGCGCGGGCTCCCTGGGGGACGGTGGCTCCGGCGTAGACCTGGAGGCGGGTGGCGCCGGTCGCGACGAGGGCGCGCTCCGGTCCGGAGTCGACCTCCTCGAGCGAGTCGGCGATGAGCTTGCCGAGCAGCCCTACTCCGCCGACGGCCAGGGCGATCGTGCCCGCCTGGGTGCCCAGGCCCGAGATGACGATCAGGACGATGGCGAGGATGAGCTCGGGCACGCCTCGGACCGCGACCAGCAGCAGGCGGAAGCCGCCGCGGGCGGTGCGGTTCGGGGTGACGTTGCGGGCGGCGAGGGAGCCGACGACCACCGAGACGACGACGGTGAGCAGCGTGGCGGCGAGGGCGATCGCGATCGTCTCCCGCATCGCCTCGACCATGGTGCCGGCGTCGTAGCTGCCGAACGACGGCGGCCAGAACTGCGCGGCGACCGCGGGGATCCGCGCCCAGAAGGTGAGCGCGTCGCTCCAGGTGATGTCGCTGACGAGGACACCCGCGACGATCACTCCGACAGCGACGACTCCGGCGACCGCGTTCCGGGCGCGAGCGCCAGTCCAGGGCCGGTGAAGAGCGCCCTCAGGCGTGCTGACGGGGAGGACTGTGCGGTCGGCCGGCGTCTGTCCGGACCGGACGCGGCGCAGCAGTGCGTCGATCGGTCCTGAGCTCTCGGTGCCGCGGCCGAGCATGGCCGTGCGGACGGAGCTGGACACGATCTCCATCGCCACGCACAGCGCGAAGATGACGATCGCGATGCCGATCCCGCGGCCGTACTGGAGGGACTTGAAGGCGTAGGACATCTCCAGGCCCAGCCCCGCGACGCCGACGTAGCCGAGGATCACCGAGCCGCGGAGGTTGATGTCGTTGCGGTGCAGTACCGTCGCGACCCACGAGGGCAGCACCTGCGGGAGCACGCCGGAGGTGAACTCCTGCAGCTTCGTCCCTCCCGCGGCGCGGATCGCCAGACGCGGCCCCTCGTCGATCTGCTCGATCGCGTCGGCGAAGAGCTTCGAGATCATGCCGACGGAGTGCAGGCCGATGGCGAGGATCCCGGGGAGCGAGCCGAGGGAGAACATCAGCACGAAGACCATCGCGAGCACGACGTCCGGGATCGCTCGGGCCAGCACGCCGAGGAAGCGTGCGATCGCCCGGGCGGCGTTGCCGGGGGTGGTGTTCGCCGCGGCCAAGTAGGCGAGCGGTACCGACAGCACCGCGGCGAGCAGGGTCCCGGTGAGGACGAGCCCGAGGGTCTGCGCGGTGAGGGCGACCAGCTCGGCCGGCTCGGGGAAGGTGATGGCGCCGACGCGGCCGAAGAAGCGCTCGGCGTTCGAGAGCGACTGCACCATCCGAGGGACGGAGATGTCGATCTCGATCAGGGCCGTGATCGCGAGTCCGGAGAGCGCGAGCAGGGTGAGGACTGCCGCGATCCGTTCGGGTGAGCGCTTCGGTATCGGGGCGCGCGAGGCGACGGCCGGATCGGGATGGCGCGCGGTGCGCGGCGGGAGCACGGCGGTCACGGGGCGTGCTCCGGGGTGAGGAGCTCGTTCTGCACGGCCTCGAGCTCGGAGGTCGTCGTCGCGACGCGGCCGTAGATCTCCATGACCTCGGCCTTGGAGAGTCCGGCCGCCGGGGTGTCGAGGACGACGGCGCCGTGCCGGAGACCGACGATCCGGTCGGCCCACGAGATGGCGAGATCGACTTGGTGCAGGCTGCAGAGCACGGTGAGCCCCTCCTCTGCAGCGATCTCGCGGATGAGGGCCATCACCTGATCGCTCGACTCGGGGTCGAGGGAGGCGACGGGCTCGTCGGCGAGCAGAATCGACGGGTTCTGCATCAGGGCGCGCGCGATCGCGACGCGCTGCTGCTGCCCACCGGAGAGGGTATCGGCGCGCTGATAGGCGCGCTCGAGCAGGCCGACCCGCTCGAGGTGCTGGAGCGCGCGCAGCTTCTTCGCCTTCGGATAGCTCCACAGCCCGAGGCGGGGACCGCGCAGATCGGCGAGGGCGCCGGTCAGGACGTTCTCGAGCACGGTCAGCGAGGGGACGAGCTCGAACTGCTGGAAGATGAAGCCGACCCGGCCGCGCAGCTCCCGCAGTCGTCGTCCGCGCAGGGCCGGCACCTCCTGGCCGAGCACGGCGACGGATCCGCTGGTGGGGATCTCGAGGGCGTCGAGGTGGCGCAGGAGGGTGGACTTGCCCGACCCGGAGAGGCCGAGGAGGACGACGATCTCGCCGCGGCGGACGGTGAGTGACACGCCGTCCAGGGCGGTCGTGGTGCCGAATCTCTTGGTGACGTCGGTGATCGTGACCACCGTGTCGGTCGTGGGTTCGGGGATCGTCGTCATGGCATTCTCCAGGTCGGGTTCGTCAGGGGCGCAGGACGGTTACTTCTGGCACTGCGTGGCGTTGGTGACCTCGCAGATGTCGCGGATCTCGTCGTAGTACGCGTCGTCGACGGGCGTGGTCGCGTAGAAGACGCTGCGGAAGCCGTCGGTGTCGGCCGACTCGACGCCGGAGGCGATGATCTCGTCGATCGTGACCTCGCTGAGGATGTCGCGCAGCTGCTCCTTCAGGTCGTCGGGGAGAGTGTTCGACTCCACGATCGGGGCGCCGGGGACCATGGTCTCGGCGATGACCTCGACCTTGTCGGACTTCTCGACCTCGCTGTCCTCGGCGAAGCCGGCCTCGCACTCGACGCCAGCGCCGACCTTCTGGACGCTGACGTCGTGCTTGCCGGCGAAGACCGGCGTGATGTCGGTCTCGGGGTCGATGCCCGCTTCGATCAGGTTGTAGCTCGGGAAGAGGTAGCCGGAGGTGGAGGACGGGTCGACGAAGCAGACCTTCTTTCCCTTCATCCCCGCGAGGTCCGTAATGGCGCTGCCCTTGGGGACGATCGCCTGCGAGTAGTAGCCCGGCTCCTGACCCTCGGCGGTGGTGATCGAGGAGATCGGAGTGAGCTCGGCGCCGTTGTTGACCGCCGTGACGTAGGTGAAGCCCGAGAAGGAGGCGACGTCGACCTGTCCGGCGATGGCCGCCTCGATGAGGGCCGCGTAGTCGGTCGACTCGTTGTACTCGACGGTTTTGCCGGTCTCCTGCGCGATGTAGTCCATCAGCGGCTGGTAGTTGGTCTCGGTGTCGACGGAGTCGGGGACGACGCCGAAGACGAGCGTGTTCGAGTCCACGGCGAAGCCGGCCTCGGCGTCGCTTCCGGCGGTCGCGCCGGCGGTCGCGGTGCCGGAGCAGCCGGCGAGGAGCGTGAGTGCACCGGCGACGGCCAGTGCGGAGAGGGTGAGACGGGCGCGGGTCTGCATGACGGCCTTTCGGGCGAGAGAGTGTCGAAGGGGGAACGACAGGAACTCTGCCGCACCAGGTACCCACGTATATACCTATCTCGCCACTGTTCACGGCGTGTTCACCCATCTGGTGCGACCCACTCGTGTCGAGTCGATCGGACGGGCGCCGGGCGAGTGTCGGTGCTCAAGATCGGCAGTCCAGACCAGTAAGGTGCCTATGTGGCCGATGTGATGTACAAGGCGATCGCCGACGACCTGCGTCAGTCGATCGCGAGCGGGACCCTCGCCCCCGGCGACGAGGTTCCGACCGAGGGCGAACTCGCCGCGAAGTGGAACACCTCGCGCGGCCCCATCCGCAACGCCCTGGCCGCGCTGCGCAGCGAAGGCCTGATCGAGACGACCCGCGGGCGCCCCAGCCGGGTCATCGAGCGCAAGGCGCAGCAGGCGGTCGACGTGTCCATCCCCTTCACCCGCTGGGCGCGGACGATGGGCGCCCGCCCCGGCGCGCTCACCCAGCAGGTGTCTCTGCGCCGCTCCGACGCCGACCAGGCTGCCCTGCTGGGCATCGAGCCGGGCGAGCTGGTCGTGGACGTGCTACGGCTGCGCTCGCTGGACGATCGGCCGACGATGCTGGAACGGCTCACCTTCATCGAGGAGGCCGGCCGGAACCTCTTCGACGTCGACCTCGACACCGTCTCGATCACCGAGTTCCTCGACTCCCGCGGCTGGAAGTCGGCCGAGGTCGACCACGAGATCGACGCCGTGGCCGCCGACGAGACCGACGCCCGCCTGCTCGAACTCGCGCCCGGCTCGCCCGTGCTCCGGCTGCACCGCATCACCCGCGACAGCGACGGGCGCACCTTCGAGGCCTCGGACGACCGCTACCGCAGCGACATCGTCCGCTTCACCGTCTCGGCGACCGGCCGGCGCCGCGAGGGCGCGCACTTCATCCGCCCCGTCGGGCTCTGAGCCCAGGCGCTCCCGGAGCCACGCCCGGCTCAGACCGACAGCAGCACGATCCCGCCCACGACCACGAGCGACGCGGCGATCCGCCGGACGGCCGAACCCTCCTTCAGCACCAGCGCGCCGAACACCGAGACCAGGACGACGCTCATCTCGCGCATCGGCGCCACCAGAGCGACCGGCGCGAGGGTGATCGCCTGCAGGACGAGGATGTATGACAGCGGCGAGAGCACCCCGAACGCGAGCACCCGCGGCCAGTGCCGCGCGAGGACCGGGAGCAGCTCCGCCCGCCGCCGCCGCAGCGCCCCGGCGTAAACGACGATCTCGACCAGCGTGCAGCCGACCATGAACGCCACCGGCGAAAGGCCCCAGGTCCGCAGTGCGTGCGCGTCCCAGATCGTGTAGACGGCGATCGCGACGCCGGTGAGCACTCCGAAGAGGATGCTCGGGTCGAGGAGGCGGCGGCCCGAGGGCGCCTGCTCCACCGGCCGGTCAATCAGTCCGGTCGCGATCACTCCCGTGACGACGACGACGACCCCGAGTACGGCGACCGGAGAGATCTGCTCGCCGAGCAGCAGTACCGCGAGCCCTGCGCTGAGGGCGGGGCCGGTGCCGCGGGCGGTGGCGTAGACGGTGGAGAGCCGCCCGCGGGCGTAGCCCTGCTGCAGCACCACCATGTAGCCGACGTGCAGCAGCCCGGAGACGCCCGCGCCGATCGCGAGGCCCGTCACCACGTCGCCGCCGGAGCCGAGCCCGCCCGTGAAGGGGATGACCGGCGCCCAGATCACGGTGCTGGCCACCGCTCCCCACCAGAGGAACGGCAGGCCGATGCCGCTGACGCGGTGCGCGATCACATTCCAGGCCGCATGGCACAGTGCCGCGGACAGCACGAGGAGGAGGACGTAGGCAGACATGGCAGGACCTTCCCGCGCGCGCCGACGCGCGCCGCAGCGGTCCTCCAGGCTTCTGTCCCTTGAGATGACGGACCTCGATGGCGGGGTCCGTGGCGCCGCTCGAACCAGACGGACGACCATGTCGTCCCGGAACCCTAGGCGCTATCAGGACGACCGTACCGCACCGACAGCAGCCTCTCCTCCGCCGAGAACATCGTTCACCCGCGCTCTCCGACAGGACCTCGGGCGCCCGTTCGGGGGTGAACAACACTTGAACGTGTCTGCATTACTCGTTCATCTGCCCCCGCGTAGGTACAGATGTGAGCAGGCTTGCGGCGCGCGGTCGTCCCCGCGCTTCTCTCGCACAGACCTCTGGAGTCGACGATGTCCCTGTCCACCCGCACTCTCGGTGCCGCTTGCGTCTCGGCGGTGATCGGCGGTCTTCTGCTGGTCGCGCCGACCGCCGCGTCCGCCGCCGACACCGCCTACAACGGGCTGCCCTCGGGCACCCGGACCGCGAAGACCCTCGTCGTCGGAATCGACGGCGCCTCCTTCGATCAGTTCGACGCGGCCGACATGCCCGCCCTCGATGCACTCCGCACCGAGGGCATGACTGCGACGAGCAACCTCTACGCCGCTCCGATGTCGGGCACCGTCTCGGGACCGGGCTGGTCGACGATCGCCACCGGCGCCTGGCCCGACAAGCACAACGTCGTCGACAACAACTTCACCGCACCGAAGTTCGGCCAGTACCCCGACTACCTCAGCCGCATCGAAGCGGCCGATCCCGCCCGCTCGAGCCTCGTCGTGGCCACCTGGTCGCCCGTGGCCCAGACGATCTTCGGCTCGGCCGTCGACGTCCGCCGCACCGGCGGCGGTGACGTGCAGACCACCGCGACCGCCGTCGACTACCTCACCAACGGGAATCCGGATAACACCTTCGTGCACCTCGACGAGGTCGACGGCGCCGGCCACTCCGTCGGCACGAACGGTACCGCCTACGCCACCGCGCTGAACCGTGCCGACAGCCAGCTCGGCGAGATGATCGCCGCCGTCAAGGCGCGCTCGACCTACGCGAGCGAGCAGTGGACGATCCTCGTCACCGCCGATCACGGCCACACACCCACCGGCGGCCACGGCGGCAACAGCCTCGCGGAACGCAAGACCTTCGTCATCGCCTCCGGCCCCGGCATCCCCGCCGGCTCCACCCGCAACGACGTCAAGATCGTCGACATCGCCCCGACCGTCCTCGCCGCCAACGGCATCCCGACCGATCCCGCCTGGACCATCGACGGCTCCGCCCTCGGCGTCCTGAAGGCGGATGACTTCGACACGCTCCGCCCCGCACTGAAGACCCGCGTCGACGAGACCCGACCCGCCGCGGGCCTGCTCGGCTGGACCCACGCCACCCCCGCCGGATGGAGCATCGACAACTCCGCGATGCCCGTCGGCGGCGTGACCGAATGGGCCGGCTGGTCCTTCGCCACCGACTCCTTCTACACCAGCGCTGAGCCCGGCCAGAAGCGCGAGACGAACGTCCGCGCCCGCGACGTGTTCGCCGTCGCCGACTCCGACGAGTGGGACGACAAGACCCACGCCGCCGGCCAGTTCGACTC
Source organism: Rathayibacter sp. AY1F4 (assembly GCF_002931775.1). NCBI lineage: Bacteria > Bacillati > Actinomycetota > Actinomycetes > Micrococcales > Microbacteriaceae > Rathayibacter > Rathayibacter sp. AY1F4. Next base: position 92,928 of record NZ_PSVE01000006.1, read on the forward strand.
CACCCTCATCACCCCCGCCTACCCGCTGAACGGCACCGGTTCGGCGACGCTCTCCTTCGCCACCGACTACGTCATCGACGGACCCCAGACCGCCGCCGTCTCCGTCAGCTACGACGGAGGCGCCCCGGTCGCCGTAAAGAGCTACACCGCGAACACCAACACGAACGAGTCGATCCGCATCGAGGTCCCGGCGGACGCCCGCACGGCGCAGTTCCGCTTCCGCTACACCGGACAGAACAGCGCCTTCTGGACCCTCGACCAGGTCGCTCTGACCCAGGCCCCCGCACCGGCCCTGACCGTGGCCGCGACCGCAGCGACCCGCTGCATCGCCGGGAAGGTCTCCCTCACCATCCAGGCGACCAACACCAACCCCTTCCCGATCGCCGTCACCGCGACCTCCGGCTTCGGCAGCAAGTCGTTCCCGGCAGTCGCCTCCGGCAAGAGCGCCTCCCACGCGTTCTCCACCCGCGCCGCGACGATCCCTGCCGGGACCGTCACCGTCGCAGCGACCGCCACTGTCAACGGCACTCCGGCGACGACCACCGTGCAGGCCCCGTACGCCGCGGCGTCCTGCAACTGACCCCGCTCACCTGAAGGAGAAGAGACTGTGAAGAAGAACGCACTCGCGGCGCGCTGCGCCGCTGTCCTGGCCGGAGCTGCACTGCTCACCGCTGTCGCCGGCGCCGCTGTCGCCGAGGAGAACTACGGCGACCAGGACGTGGACGTGAACGTGTCCATCGCCGAGCTCACCGAGCCGGGCGTGCTGGCTATGACCGTCGCCGGCACCTCGACCGACCTCACCGAGACCGGCTCGACGGAACTCGTGCGCCAGTTCACCGGCACCCTGCCCACCGTCACCGTGACTGACACCCGCACCGCCGACGAGATCCCCGCGGACGCCGGCTGGTACGTCCTCGGCTCGGCGAGCGAGTTCACCGGAGACGCCGGCCAGGAGCCCATCGGCGCCGACCATTTCGGCTGGACACCGCGACTGCTCGACGGAGGCGACTCCGGCCTCGTCACCGAAGGCGACCAGGTCGACACCGTCCTCGATGACAGCGACGACGCGGTCGGCCTCGTCGACCAGGAGCTCCTCGCGCTCGCGCTCGACTCCGGAGCCGTCGCAGAGGAAGGCCAGTGGACAGCATCCGCCGACCTCTTCCTGCGCACGGACGCCACCGTCGAGGCCGGCGACTACACCGGCCAGCTCACCCTCTCGCTCTTCGAGTGAAACAGCTGGTGGGGGCGCGGCCGGTCTGCGCCCCCACCAGCTCGAAAGGACCGGCAATCGTGCCACGATCTTCCTTCCGCGCGTTCTCCGTCGCGGCCGCCGCGATGCTCGGGCTGATCGCACCGGCTCTCCTCGCAGCACCGGCCGTGGCCGACACGGCCTCGGACAATGCGGTCACCTGGGCGGTGAGCCCGGCCGATCAGACCGGGCCCGACGGCCGCTCCTGGGTCGAAGCGGAGCTCGACCCCGGAGCCTTCCGAGCCGAGCACCTCGCCCTCCGCAACCTCAGCGACGCCGACGTCACCTTCGGCCTCACCGCAGCCGACGGCTACCTCACCCCGACCGGCCGCTTCTCCATGCTCCCCTCGACCTCCCCGTCAACAGCCGCCGGCACCTGGATCGACGTCGCCGACACCGTCTCCGTTCCCGCCCGCTCGAGTGTCGTCGTGCCCTACACGATCACTGTTCCCCCCGACGCGGAACCCGGAGACCACGCGGCCGGCATCGCCGCGTCGATCCGCTCTGAGGGCAGCGATGGAGCTGCGACGGTGAGCGTCGAGAGCCGAGTGGGCTTCCGCGTTATGACCCGCGTCACCGGCGACGTCACGGCCGCCCTCGTGTCCTCGGCTACGGGCGAGTACCGCATCGCGTGGAACCCGTTCACCCCCGGCGGCATCCGCATCGCGTACACACTGCACAACACGGGGAATGTCCGCCTGACCGTCACTGCGACCACCGAGTACCGAGGCCGACCACTCGACGCCGAGGAGACCGGCGCCGACACGCCTCTCCAGCTGCTCCCGGGCGACACCCGCACCGTGCACCTCACGGTGCCGGACGTGTGGCCGCTCGGTGCGATGACCCTGCCGCTCGAGGCTCAGTACTCCGTCATCCCACCGGACGGAAGCGACACGCCGCTCGAGGCGACGACCACGAGCGTCATCGTCTGGGCGATGCCGTGGCCGCAGCTCGCCGTCATCCTGGCCGTCCTCCTCCTCGGGTGCGGCATCCTCGGCGACCGAGTCAGACGACGTCGCGCTCTCGTCCGCCTCCTGAACGAGGCACGGGAGGCAGGCCGTCGCGAAGCCCCGACCATCGTCACCCGCAGCTCAGAGGACGAGCGGCAGACGATGACGAAGTAGCGCGACTCGCAGCGCCCTGCGGAGGCGACTTCGTCCGAGCGCTCGGCCTCGCCCGGCTGCCACGACGGAGACCGTCCGCAGACGACCGTTCGCGGACGGAGTGCGGCGTCTCGGATAGCTACTGTTTTGCGAGGCGCTAGAAGACAGAGCTCTCCCCCCTGCGGAGGGGGTCGTTATTCGAGCTAGGCCTTGGGGCGGCGGCTGCGGTTGAGACGGGCCTTCAGTCGTGCAGGCTTCTTCGTCGGCCAGAAGACGAGGACGAGATCCTCGACCTTGTTGACGACGAAGTAGATCGTGGCGCACACGATCACGACGTTGGGGTCCACCTCCCCCTGCAGCATCTCGAAGAGCGGGTTCATAGTGACCTCCGCGTGTTGAACGCGCGAACGCGTTCGGATCACACCGAGCCGGATGACTTGGTGTCGCTCACTACCAGCAATCATTCGAGCGCTGACAGGAGAGGAGGGGGCCAGGAGAGCTGTTGCTGCTCGATCCTGGGCATGAAAAAAGCCGGCTCGGGGCCGGCTTGTCGGGTGATCGATCGATCGCCCATTTTCAAGGTAGGGGGTGACATCGTGGGCCAGAAAACGGCGACGTTCGTGTGGCGCCGCGGCACGGCGGCATCGAGCTCCGCCAGGTACCGCGGACCGCGATCATCGCCCCCGCCAAGACGACTCGGGGGAGGGTCGTCCATTAACGCGAAAAGCCAGCCGGGTGGCTGGCTTTGGACGTACGTATGCCGATTCGTGACCATCATGGCTCGAATTGACATCAACGGCAACGACCTCGGCTGGTCGACCCACCTCGCGGCCTAGCGCGAGCATACAGATTTCAGTTCTTGCCGGAAGTCAAGGACCCGGCATGGCGTCGAACGTCGATCAATCAGGTCGTCGTCGCTCGATGAGGATTGTGTCGCGCCAGGTGCCGGCGGCCGGTCCGTAGGTCATCCGCGCGATGCGTTCGCGGGTGCCGACCCGGCGGAATCCAGCGCGGTCGTGGAGGGCGAGGCTGGCGGTGTTCTCGGGGAAGATGCTCGACTGGATGGTCCAGGCGCCGGCGGCGTCTGCGGCGTCGATGAGCGCCTGTAGGAGTTCGGCGCCGATGCCGCGGCCGCGGGCGGACGACGCGATGTAGACGGAGTGCTCGACCACCCCTCGGTAGACGGGCCGGATCGACACGGGGGAGAGCGCGGCCCAGCCGAGGATCTGATTGCCGTCGGCGGCGACGAGGCGCCCGACGTCGAGCTTTCCGGCATCGAACGCCTCCCACGTCGGCGGTTCGGCCTCGAAGGTGGCGTGCCCGGTGGCGATGCCCTCTCGGTAGATCGTCTCGACCGCCGCCCAGTCCTCGGGGAGCATCGCCCGGATCGCGGTCATGAGCAGCAGCTTCCTCCGGCGGATCCGATGTCGGTGGAGCAGACGCCGGTCTCGGGGAGTACGAGCTTCACGCGTCGGGCGGCGGCGTGGTCGCCGGCGAGCTCGTCCGCGATGGAGCGGACCTGCTCGTAGCCGGTGACGAGGAGGAAGGTAGGGGCGCGGCCGTAGGACTTCATGCCGGCGATGTAGAAGTTCGGCTCGGGGTGCGCGAGTTCGGCGACGCCGTGGGGGTCGACGGTGCCGCAGGAGTGCAGGTTCGGGTCGATGAGCGTCGCGAGTGCGCGGGGCGCTTCCACGATTTCGTCCAGGGAGACGCGGATCTCGCGGAGCATGTCAAGGTCGGGCCGGAATCCGGTGGCCTGCACGACGACGTCGGCCTCGACGCTCTCGCGCTCCTTCCGGCGCCGCCCCATCACCGTGACGCCGCCGGAGAGGGCCTTCTTGAGGCGGTCGATTTCGAAGCGGTCCAGGAGGGTGATCGCGCCGTCGCGGACGAGCTGGTGCACGGTGCCACCGAGCTTGCCGCGCTCCTCGAGCTCATCGTCGCCCGAGCCGAAGACGCGCACCGGGCTGATGCCGCGGATCGCCCAGGTGATCGTCGTACCCGGTTCCTCGCGGGCGAGACGGGCGAGCTTGATCAGGGTGTTCGCGGCGGAGTGACCGGCGCCGACGACGAGGACACTCTTCCCGGCGAACCGGGCACGGTCCGCGCCGAGCACGTCCGGCAGCGCGTGGCTGAGGTGCTCGGCGACGTCGGCGGCGCCGATCGGGTCGAGGCCGGCGGAGGCGAGGGCGTTGGCGGTGGAGTAGGTGCCGGAGGTGTCGATGACGGCGCGGGCGGTGACATCGGCGACGCCGTCAGGGGTGTCCAGGCGAAGCAGGAACGGAGTGGCGGCGCGGCCGGTGGAGCGGGTGCGGTCCATGCCCTCGCGGGTCACGGCGGTGACGCGGGAGCGGTAGCGGATGACGGGTGCGAGCTGCGGAGTCGCGGCGAGCGGGGCGAGGTAGTCGCGGACGAACTCGTGCCCGGTGGGCAGTTTCTTCGCGGCGGGCGCCTCCCAGCCGGCGGCGTCGAGCAGGCGTCCGGCGGCGGCGTCGACCAGGTACTCCCACGGGGAGAACAGGCGGGTGTGGCCCCACTGCTGCACCGCGGCTCCGGCGCTTTCACCAGCCTCGTAGACCACGACGTCGAGGCCTCGCTCGAGCAGCTGCGCGGCGGCGGCGAGACCGACAGGGCCGGCGCCGATCACGGCGGCGGGCAGGCCGGTGAGGCGGCGCTCGTCGGTGCGGGGCGGGACGGTCAGCAGCATGGTCATCAGGTGCACTCCTCAACATCGACGGTCATCGATGGACCGAGTCTGCCTCGCTATATCGATGACTGTCAATGTGTGGGAGGGTGAAGTCATGGCGACGAGCGAGCTGACTCTCACCGCGGCGGCGGCCGCGTGCTGTGCGCCGCTCGCGCGCGAGCCGCTGAGCGCGGAGGGCGCGGAGCTGCTGGCACGGGCGTTGAAGGCGATGGCGGATCCGGCGAGGCTTCGCCTGGTGTCGATCGTGGCTTCGAGCAGCTCGGGCGAGGTGTGCGTGTGCGACTTCACGGAGCCGGTCGGGCTGAGTCAGCCCACGGTGTCGCACCACTTGAAGATCCTCGTGGACGCCGGGATCCTGGCCCGCGAGAAGCGCGGCACGTGGGCGTACTTCTCCCTCGTCCCCGGTGCGCTCGACTCCCTCGCGGGGATGCTCACCCGCGTCTGATCAGGCGGCCGTGACCCTCGCTGCGAGAGCGTCGACGCGCGCGGCGAGCTCGTCGTAGGCGGCATCGAACGCGGCGTCCGTGCCGGCAGGTACCGGGTCGGGGATCGACCAGTGCAGCGCCTCCGAGCCGAGTTCCTCGTGCGCGGCGTCGCAGACAGTGATCACGAGGTCGGTGTCGGCGGCCACGTCCGCGAACTGCTGCGGAGCATTCCCTGTCAGCGTCAGGCCGTGCCGCTCGGCAGTCGTGATGGCGCCAGCCGCGATCGCCGCGGCGGGGTGCGTGCCGGCGGACGCCACGGGGATCGAGCTGCGCTGCGCCCAGAGCTGCGCGGCGAGCTGGGAGCGGGCGGAGTTCGCGGTACACACGAACAGCACCCGCCGCGCCGCGGCGGTGGTCGAGGGCCCGAGCTGATCGAACGCGCCGGGGATCAAGTGCACGTAGCTGCGGCGCCGGTCCGCCTCCGAGCGGCGACGGAGGATCATGCCCTCGCGCTCGAGGACGGCGAGGTGGTGCGCGACGAGGTTCGAGGGCATCCCTAGTCGGTCCTGCAGCTCCCGCGGCGCCAAGTCTCCAAGGGTAAGGAGGTCCGTGATCCGCAGCCGCGCGGGGTCGCTGAGGGCTGCGTGCCGGGCGGCGCGCGCTTCCAATTCGATTCGCTCGGTGTTCATTGACTCAATCTTGACTGAGTGATCGTAAGCGGTCAAGATGGCCGACGACATGGACACCACTTCCCCTCCTCCGCTCGCTCGTCGGGCCGTGGCCGAGTTCCTCGGCACCGGTCTGCTCGTGGCGATCGTCGTCGGCTCCGGCATCGCCGCCCAGTCGCTCTCCCCGAACGATGTCGGCGTGCAACTGCTGGAGAACTCCCTCGCGACCGCGCTGGGCCTCGCGGTGCTGATCCTGACACTCGGGCCGGTGTCGGGGGCGCACTTCAACCCGCTCGTCTCCGCCATCGACGCGCTCCTCGGCCGCCGCGACCGGACCGGCCTGTCGGGGCGGGAGCTGGCGGTGTTCGTCGGCGCGCAGCTGCTCGGCGGCATCGGAGGCGCGGTCCTCGCGAACGCGATGTTCGAGGTCCCGACCTCGACCGCGACGACCGAGCGGGTCACCGCCGGGTACCTGCTCGGGGAGGTCGTCGCCACCGCGGGCCTGGTCCTCGTGATCCTTTCCCTCGCCCGCACGAACCGCGGCCCGCTCGCTGCGGCCGCGGTCGGCGCGTACATCGGTGCGGCGTACTGGTTCACGTCCTCGACCTCGTTCGCGAACCCCGCGGTGACTCTCGGCCGTGTCTTCACCGACACCTTCGCCGGCATCGCCCCCACCTCCGTCCTGCCGTTCATCGCCGCGCAGCTCGTCGGTGCCGCGATCGGCGTCGGCATCGCCGTGTTCCTCTTCCCGGGCGCCGCCCGGACCGCCGGCGACCTCGTTGTCCCCGCCGCCACCTCGACCTCTTCGCACGTCTGATCCGAAAGGCCTTCTGATGCATCTCGTCGCCATCGGCGGCAGCGACGCGGGGATCTCCGCCGCGCTGCGCGCCCGCGAGCTCGACCCGTCCGTCGACGTGACCGTCGTCGTCGCCGACTCCTACCCGAACTTCTCCATCTGCGGGATCCCGTACTACTTCTCCCGCGAGGTACAGCCCTGGCAGTCCCTCGCGCACCGCACCCACGCCGACCTCGAAGCCACCGGCATGACCCTGCGCCTGGACACCTTCGCGACGGACATCGACGTCGCCGGGCAGCAGCTCACCGTCCGCACCCCCGGCGGCACGCTCGACCGGATCGGGTACGACGAGCTGATCGTCGGCACCGGCGCTCTCGCGTCCTCCGCGGGTATCGCCGGAGTGGACGAACTGGGTCCGGAGGACGGAGTGCACATACTGCACTCGATGGGCGACACCTTCGCGCTCGAGCGCTTCCTCGACAGTCGCGACCCGCAGACGGCGATCATCGTCGGCGCCGGCTACGTCGGCCTCGAGATGGCCGAAGCCCTCACCGTCCGAGGCCTGCGCGTCGTTCAGCTGCAGCGCGGCCCGGAAGTGCTCTCCACCCTCGACCCCGAACTCGGCGCCCTCGTGCACACAGAACTCGACCAGCACGGCGTCGAGGTCCTCACCCGGACCACCGTCGCCTCGATCGAGAAGACCGCCGCCGGGCTCGCCGTGCACGCCGACCACGACGGCACACCCGTCATCCGCACCGCCGACGTCGTCCTTCTCGTCGTCGGCGTGAAGCCGAACACCGACCTGCTCGCCCGCGCCGGAGCGTCTCTCGGCGCCGGCCGCGCGGTCGTCGTCGACGAGGCGATGCGCACGGGCCTGCCGCACGTGTTCGCGGCAGGCGACGGAGTGACCACGCACCACCGTCTGCTCGGCAGCACCTACCTGCCGCTGGGCACCACGGCCCACAAGCAGGGACGGGTGGCCGGCGAGAACGCTCTCGGCGGCGATGCCCGGTTCGCCGGCTCGGTCGGCACGCAGGTCGTGAAGGTCTTCGACCTCGTCGCCTCCCGCACCGGCCTCCGCGAGCACGAGGCCCTCGCCGCCGGGTACGCGCCTGCGACGACGACCGCGGTGGCGGACGATCACAAGCGCTACTACCCGGGCGCGCAGCCGATCACGATCCGCATCACCGGTGACACCCGCGACGGACGTCTGCTCGGCGCGCAGCTCGTCGGACGCCTCGGCACCGAGACGGCCAAGCGCGTCGACACCTACGCGACCGCCCTGTTCGCCGGGCTCACCGTCGAGCAGGTCTCCGACCTCGACCTCTCGTACACACCCCCGCTCGGCTCCCCCTGGGACGCCGTGCAGATCGCCACCCAGACCTGGACCCGCACCACCACCGGAAGCAGCATCCCCGCATGACCGAGAAGCCCACCGTCCTCTTCCTCTGCCAGCACAACGCCGGCCGCTCCCAACTCGGCGCAGGCCTGCTCGAAGTCCTCGCCGGCGACCGCTACACCGCCACCTCCGCCGGTCTCTCCCCGGCCGAAATGGTGAACCCCGCGATCGCTGCGACCGTCGCTGAGCTCGGCCTCGATATCAGCGACCGCACCCCCCGCTCCGTCACGGTGGAGGACCTCGAGAACGCGGACATCGTCGTCGCCATGAAGCCCGGCCTTACCCTCCCTGCGACTCCGACCGGCCGGTTCCTGGAGTGGAAGTTCCCCGACCCGACCGACTGGAGCGCCGAGAACGTCCGCCCCCTCCGCGAGGCCGTCGCCGCTCGGATTCAGGCCGAGCTCCTCAACTAGGCGCGACACGGAGCGGCATCAGAACGCCGCCACAGAACGCTGAAACTCACAGCCGCGGGGTCCCGCGGAGCTCAGTGTCCCGACATACCCGTCCGATGAAGAGTGCCGCCGAGGTACCCCACTCGGGACGGTACTCGTGGCGCCGCGGAAGGCGGGCTGCTCCGAGGCGCCGCTGCCTTCGTGCTCCGTCCGGCCGCGACGGCGACGTGTTCCGGCGGGAACGACGCCCTCGGCGATCTCCGCGTGCGCTGCCGTCACTCGCCGAGCCGGAGGCGGCTATCGGCCTCGAAAGCGATCCCGGCGCCCTTCCCTCCGCCCGGCCCCTCGAGCAGCGGGGGGCGCAATCCGTCTCGTGGTGAACGTTCACGTGCAGGATCCGCGCCGCACTTGTCCATACCCCTCCCGCCCGCCTAGCGTGGTGCGTGAACGTTCACGCCGACGACGCCGCGAAAGGGTCCCCATGACCGACTCCACCCCGACCACTCCCGCACCCGGCTGGGCGGTGCTCGGCCCCGGCAGCATCGCGCGCCGGTTCCTCTCCCAGCTGCCGGCGAGCGACCGCGGCGCCCGGCTCGTCGCGGCGGGCAGCTCCGACCCGGGGCGCGCCGCGGCCTTCGCCGCCGAGGCCGTCGAGCACGGCTTCGCGGACGCGAGCGCCGGCGACTACGCCGCGGTCCTCGCCGATCCGCGGGTCACCGCGGTCTACATCTCCACCGTGCACACGGGTCACGCCGCGCTCGTCCTGCAGGCGCTCGAGGCCGGCAAGGCCGTGCTCTGCGAGAAGCCGCTCGCCGTCAACCACGGCACGGCGATGGCCCTGGTCGACGCCGCCCGCAGCGCCGGTCTGCCGCTGGTCGAGGCGTACATGTACCGCTTCCACCCGCAGACCGCCGCGCTGCTCGAGCTCGTCCGCGACGGCGCGATCGGCGACGTCGTGCACATCGACGCCTCCTTCTCCTTCCGCACCCCGTCCCGCGAGGGCCGCCTGTACGACGCCGCGACGGCCGGAGGAGGCGTCCTCGACGTCGGCGGATACACCGTCACCGCCGCGGCGGCCGTGGTGCAGGCCGCGACCGGTGCCGCCGTCGCCGAGCCCGCCGAGTTCGACGCGAGGGGCAGCCTCGGCCCGACCGGCGTCGACGAGTGGAGCGTCGCCCGCGCGACCTACCGCGGCGGCATCACCGCGACCCTCCGCACCGGAGTGGCGCTCGACGACGTGAACGCCGTGACGATCCACGGCACGCGCGGCCGTCTGCACGTGGCCGACCCGTGGTTCGGTGCGTCCGACGCGGGCATCGAGATCAGCGTCGTGGGGGAGGAGCCGCGCATCCTCACGTTCGAGGGGGAGAGCCCCTACGCGCTCGAGGCGGATGCGACGACCGCCGCCCTGGCGGCCGGTTCGGTCGAGGCGCCGCAGATGACGCTCGAGGAGACGCTCGCGACGGCCCGCACGCTCGACCGCTGGCGCGCCGCGATCGGCCTGCGCTTCCCGTTCGAGGCCGAGACCGCGGACATCCCGACGGTGTCCGGGCGGCCGCTGCGCGCGGCGTCGGACAGCCCGATGCTCTTCGGCGAGATCCCCGGCGTCGGCAAGCGGATGTCGCGGCTCGTGATGGGCGTCGACAACCAGCCGGATCTGGCGCACGCCTCGGCGATCTTCGACGCGTTCGTCGAGCAGGGCGGCACCGCCTTCGACACCGGCTACATCTACGGCGACGGCGAGATGGAGGGCCGCCTCGGCCGGTGGATCCGCAACCGCGGCATCCGCGAGGACGTCGTCGTGATCACCAAGGGCGCGCACACCCCCTACTGCGACCCGGAGTCGCTCTCCCGGCAGCTGCTCGAGAGCCTCGAGCGGCAGGGCACCGACTACGCCGACATCTACCTGATGCACCGCGACAACCTCGAGGTGCCGGTGGGCGAGTTCGTCGACGTGATGGACGAGCACCAGCGCGCCGGGCGGATCCGCGCCTACGGCGTCTCGAACTGGACGCCGGCGCGCTTCGACGAGGCGCAGGAGTACGCCCGCACTCACGGGCGGGCCGGGTTCCAGGCGCTGAGCGACCACTTCGGCCTGGCCGAGGCGTACGACGTGCCGTGGGAGGGCTGCGTCCACGTCACCGACCGGACGTCGAAGGAGTGGCTGGTCGAGCGGCAGATCCCACTGCTGCCGTGGTCCTCGCAGGCGCGCGGCTTCTTCACCGGCCGCGCCCGCCCGGACGACACCAGCGACGCCGAGCTGGTGCGCTGCTACTACGGGCCGGACAACTTCGAGCGCCTGCGCCGGGCCGAGCAGCTGGCGGCCGAGCACGGTGTCGGAGCGACGGCGATCGCGCTGGCCTACGTGCTCGCGCAGCCGTTCCCCACCTTCCCGCTCTTCGGGCCGCGCACGATCACCGAGCTGCGCTCGTCCATGCGCGGCCTGTCGATCGAGCTGACTCCGGAGCAGACGGCATGGCTCGACCTCCGCGCCTGAGCGGTGCCGAGGCCGGCGGCCGCGCGACGATCCACGACGTCGCGGCCGCCGCCGGGGTCTCCCGCCAGACCGTCACCCGCGCGATGAACGGCTTGCCGGGCATCAGCGAGGAGACGAAGCGGCGGGTCCTCGACGCCGCGGAGCAGCTGTCCTACCGACCGTCGCGGTTCGGCCGCGGCCTGGTCACCGGCGGCGAGCACCAGCTCGGGCTCGTCGTCGACGACCTGCGGAACCCGTGGTCGCCGGAGCTCGCTTCGGCCGTCGTCCGGGTCGCGGCGGCGCGGGGCTGGAACGTGTCGCTCGCGGACGTGGGCCTCGCCGCCGACTCCGACCGGATGATCCAGGCGCTGGGCGCGCAGACCGACGCGGTGATCGGCACCTTCGGCGATCGCGCGGCGGAGTGGATCGAACGGCTCGGCTCCGTGCCCGTCGTCGAGCTCGACCCGACCGGCGACCCGCTGCGCGCCGCGGTGCTGCTCGACCACTCCGACGCCGTCGAGGCGCTGGCCGAGCACCTGGCGGGAGCGGGCGTGCGGAATCCGGTGGTCGTCGACGTCTCGCGGGATGCCCGGCCGAGCCGGCGGGCCGAGCTGCTGATCCGGGCCTTCGCCGCGCGCGGACTCGAGGCCCCCGTCGTCCGCGCCGAGGGCCCCACCGCCCAGGCGGCCGCGGACGCGACCGAGCGGATCATCGCCCGGCCGCGGGTCGCCGACGCGATCGTCGCGTTCAACGACCTCTGCGCGCTCGGCGTGCTCTCCGCCTGCCGCCGGGCGGGTGTCGACGTGCCCGGCGACGTCCGGGTGGTCGGGATCGACGGCCTCTCGATCGGGCGGCTGCTCGCTCCGACTCTGACCACCCTCGCCGTCGATCTCGACGAGCTCGCGCGGCACGCCCTCGACCTCGCGGTCGCCATGATCGCCGGCGAGCTCCCCCGGGGCGGCCCGGCCGTCCATCGCACAGTCCGCCACCAGCTGGTGCTCCGCGAGTCCGCCTGATGTTCCAGACGGGCAGCGCGATCGGCCGGAGGTTCCGCTGACGCGAGGAGCGCTCACCAGGCGAGCTGATGGTCGTCCTCGAAGACCGCGCCCGTCGGGCCGTCGGCCGGCAGGGTGGCCAGGCGAACGGCGACCGCCGCGCCTTCGTCCGGCGTCCTCGTGCCGCGGAAGTCGTTGAAGTCAGTGGCGACGTGCCCCGGGGCCGCGCCGTTGATCTTCAGCGTCGTGGCGGCGAACTCGCGGGCGTAGTGCACGGTCAGCGCGTTGAGGGCGGTCTTCGAGCTGGAGTAGGCCATGGAGGGCTGCCCCACCCAGGCGCCCTCCTCGCCGAGTGAGCCGCGCTTGCTCGTGACGTTCACCACCCGTGCGTCCTCCGCCCGGGTCAGGAGCGGCAGGAAGGCCGTCATCATCCGCACGACGGCGAAGACGTTGACCTCGTACACGCTCCTGATGTCGTCGACCGTCTCCTCGGTCGGCGTCGGCAGATGATCCATCGGGTGGAAGGTGAGCGTGTTGACGCCGGCATTGTTCACCAGTACGTCGAGTTGCCCGAACTCCTCCGCGACGCGCGCCGCGAGGGCGTCGACATGGTCTTGCCGGGTGACGTCGAGAAGGACGGGGCGGACGTCCCCGTCGAGACTCTCCGCGGCGTCCCGGCCGGCGTCGACGCTCCTCGCGCCGAGCAGGACGGTGAACCCCTGCTCTGCGAGGCCGCGGGTGATGGCCAGGCCGATGCCCTTGTTGCCGCCGGTGACGAGGGCGAGCTTCGTCGCAGGATCTCCAAGTGTTGTCATGTCAACACTCTGCGCTCGGGACGTTGTCGTGTCAACACCGGGACCGTAGTCTGAGCAGATGACCGCAGCGCTGAGCGAACAGGAGCAGCTTCTCTGGCACACGTGGAAGATCGCATCGGACCAGGTCCGGCAGCGCGTCGCCGAGGAGATCAAGACCGGCACGGGTCTCTCCGACCCGGACTTCGGCATCCTGACGCGCCTGGTCGAGCTCGGCGGCGGGGAGCTCCGCCAGAGCGACCTCGCCACCTCGATGCAGTGGCACCGCAGCCGGCTCTCACACCAACTGACCCGCATGGAGCAGCGCGGTCTGCTGGGTCGTCGGAGCGTGGACGCCGGCGTCCACGTGTGCATCACCGATGAGGGGCGGGATGCCGTCCGCGTCGCCCGTCCGATCCACGCCGCCGCGGTTCGCAGGCACCTCATCGATCGCACCGACGGCATCGATCGCGCGACCTTGATACAGGTGCTCGAGCGGCTCGCGCGGGACGTCTCGCCGTCCTGATGAGGGATCGTCGACCCGGGTGGTCGCCGACTCTCTGAGGTGTCGGACGAGCGGCCGGCCGAAGTGACGGGGCGGGGTCGTCCGGCTGAATCGCGTCCTGAGGGAAGTCGAGGGGGCGGCCCCGGGAGAGTGATCATCGCCGTCAGGGCGCAGGCCGCAGTGACGAGCCCCGCGACCAGTAGCCGCAGCGGAGTGTCCGCCGGCACGAGGCCCCGCTTCGTCTACCGAGCGCTCGCGGCAGGAACCGCTAGCGCTCGCCGTCCGCTCGCTCCCCGAACTCCACGAGCTTCGCGAACAGGTCCTCGATCAGCCAGCGGGTGTCGAACGCCTCGCAGACCCGGATCGTGTGCGGCCCTGCGTCGGGCAGGAGCTCGCCGTCCGCGGAGAACCGCGGTGCGCGGCGCTCCCGCCAGCGGCCGCCGGCGGGGTTCATCACGGCGCCGATCGCCGGGCTGTCGCCCAGCGACCGGAAGTCGAGCGGCCCGTACGGAATGGTGTCGTTGAACGCGATCAGCTGGTCCACGAGGTAGTCGGCGAGGGGACTCGTCCCGCGGAGCCGCGTGCGGAGCTCGGCGTGCCCGACTCCGACTCCGGAGTACACGGGCATCGGGATCTGCCACAGGGCGATGCCCGACTCGAGGACGCGGTTCGCGGCGTCGACGTCGTTGATCAGGTTGAACTCGGGGCTGTAGGCGGGGATCTGGTCGTAGGGCGGGCCGCCGACCCAGACGACCACGACGTCGCGGGAGGCGATCGACGGCTCGAGCAGCAGGGCGGCGGCGACGTCGGTCAGCGGCCCGAGCACGGCGATCCACAGCCGGCCGTCGTCGCGCAGAGCCTCCGCGACGATCAGGCGGGCGCCGTCCGACGCCTCGGCGGGCAGGGCCGACTCGGCGCCGTCGACGACGGTCACCGTCGCTCCCGCCAACTCCACGATGCGGTCGATCTCGGCGCGCGACTCCGCCATGCTCCCCGGCCGGCCGAAGTGCGCGGCGACGAGGCCGCGGACGTCGAGGGTCTCGGTCAGCAGCGCCTGGACGATCGCGAACTGGTCGTCGGCCTCGTTCGCCGCGTCGGTGCTGACGATCAGGCGGTGCGGGGGAGGCGGGGTCATGCGGACTCGCGCTGCACGAGGGTCGTCGCGAGGATCGGCTGCCGGTCGACCGGGCGGCCCTGCACGACGGCGACGACGGTCTCGGCGGCGACGCGGCCCATGTCCTCCAGGGGCTGCCGGATGGTCGTGAGGGTCGGATCCGAGGTGGTCGCGATGACGACGTCGTCGAAGCCGATCACGGAGACGTCGGCGGGGACGCGGCGGCCGGACGCCTGGAGCACGCGGATCGCGCCGTTGGCCATCAGGTCCGACGAGGCGAAGACGCCGTCGAGGTCGGGGTGGCGCTGCAGGAGGCGCGCCATCGCGGCGGATCCGCTCTCGAGGGTGAACTCGCCGTGCACGATCGGGCTGTGGTCGAGGCCGAGCTCGGTCAGCTCGTCGCGCCAGCCTCGGATGCGGTCGCGGGCGGGCTCCATGTCGTGCGGGCCGGCGATGATGCCCAGGCGCCGGCGGCCGGAGTCGGCGAGCGCGCGGGCGGCGAGGCGGCCGCCTCCGTAGTTGTCGGAGTCGATGACGATGGCGTCCTCGGGCAGGGCGACGCGCGGGCGGCCGACCCAGGCGATCGGCACGGGGGAGTCGGCCAGCGCCTGCGCGAGGTGGGTGATCTCGTGCTGGAGGATCACGATCGCGCCGTCGACGGCCCGCGAGCGGAGGAAGCGGGGGATGCGGTCGCTGTCGTCGTGGTCGGCGGGCAGCAGCACGGGCTGCACCTCGCCGGCGTAGAGGCCCTTCGCGGCGCCCTTCAGCACCGAGGTGAAGAACGTCCCGGTGAGGCTGTCGAGCTCGTTGAAGGCGACGATCAGGGCGATGGCCCCGGCCCGCCCGCCGCGGAGCATCCGGGCGGCGCTGTTCGCCTCGTAGCCGAGGGACTTCGCGGCGCGCTCGACCGCGGCGGTCATCCGGACGTCGACATTGGTGCCGCCTGCGAGCACCCGGGCGGCGGTGGCGCGCGAGACGCCCGCGGCCTGGGCGACGTCCACCAGCGTGGGTCGAGTCATGCTGCTTCCTTCTGCGAGGGGAGGTTCCGGCTTCCGCGCCTCCCCGCGGAGCACGGTGGGGAGAGCGTCGAGGTGAAGACTCGCACGGGGCGGCGGGCGGCCGTCCGGAACTGCTCGATTTGCGAAACTTCCCTTTGATACTAGGCGGAGATCGTTATCTCGCGGAGACCGGTTCTCGCTTGCATCGTGCTCGCGCGCGGGTTAGGTTGGCCGCCAAGAGATCGTTCTCTGAGGCCCGCCCTCACCGAAACCCTGCGAATCCCCAACGAAGAGGAATTGTCGTGAAAAGAAGCCTGACGGCCGTAGCCGCCGCAGCAGCAGTAGTCGCGCTCACCCTGACCGGGTGCTCGTCCGGAGGGGGAGGAGGCGCCTCGGACGACCCGAACGCCGAAGCCACCTTCTGGTCCTTCACCGGCATCAACGCCAAGGACAGCGTCGACGAGTACCTCGCGAAGATGCCCGACGCGAAGATCAAGCTCTCCGAGGTCGGCAGCACGACCGAGACCGCCACCGCCCTCACCGCGGCCCTCGCCGGCGGCAAGGTGCCCGACCTGGTCATGATCCAGAACGACGACCTGCCCCAGTTCGTCGCCAACAGCTCGAACTTCCTCGACCTGCGCACCCTCGGCGGCGACGACGTCGCCTCCACCTACCTCCCGTGGGCCGCCTCCGCCGCGACCGCCGACGACGGCTCCGTCGTGGGCGTCCCGACCGACGTCGGCGGACTGGGCTTCGCCTACCGCGCCGACCTCTTCGAGCAGGCCGGCCTGCCGACCGAGCCCGACCAGGTCGCCGAGCTCTGGAAGGACTGGCCGTCCTTCATCGAGACCGGCAAGAAGTACACCGAGGCGACCGGTAAGCCGTTCGTCGACAACATCGAGACCAGCGTCTTCTTCTCGACCGTCAACCAGGTCTCGGAGAAGTACTACTCGCCGGACGGCGAGCTGGTCTACGACACCAACCCGCAGGTGAAGGACGCGTTCCAGGTCGCCGTGGACACCAAGGACGCCGGCATCAGCGCCGGCATCGCCGCCTGGTCCTCGGGCTGGGCCCCGGGCCGCGCGAACGGCGCCTTCGCCGTGACGATCGCCCCCTCGTGGATCCTCGCCGGCATCAAGACCGACGCCCCCGACACCGCCGGCAACTGGCGCGTCACCAGCGTCCCCGGCATCGGCGGCAACTGGGGCGGCAGCGTCATCGCCATCCCCGCCCGCGCCGAGCACCCCGAGGCCGCCTGGCAGTACATCAAGACGATGATGTCGGCCGAGGGCCAGACCGACCACTTCAAGGCCTCGGGCACGCTGCCCGCCGCCACCGAGGCGATCGCCAGCGAAGAGGTCCAGTCGTACACCGACCCGTTCTTCGGCGACTCGAAGATCGGCGAGGTCATGGCGACCTCCGTCGAGCAGTTCCCGTCCTTCTACAACGGACCGGACACCACCCCCATCAACGGGGCGCTCCTCAACACCCTCGTCGAGCTGGAGGCCGGCAACGTGACCTCCGACAAGGCGTGGTCGACCGCACTCGACACGGCCAAGCAGGCCATCGGCGGCTGATCGCCCCACCCACCCGAGCGGCCCGGCGCCTCGCGCGCCGGGCCCCTCCCCCCTTTCTCGACGGAGGTACTCCCGTGTCAACGGTGACAGCAGCACCACCCCGCAAGCAGCGCAAGCAGCCCAGCGCGCCGGTCCAGAAGGCCGCGCGGATCCGCAACTCCCTCTCGGAGCGGATCGCCCCCTACGCGTACGTCGCGCCCTTCTTCATCATCTTCATCGTCTTCGGGCTCTTCCCGCTCCTGTTCACGTTCTACGTCTCGCTCTTCGACTGGAACCCGATCGGCGAGCAGACCTTCGTCGGCATCGCGAACTTCCAGCAGCTCTTCGCCGACTCCCGGTTCTGGAACGCGCTGGTCAACACCTTCGGCATCTTCATCATCTCGACGGTGCCCCAGCTGCTGTTCGCCCTCTTCCTCGCGCACCTGCTGAACCACGCCCGCCTCCGCTGGGCGAACTTCTTCCGCATGGCGCTGCTGGTGCCCTACATCACCTCCGTCGCGGCGACCGCGATCGTGTTCGCGCAGATCTTCGACAAGAACTTCGGCCTGATCAACTGGTTCCTCGGCATCTTCGGACTGCCGTCGATCAACTTCCTCGCCACGAACTACGGCTCCTGGATCGTCATCTCGACGATGGTCTTCTGGCGCTGGTTCGGCTACAACACGCTCCTCTACCTGGCGGGCCTGCAGTCGCTGCCCCGCGAGATGTTCGAGGCGGCCTCCGTCGACGGCGCGTCCAGCTGGCAGCAGTTCCGCCACCTGACGATCCCGGCGCTGCGCCCGATCATCGTCTTCACCGTGATCATGTCGACCATCGGCGGTCTGCAGATCTTCACGGAGGCGCTCCTGGTGGCTCCCGAATCGGGCCTCACCTGCGGCGCAGGCCGGCAGTGCCAGACGCTGGCGCTCTTCCTCTACGAGCAGGGCTTCGGCCAGTTCAAGTTCGGCTACGGATCCGCCATCGGCGTCGTGCTGTTCGTGATCGTGGTCCTCGTCTCCCTCCTCAACTTCTACCTCTCCACCCGCACCCGGAAGGAGGCCGTCTGATGTCGGATGTGATCGACCAGGCCGTCCCGCAGACGCTGGCCCCCACGGTCCAGAAGGCACAGCTGCCGAAGCGGCGCGGGAAGGGCGGCGGAGTCGGCTGGCCGACCTACGTCTTCCTCGTGATCGCGGTGCTCGTCTCGATCTTCCCGCTCTACTACATGTTCGTCGTCGCGTCGGTCGGAGCGACCGCCGTCACGTCGATCCCGCCGCGCCTGTACCCGGGCACGAACTTCATGTCGATCGCCGAGAAGGTGTTCGACACCGTCCCGTTCGTCGCCTCGATGCTGAACAGCCTCATCGTGTCGCTGAGCATCGCCGTCATCTCGGCGATCCTCTGCGCGATGGCCGGCTTCGCCTTCGCGAAGCTGCAGTTCCCGGGCCGCAACGTGCTGTTCCTGATCGTGCTGCTGACCATGACGGTGCCGGCGCAGCTGAGCATCATCCCGCAGTACCTGATCGTCTCGGCGCTCGACTGGGTCGACACCCTCCAGGCGATCATCGTGCCGGGCCTGGCCAGCGCCTTCGGCATCTTCTGGATGCGGCAGCACATGTCCACGACGGTCAGCGACGAGCTGATCCAGGCGGCCCGCATCGACGGCGCCAACTCGTGGCAGCTGTTCTGGCGCATCGCCTTCCCGGTGGTCCGCCCCGCGGCGTTCGTCCTCGGACTGATCACGTTCACGGCGGTCTGGAACGACTTCATGTGGCCGTTCATCGTCCTCAAGTCGCCGGAGCTGTTCACGGTGCAGATCGCGCTGAAGCAGCTGCAGGCCAACCGCTCGATCGACGTCGCCCTGGCGATGGGCGGATCGTTCATGGCCACCCTCCCGCTGCTGATCGCGTTCTTCTTCGTCGGCCGCCGGATGGTGTCCGGGATCATGGACGGGGCGTTCAAGGGCTGATGCACGACGCTTCCCCAGCACTGCCCGGGACGGACGCCGCGCGTCCTCCCGGGCGGGACTGGCGGGACCGCGCTCTGCCTCCGGCCGAGCGCGCCCGCCTCCTGACCCAGGAACTCACCCTCGAGGAGAAGGCGGCGCAGCTCGGCTCCGTCTGGCTCACCGACTCCGCCGACGACTTCGCTCCGAAGCTCGACGACGGCCCCGCCGCGGGCGACGACCTCTTCACCGGCGGCCTCGGCCAGCTGACCCGCGTGTTCGGCACCGAGCCGGTCACCGTCCCGGAGGGCGTCCGCCGGCTCCGCGAGCTGCAGGAGCGCGTGGTCGCCGGCAGCCGCCTCGGCATCCCGGCCATCGCGCACGAGGAGTGCCTCACCGGCCTGGCCGCGTACGGCGCGACCGCGTTCCCCACTCCGCTCGCCTGGGCGGCCACCTTCCACGAGGAGCTCGTGGGCGAGATGGCGGAGGCGATCGGCTCGGACATGCGCGCCCTCGGCGTCCACCAGGGCCTCGCCCCGGTCGTCGACGTCGTGAAGGACTACCGCTGGGGCCGCGTCGAGGAGACCCTCGGCGAGGACCCGTACCTCGTCTCGCAGCTCGGCGCCGCCTACGTGGCGGGGCTGGAGGGGACCGGTGTCGTCGCGACGCTGAAGCACTTCGCCGGGTACGCCGCCTCCCGCGGCGCCCGCAACCACGGACCCGTGAGCATGGGGCCGCGCGAGCTCGCCGACACGGTGCTGCCTCCGTTCGAGGCCGCGCTGCGGCACGGCGGCGCCCGCAGCGTGATGACCTCGTACACCGACATCGACGGCGTGCCCAGCAGCGCCAGTCGGCACCTGCTGACGACGCTGCTCCGCGACCGCTGGGGCTTCGAGGGCACGGTCGTCGCCGACTACTGGGCGGTGCCGTTCCTCCAGGCCATGCACCACGTGGCGGTCGATGCGGCCGACGCGGGGCGCCTGGCGCTGCACGCGGGGGTCGACGTCGAGCTGCCGCAGACGGCGGCGTACGGCGAGCTGCCGCGCCTGATCCGCGAGGGCGTCGTCGACGAGGCCGACCTCGACCGCTCCGTCGCCAGGCACCTCCGCCACAAGTTCGAGGCGGGCCTGCTCGACGGCGGCCCGCTGGTGCCCGAGGGGGCCGAGGACGTCGACCTCGACAGCGCCCGCAACCGCGCGATCTCGTCGCGGATCGCGGAGGAGTCGGTCGTGCTGCTGCGCGACGAGGACGTCGCGGGGCTGCTGTCCTCCGGCTCGCTCGCCGTCGTGGGACCGGCCGCGGACCAGTTCCGCAGCCTGGTCGGCTGCTACGCGTTCCCCAACCACGTGCTCTCCAAGCACCCCGGGCACGACCTCGGCCTGTCGATCCCGACGGTGCTGACGGCACTGCAGGAGGAGTTCGGAGCGTCGCGCGTGCGCTTCGCGGAGGGCGGCTCGATCACCTCCGCGTCGACGGACGGCGTGCAGGAGGCGGTGGACCTCGTCCGCGGCTCCGACGCGGCGGTCGTCGTGGTCGGCGATATCGCCGGGCTCTTCGGCGACGGCACCTCGGGCGAGGGATGCGACGCGGCCGACCTCCGCCTCCCCGGAGCGCAGGAGCCGCTGGTGACGGCCGTGCTCGAGACCGGCGTGCCCACCGTGGTGGTCGTCCTCTCGGGCCGGCCTTACGCGCTCGGGGCGTTCGGAGCGGCGCGCGGACTCGTGCAGGCGTTCTTCCCGGGAGCGGACGGGGCGGCCGCGGTCGCCGGCGTGCTCTCGGGCCGCGTGGCTCCGACCGGGCGCCTGCCCGTGCAGATCCCGCGACTCCCGTCCGCGTCGACCACGTACCTGCAGCCGTCGCTCGGGCTCTCGAACCCCGGGATCACGGCGCTGGACGCGACTCCGCTCTACCCGTTCGGCTACGGGCTGACCCGCGGCGCGGTGACGTATACGGAGCTGGCGACGGCGGCGGAGCTGCCGGTCGGCGGATCGCTCGACGTGGCGGTATCGCTCCGGAACGACGGCGCCGACACGGTCGAGGTGGTGCAGCTCTACGCGGGCTACCCGACCTCGGCGGTGGTGCGGCCGGTCGCGCAGCTGATCGGCTTCGCGCGCGTGCCGATCGCGGCGGGCGAGACGCTGACGGTGCACTTCCACGTCGACGCGGCCCGGCTCGCGGCGACGGGGGAGGACGGCCGGCTCGCCGTGGACCCGGGGCCGCTGCGGCTGACGGCCGGCGCCTCGGCGGCGGACGCGGCGGTGACGGCGGAGGCGTCGATCACGGGGGAGCGGCGGCTGCTCGCCGAGCGGGCGCTGCGGACCCCCTGGTCGGTGGCGCGGGACTGAGCGGTCGGCGCCTCAGGGGGGAGGCGCCGGCCGCTCGCGGGGGCGGGCCGGCGGTGCCGGCTCGCGACCCCGCGGAAGTCGCGGTACTCGCGCGCGAGTCCTGCGACTTCCGCGGGGTCGTCCGCCGGGAGCGCGACGGCCGCGTAGCACCGCAGGCGCCAAGCGCAAGGGGCCCGCGCGAGCCGGAGGCCCGGCCTAGCGTGGAAGGAGCGGCGCCGCCGGTGGCGGCCCGCGGAGAAGACCGATGCAGAGGAGAGTCATGCCCGCCCTGACCGACACGTTCACGCTGTCCAACGGAGTCGCCATCCCGAAGATCGGGTTCGGCACCTGGCAGATCCCCGACGGCCCCGAGGCCTACGACGCGACGACCGCCGCGCTCGAGGCCGGCTACCGCCACATCGACACCGCCCGCGCCTACGGCAACGAGGCGAGTGTCGCCCGGGCCCTGCGCGACAGCGGCGTCCCGCGCGACGAGGTGTTCATCACCACCAAGCTCCCGGCCGAGGTGAAGGACTACGAGGGCGCGAAGGCGAGCTTCGAGACCACCATGGCGGCGCTCGAGCTCGACCACGTCGACCTGTACCTCATCCACGCCCCGTGGCCCTGGCAGGACATGGGCTCCGACCACCGCGAGGGCAACATCGCGGCGTGGAAGGCGATGGAGGAGATCCTCGAGGCCGGTCGCTCGCGCGCCATCGGCGTCTCGAACTTCCAGGTCGCCGATCTGGAGTCGCTGATCGCGGCGACCGACGTGGTGCCGCACGCCAACCAGATCCGCTGGTTCGTCGGCAACACCCAGGACGAGACGACCGCGTACTGCAAGGAGCACGGCATCCTCGTGGAGGGATACTCGCCGCTCGCGACGGGCGGCCTGCTCGACAACTCCGACATCGGCGAGATCGCCGCGAAGTACGACAAGTCGGTGGCGCAGCTCTGCATCCGCTACCTGCTCGAGAAGGGCGTGCTGCCGCTGCCGAAGTCGACGACGCCCTCGCGCATCGTCGAGAACGCCGACGTCGACTTCGAGATCTCGTCCGAGGACCTCGCGCACCTCGATTCGCTCGTCGACACGGAGTCCTGACCCGCGGGCGCCCGCTCCTGACGGGCCGGAGGCCGTCGCACTCGAGCTCGAGCGCGACGGCCTCCGTCGTCTCGGCGCGTCCTGCGCCGCCTCCGCTCGCGAGTGTGCAGGAGTCGTCGCACTCGACGTCGAGTGCGACGACTCCTGGCTTCTCGCCGAGGCGAGGCGGGCCGAGGCGGGGCGAGGCGGGGCGAGGCGGGCCGGGGCGGGCCCCGCCCGCCCCGCCCGGCGCCCGCGCGTCAGGCCAGGCGCAGCAGGCGGCAGCCGTGCGGCTCGAGCTCGAGCTCGACGGCGCCGCCGACGATCGGCAGGTCGGCGCTGCTCCAGACGTCGACGGCTGAGGTCGCGCCGGAGCAGCCCAGGTCGGCCAGGTGCGCGGAGTAGGACCGCGCCGACGAGCCCAGCCAGAACACTCCGCGCCACTGCTCGTCGCCGCGCCACGCCGACCACACCACCAGGTCGCCGTCGCGGACGATCTCGCGGCTGCCGTCGCTGCCGAGCAGCGCGAGGACGTCGTCGTTCGTCAGCAGCGCCAGGGTGTCGGCGGGCGTGTCCGGGAGGTGCCCGCCCATCATCAGCGGCGAGCGGAGCAGGCACCACAGCGTCACGAGCGTCCGCTGCTCCGCGGGCGTGAACCGCGAGAGCCGGTCCTCGCCCACGTGCGCGCGCACGCCGATCCGCCCCAGCGGCAGCATGTCGGCGTCGGCCCAGGCGCCGGGGCGCTGGTGCGGCGCCCAGCGCGCGGCCCGCTGGAACTGCTCGTGGAGGTGCGCCCAGTCGTCCCAGAAGTCGTCCGAGATCCGCCACATCTGCGCGGTCGACCGCAGCAGCTCGAGGTTCTCGAGCGAGAGCTGCTTGCCGGGGGAGAGGCTCAGCACCATCGGACGGCCGGTCGCGTCGATCGCGCGCGAGAGGGCGGCGATCTCCTCCGCCTGGATCGGCGGGTAGAGCACGTCGTCGAGCTTCACGAAGTCGACGCCCCACGAGGCCAGCTGCGCCATCACGGAGTCGTAGTACTGCTGCGCGCCGGGCGCGCTCATGTCGACTCCGTAGTTGTCCGGGTTCCACGGGCAGACGTTCCCGCGGTCGGCGATGTCGGCGCAGGTCGCCTCCGCCCCGAGCACCGGCAGGCCGAGCTCGGCCGCTCGGCGGGGGACGCCGCGCATCAGGTGCACCCCGAAGCGGAGGCCGAGGGCGTGCACGCGCGCGGCCAGCGCCGTGAACCCGCCCGTCGCCGCGGAGGGGAAGCGTCCGACGGCGGGCTGCGGGCGTCCCCAGTCGTCGAGCACCGGCTCCGACACCTCCTGGTAGTCGCTCGTGCCGGGATCGGGCTCGTACCACTGGATGTCGACGACGACCGTGTCCCAGCCGTGCGGCAGGAGGTGCTCGGCGAGGTACTCGGCGTTCGCGAGCACCTCCTCCTCCGTCACCGAGGCGCCGAAGCAGTCCCAGCTGTTCCAGCCCATCGGCGGGCGGAGGGCGGCCTCCGTGCGCGCGGCGATCACGAGAGCTCCAGCGTCACGGTCGCGAAGGAGTGCGCGGGCAGCGTGACGCGCAGGCCTGTCGCCGTGGTCTCGATGCCCTCGAGGGCGACGGGGCTCACCTCGTCGGCGGCGCCGGGCCGGTTGTGCGCGTCGGGGCGGTCGGCGGTGAGGAGGCGGCCGGTCGCGCCGGTCACGGTCCCGCCGCGGAAGTCGAGGGAGACCTCGAGCGGCTCCTCCAGGTCGACGTTGGTCAGCGAGACCAGCACGCGGCCGTCCTTCGTGGAGGCGGAGGCGGAGGCGACGGGGATCTCGCGTCCGTCGACCGCGTGCGTCGGGCCGGCGACCGTGGTCGGCAGCACCGTCGCGTCGTGGTGCCCCTTGTTCATCTCGAACACGTGGTATGTCGGCGTGCGGACCATCTCGCCGCCGTCCGGGTCGGTCAGCAGCATCGCCTGCAGCACGTTCACCGTCTGCGCGATGTTCGCCATCGTCAGGCGGTCGGCGAAGCCGTGGAAGACGTCGAAGTGCCAGGCCGCGACCATCGCGTCGCGGATCGTGTTCTGCTGGAAGAGGAAGCCCGGGTGGGTCCCCGGCTCCACGTCCCACCAGGTGCCCCACTCGTCGAGCACCATCCCGTACTTCTTCTCGGGGTCGTGGACGTCCATCACCGCGGCGTGCGAGCGGAGCAGCTCCTCGATCCCCTGCGCGGCCACGATCGTGCTCCAGTAGGTGTCCGCGTCGAAGTCGGTCGCGCTGCCCTTCGCGTGCCAGCTGCCGCCGATCGTGTAGTAGTGCACCGAGACCGACTCCCACGGCACGGAGGAGAAGGGGTGTCCCTCGATCTCCGGGATCACCTCCATCAGCGTCTGCGTCCAGTGGGTGTCGGCGCCGTCGGCTCCGGCCGCCACGCGGTAGAGCGGAGTGTCGTTGCCGCTCTGCACGAAGGTCCCGAACTGCCGCGCCAGGTCGGCGTAGGCGCCGGCGCGCATGTTGCCGCCGCAGCCCCAGGTCTCGTTGCCGAGCCCCCAGAAGCGGACGGTCCACGGCTCCTCCCGGCCGTGGGAGCGGCGCAGGTCGGCCATCGGCGACTTGCCCGCGCCGGTGAGGTACTCGGCCCAGTCCGCCATCTCCTGCACGGTGCCGGAGCCGATGTTGCCCGAGATGTAGGCGTCGGCGTCGAGCAGCTCGCAGAGCGCCATGAACTCGTGGGTGCCGAAGGAGTTGTCCTCCGCGACTCCGCCCCACTGCGTGTTGATCAGGCCGGGGCGCTCCTCGCGCGGGCCGATGCCGTTGGTCCAGTGGTAGCGGTCGGCGAAGCAGCCGCCGGGCCAGCGGAGGTTGGGGATGTCGAGGGCGCGGAGGGCTTCGACGACGTCCAGGCGGATCCCGCCCTCGTTCGGGACGGGCGAGTCCTCGCCGACCCAGAAGCCGTCGTAGATGCACCGGCCGAGGTGCTCGGCGAAGTGGCCGTAGAGGTGGCGGCTGATGGTGGCGCCGGGGCGGTCGAGGTCGACGGTGACGGTGCTGTTCACGGGGTGCTCCAGAGTGGTGGCGGACGGATCGGCAGCGGTGGCGGCGGTGTCGAGGACGCCGGGGTCGGCGGCGGTGCTCACGCGGTCTCTCGGACGAGCCGCAGGACGATCGCGCGGTCGGCGTGGAAGGTCGGCAGGTCCAGGCCCGCCTCGCCCAGCAGACTCCCCGAGTAGGCGGGGGCTGGGGCGTCGGAGTCCAGCGGCACCGTCGACTCCAGCCAGTGCGGGCTCTGCCAGGGCGGGCCGAGCGAGCCGGGGCGCGCGGTCTCGATCCGGTAGCGCGCCCGCGGATCCAGGCCCGGGAGGCGGACGCGGCGGCGCGAGTCCGCGGTCAGCGCGGGCGTGACCAGCGTGTACAGCGCCTCCGAGCCGTCCGGCGCGACGACGCCGCGCAGCGACGGCGCGTCGGGGTCGGAGTCGTCGCCCCCGACGACCCGGCCGGTCGCGATCAGGCCGCGGTGCTCGCGGTACGCCGCGATCCAGCCCGCCAGCACGGGCTCCTCCTCCGCGTCCAGCTCGCGGAGGTCCCACTCGATCCCGAAGTGGCCGAGGAAGGCGATCGCGCAGCGGGTGTGCAGGTCGCTGGTGCGACCGGTGACGGAGTTGACCGGCGAGGCGACGTGCGAGCCGAGCATCTCCGGCGGCACGAGCAGCCCGGTCCAGCGCAGCATCCGCGAGCGGTCCAGCGGGTCCTGGTTGTCGGAGGTGTGCACGCGGTCGGTGCGCTCGAGGATCCCCAGGTCGACCCGGCCGCCGCCGGAGGCGCAGCTCTCGATCTCGAGCTCCGGGTGCCGGGCGCGCAGCTCGTCGATCAGCCGGTACAGCGCCAGCGTCTGCTCGTGCACCGCGGCCGTCCCGGTGGCGGGGTGGCCCGCGTCGATCAGGTCGCGGTTGTGGTCCCACTTGAGGTACGCGACGCCGAGGTCGGCGACCAGGCCGTCGAGCACGCCGAGGATGTGCGCGAACGCGTCGGGGTTCGTCAGGTCGAGCACCTGCTGGAAGCGGAACCGCGGCGGCAGCTCCTCGCGGGCCCGCAGGATCCAGTCGGGATGCGCGCGGGCGAGGTCGGAGTCCTCGTTGATCATCTCGGGCTCGACCCAGAGGCCGAACTCCATGCCCAGGCCGCGGACGTGCTCGGCGAGGGGGAGGAGGCCGTCGGGCCAGGCGACGGGGTCGGGCGTCCAGTCGCCGAGGCCGGCGCGGTCGTCGCTGCGGCCGAGGAACCAGCCGTCGTCGAGCACGTAGCGCTCGACCCCGAGGGCGGCGGCGCGGTCGGCCAGCTCGGCGAGGACGGCGAGGTCCTGGTCGAAGTAGACCGCCTCCCAGACGTTGAGCGTCACCGGGCGCGGCCGGCGCGAGGAGCGGGAGACCCCGCGGAGGTGGGCGTGGAAGCGTGCGGCCGCGGCGTCGAGGCCGTGGCCGAAGCTGCCGGAGATCCAGGGGGAGGAGTAGCTCTCGCCGCTCGCGAGGCGCACCTCGCCGGGCAGGAGCAGCTCGCCGCCGCGGAAGGCGAGCCAGCCGTCGCCGCGCTCCACCGCGTGCTCGTGGTTGCCGCCGATGCCGACGTGGCAGAGCCAGACCCGGCCGTCGGCGGAGTCGAAGCCGGGGGTGCCGACCGCGACGACCGTCGTCGCGTCCAGGCCGGTGCGGCCGCGCCGCGAGGAGCGGGAGTGGGTGCCGGTGACGACGGGGTGGCGCTGGGGGATCTTCTCGGTGCCCCAGCGGCCGGAGAAGTCCAGGATCTCGCGGGCCTCGGTCGGGATCCGGAGGGCGGGGTCGACGCCGATCACCTCGAGGTGCCCGGCGCCGTCGTTGCGGACCGAGACGCGGGTCCTGAGCAGTCCGGCAGGAGAGAGAACGATCTCTAGGACGACCCCGATCCGGGCCTGCGCGTCGTGCGCCTCGACGGTCACGGCGGCGCTGCCGGCCTGCGCGACCGCGCCCTCCGCGAGGGCCTCCCCGTCCACCGAGACGGTGTCCACGGTCAGCCTCGGCGACCAGCCGGCGCCTTCCCGGTGCACCCGGAGACCCGGCAGGCCGGCCCAGCCGAAGGTGTGCTCGGGCAGGATCCCGGGCTCGTAGGGGACGTCGGAGGAGCCCTCGATCCCCGTCCGCACGGGAGTTCTTGCGAAAGCTGCGAGGTCGTCGTCGCTCGCGTCGAGTCGCGGACCCCAGTGCAGCAGCACGGGCAGGTCGCCTCCCGACTGAGTGAGGAGGGCGGACACGTCATCGGCGACGAGATGGATCACTCTCGGGGATTGCATGTCCCCATTCCTATCGTCGATCCTGGTCTGAGTACAGCGAGAGATCGATCTCGACCCCCGGTCGGATGGACCACCGCGCGGATCGACCCGCGCCGATCGACCACCGCTCGCACCGCGCACCCCACCACCCACCGCTCGCACCGCGCACCCCACCACCCACCGCCTCGACGAGGAGCACCCATGCCGCTGACCCACCCGGCCCCGCACGAGACCCGCCTGGAGCGCGGGGTGCTCGACGCGCGGCGGCGGCTCAACCGCGACTACCTCCTCTCGCTCACCGACGAGGGGCTGCTGCAGAACTTCCTGATCGAGGCCGGGATCGGCGACCAGGGCTGGCACCTGCACCCCTCGCAGGACTCGCGCGAGGCCCGCGGCCTCGACCGGCACTGGGGCTGGGAGACGCCGGGCTCGCAGCTGCGCGGGCACTTCCTCGGCCACTGGCTCTCCGCAGCGGCCCGCGAGGTCGCGGTCACCGGCGACCCGCTGCTGCGCGTCCGGATCGACTCCGTGCTCGACGGACTCGAGCGCTGCCAGGAGGAGAACGGCGGCGGCTGGATCTGGGCGATCCCGCGCGGCTACCTCGACCGCCTCGCGACCGGCCGCCCCGTCTGGGCGCCGCAGTACGCGATGCACAAGCTGCTGATGGGCCTCGTCGACCTGCACCTCGACCTCGGCGACGAGCGGGCGCTGTGGATGGCGCGGGCCGCCACGGTCCCGCTGCTGGAGTGGGTCCGCGGATTCGACGACGCCGCGTTCCAGGAGATCCTCGAGGTCGAGACCGGCGGCATGCTCGAGGTCTGGGCCGACCTCCTCGCGATCACCGGCGATCCCGTCTACACCGAGCTGCTGGGCCGCTACGACCGCCGCTCCCTCTTCGAGGGCTTGCTCGAGGGCCGCGACGTGCTGACCAACATGCACGCCAACACCACGATCCCCGAGGTGCTCGGCGCCGCCCGCGCCTACGAGGTCACCGGCGACGAGCGCTGGCGGAGGATCGTCGAGGCCTACTGGGAGCAGGCGGTCACCCTCCGCGGCACCTTCTGCACGGGCGGTCAGACCTCCGGCGAGATCTGGACGCCGCCCTTCGCGTTCGCCGCTCGCCGCGGCGAGAAGACGCAGGAGCACTGCGTCGTCTACAACATGATCCGGCTGGCCGACGTGCTGCTGCGCTGGACCGGCGACCTCGCCTACGCCGACTACATCGAGCGGAACCTCTGGAACGGCCTCCTCGCCCAGCAGAACCCGCGGACCGGGATGGTCGCCTACTTCCTGCCGCTCGAGGGCGGCGCCCGCAAGGACTGGGGCAGCCCGACCGAGGACTTCTGGTGCTGCCACGGCACGCTGGTGCAGGCGCACACGCGCCACTCCGGGCTCGTCTTCTACCGCGGCGGCGACGCCGAGCTGACGATCGCGCAGCACGTCGACGCGAGCCTGCGCCTGCCGACCGCCGCCGGCGACGCGGCGGTGCGGGTCGAGGTGCTCGACACCGCCGGCTACGTCGGCCCGGACGCCAACGCGGGTGCCGCGGGCGACGTGCACCGCCCCACCGCCTCGCGGATCCGGGTCGAGATCGTCTCGGAGGAGGGGGTCGCGCTGCACGTGCGGCTGCGGGTGCCGGAGTGGACCGTCGGCGAGCCGGGGGTCGCGGGCGACGCCGAGCGCGTCCGGGCGGGCGACGGCGCGCTCCTGATCGAGCACCCCGGCGGCCGCACGAGCGTCGACCTCGCCTTCGGCACCGTGATCCGCGCCGTGCCGATCCCGGACGAGCCGGGCACGGTCGCCTTCGTCGAGGGCCCGATCGTGCTGGCCGGCCTCGTCGACCGCGAGATCGCGCTGCGGGGGCGCCTCGAGGACGCCACCGCCCTGCTCGCCCCCGACAACGAGCGGCAGTGGACCCAGTGGCTGCGCGGCTACCGCGCCGTCGGCCAGCCCGCCGCCGTCCGCTTCCGGCCTCTGCACGAGGTCGTCGACGAACCCTTCTCGCTCTACTTCCCGGTCTCGGCCGGGAGCTGATGGACAGGATCCCCTCCGTGACCTGCGCTCCGCGCTCGTGACCGCCTCCACCGCCGTCCGGGCGATGCCCCGCGGCCGCCTCCTGCTGCCGATCTTCGCGATGCTCGTCGGCTTCGGGCCGCTCACCATCGACCTGGTGCTGCCGTTCCTGCCGACGCTGCAGGACGATCTCGGCGTCTCGGTGGCGACCGCCCAGCTGGTCGTCACTGGCGCCACCTTCGGCTTCGCGGCCGGCCAGCTCGTCTCAGGACCGCTCAGTGACGCGGTCGGCCGCAAGTGGCCGCTCGGCGTCTCGGCGGCGCTGCACATCGCGGCGAGCCTCGTCGCGGCGATGACCTCCGACACCGCCGTGCTGCTCTCGGCCCGCTTCGTCCAGGGCGCCGCCTGCACCGCCGCGGGCGTCGTCGTCACCGCCATCGTCCGCGACCTCTACAGCGGCAAGCGGCTCGTCACGATGCTCGCGAACCTCGCCGTGATCGTCTCGGTCTTCCCGATCCTGGTGCCCTCCGTCGGCGCGCAGCTGACCAAGGTGATCGACTGGCGCGGCTCCTTCCTCGCGGTCGCCGCCTGGGGAGCGGTCGCGACCGTGATCGCGCTCCTGGTGCTGCCCGAGACGCTGCCCCGCGAGCGGCGGCACCAGGGCGGGCTCGGCCCGTCGCTGCGCAACTCCTTCGGGATGCTCCGCCGGCCGCGCGTGCTGGCGCTCGCCGCCGCCTCGGCCGCGGGCTGGTCGGTCGGCTTCGCGTATCTCGCGACCGCTCCCTTCCTCTACACGAACGTCTATGCGGTCGGGCCCGACCTGTACGGGCTGCTGTTCCTGGTCACCTCGCTCGTGACGATCGCGGTCGGGCAGACGACGGGACGGGTGATCGTGCCCCGGTTCGGACCCCGGTTCGCGATGTTCGCCTCGGCGATCGTCACGGCGCTCGGCGCCGTCGTGGTCGCGGTGCTCGCGCTCACCGGCACGCAGCCGCTGCTCGTCGTCGTCGGCGCGCTGACGTTCGCGCTGGCCGGCCGCTCGCTCGGCTTCGCCCCGGTGCAGTACCTCTCGCTGCAGGGCCCGTCGAGCGAGGCGGGCAGCGTCACGGCGATCCTCGGCACGGTCAGCTTCACGGCGGCCGGACTGGTGATGCCGGTGATGGGCGCGTGGGCCGAGATCTCGCTGATCCCGTTCGCGATCCTGCTGCTGCTCGCGGGGCTGGTCGAGGGCGGCGTCGCGCTGCTGTTCCGGCCGGGCTCGCGGCGCTTCGATCCGGGGGCGCAGCGGCTCGAGGACGAGCCGGCCGGGGCCGCCCGACCGGCCGGCCCCCGCGCGCACGACGAGAAGAGCTGAGATGACCCTCCGGGAAGGGACCACCGTGGAACTGCGCTCCGGCGACTACACCCTCCGCGTCGAGGCGGGCGGCCTCGAGGTGCTCGCGGGCGAGCGCGTCCTCTACGCGAACGACCGGCCGCTGCGCGTCACGGTCAAGACCGTCGCCGCGATCAGCGAGTACTCCGGCGCGCCCTACGACGACGTCTCGCTGTCGGAGGGGGCGATCACCGCGAGCGGGACGATCACCGTCCGCTCCGGGTCGGCCTTCGCCGTCACCGACGTCTGGCGCGTCGCGGGCGACGGCTTCTCCGTGCACCGCGACGTCGAGGTGCTGGCGGCCGGCGGCGACCTCGGCTTCTCCACCGCCGTCTCGCTCGGGCTGACCGGGTCCGACGACCTCCGCGACTACGAGTGCTTCGCCCCCGGCGCCTGGTACCGCGACAACGCCTTCGGGCCCGCCGACGCGATGGGCCGCGACCCCGGCAGCGAGTACTTCTGGCGCACCGAGACGCACTACGCGCTGCCGCTGTTCGCCGCGCAGAGCCTCGCGACCGGCGAGACCGTGGCGCTCTCGCGCTGGGCGGCCGACGCGACGCTGCCGCGCCTGGACGTGGTCCGCTCGGAGAACTTCACCGACCCGGAGTGCACCGTCGGCTCGATCGGCCTGAGCCGCCCGCAGGGCACGACGCTGAACTACCTCTACTACGGCTTCGGCGTGCGGACCCCGCTCGACGTGCCGCCCGCGGGCCTGTCGATCGACTACGTCCACCCGGGCGCCGACGGCGAGCGCCCGATCGACAACCCCTACTCCGGCCTCGACTACGACGCCGCCCCGAAGGCCCTGCAGCGGGTGAACCACCCGGTCGAGGTCGGCTTCCGCCAGCGCTACGCGGTCGCGGTCGACCTCGGCCGGCACGACGATTTCGCGACGATGATGCGCGCCACCTGGCGCAGCACCTACGCCCGGCTCCGCGACGACCTGTTCGAGGTCGACAACGAGCGGCACTTCCACCACGGCATGGCGATCCTCCAGCGCCTCACCCGCCGCTACGGCGACTCCTGGGGCCTGCCGTTCGCCTGTCAGCTGCCGGACCTCGACGTCTCGAGCGTCTCCTTCCAGTTCGGCTTCGTCGGGCAGCAGCCGGGCATCGGCTACCAGCTGCTGCGCTACGGCGACCGCGAGGGCGTGCCGGAGGCGTTCGAGCAGGGCGTCGGCATCGTCGACTTCTGGGCGCGGACCGCGCTGCCCGAGTCGGGCCCGCCGCGGATGTGCTTCAACCCCTCGCTCGGCGGCTTCGAGCCGTACCCGCACTACCTGCGGATGCTCGCCGACGGCGTCGAGGCGATCCTCGACGCCTACCTGCACCTGCGCGACCTCGGCGACGAGCGCCCGCTCTGGCTCGAGTTCTGCCGACGGACCGCCGACTGGCTGCTCGAGGTGCAGGACGCCGACGGCAGCTTCCACCGCGCCTACAACGCCGACGGCTCGGCGCGGATGGACTCGCGCTCGAACACCCCGAGCGTGATCCGCTTCCTCGTGCAGCTGCACCTCGTGACGGGGGAGGGGCGCTACCGCGCGTCCGCCGTGCGCGCCGGCGAGTGGTCGTTCGCGAACATCCACCGCACGCTGGAGTACCGCGGCGGCACCTGCGACAACGCCGACATTCAGGACAAGGAGGCGGGCATCTACGGGCTGTTCGGCTTCCTCGCGCTGTACGACCTGACGGAGGAGCCGCGCTGGCTGGAGGGCGCCGTCCGCGCCGCCGACTACACGGAGACCTGGACCTACGCGTGGTCCTTCCCGGTCCGCGCGCCCTGGGCGCATCCCTTCAACCGGTACTCGATCAGCGGACAGAGCATCATCACCCTCGGCGGCGGCGCCGACGTCTACATGGCGGCCTGCTCGTACAGCTACTACCGACTGCACCTGATCACGGGCGACGAGCACTACCTCGATTTCGCCGAGTTTCTGCACCGCAACACCCGCCAGTCGACCGACGTCGACGGCAGCATCGGCTACGCGATGCCCGGCCTCGGCCACGAGAGCGGCGACTTCGCGACCCAGACCCTGCGCAGCCACCACCACTGGCTGCCCTGGTGCACCTTCGTCGAGGTCGACCCGGCCTCGCGCCTGCGCGACACCTTCGGCGTTTACGAGATCGCCGACGCGCAGCGCCTGCCCGCCGCCGAGCGGGCGGCCCGCAACCGCGTCTACGACCGCTACGGGCACTAGCGGAGCTGACCCGACCCACCGCATCCGGCGCGCGTCTCGTTCTCACGTCGACGCGGCCACACGGCGGGTCCGGCGGCCAGCGGGGACGACACCCGGTGCGCTGCTCCGCCTCCGTCGGCGGACCGGAGCTCGTTCCGCGTGCCGCAGCCGGACCCTCCGCAGCGCCCTCAGCCGCGCCACTCCACGTCGACGCGCACCGCCTCCGCACCGAGCTCCAGCCCGCCCGACACCTCGCGCCCGTCGACGCGCAGCACCGCGTCGCGCAGCGTGCGCACCCGCGTCCCGCCCGCCGGTGCCAGCCACTCCGCGCTCGGCACCCGCCGCACCCACAGCGACGCCCGCCCCGGCGACCACTCCAGCCGGTCCACGACCACCCCGCCGCGCGCGCGCAGCCCCGTCACGGCACCCCGCGCCCACGCGGACGGCAGTGCCGGCAGGACCGTCAGCGTCTCGTCATCCGATCCCAGCAGCATCGCCGCCACGAGCCCCGGCAGTCCGCCGCTGGCGTCGAGGTTGAAGATCCGCCCCGCGTCGTGCCGGGTCGTCAGCGTCGGTGACCAGTGCTCGACCGCGAGCCACTCCGCGCAGGTCAGCGCTGCCTCCCCGTCACCCAGCGCCGCCGCCGCGACGCCCACCTGCACCAGCCCGAACGCCATCTCCATCCGCCCGGGAGGAGCGGTCGGCGCCTCGGCCCGCCACGCGATCTTCGCCGCCACCGTCGCCGCCGCGGCGGCCCGCAGCCGCAGCGCGGAGGCGCCGGGGCCCTCGAAGGCCGCGTCGCCCGCGTACCAGAGCGGGTACAGCTGCGACGCGTGCCGGTGCGCGATCTCCTCCGCGAACCGCGGGTCGATCCACTCCGCCAGCGTGCCGTCCTCGGCGACCCGGTACTCCGGCAGCTCCGCGACCACCCGCGCCCAGCGCTCGTCGAGCGAGTCGTCGCCGCGGGCCCGGCCGAGCAGCGCCGTCGCCCGCGCGGCGTCCCACAGCACAGCGACGTCGATCGACGCATCGACCGCTATCGGCGAGCGCGCACCACCCGGTGTGTTCTCGGGGGAGTAGGAGGGGACGATCCGGCGCACCCCGTCGACCACGGTCGTCCCGGTCTCGGCGAAGCGCAGCACGCCCTCGGCCAGCTCCCACAGCCGGTCGTCGACGATGCCGCGGTCCCCCGTGGCCGCGACGGCGTCGGCGGCCAGGCGCAGCACCCAGCCGCCGCAGCCCGTCCAGAAGAGGTGCGGGTAGCTCGCCGCGAAGTGGTCGGCGCGGCCGTGGGTCGACATCCGCGACGGAAGGAGCATCCCCTCGGCCCCGTAGACGAGGCGCGCGTTGTCGCGGTAGTCGTCGAGGTGCGGCAGCACCAGCTCCAGGATCGACAGCGCCAGCTCGGGCGTGCCGGTCGGGATCATCCCCGCCATCGCGCCGTTCTGCACGTTGCCGTTCAGCGTGTAGTCGGCGGACCACGCCGGCCGCCAGGTGCCCTGCCAGACGCCCTGCAGCGTCGGCGGCAGCTCGCCGGTCGACGCGACGATGTTCGCGCGGCCGCTGAGGTACGCGAGCTCGACGACGCGGCGGCGCGCGCCCTCGTCGCCGGCGCGGGCCTCCGCCCAGAGGTCCTCGGTGAGCACCGCGGAGGAGGCTCCGGCGAGATCGAGTGAGGAGGCGCCGACCAGCCGGCCGTGCCCGTGGCGCTGGGCCTCGCGCAGCTCCGCCCAGGAGGCGTCGCCGCCCGTCGGCTCGCCGCCCGCACGCTCCCGGCCCGTCGGCTCGTCGCCCGCCAGCGACAGATCGACGCGGAGGAGCGCGCCCGCCCCGGCCGCGACCGGCACCGTCGAGCGGGTCACGACGCCCTCCACGTCCCACGGCGCCCCGGTCGCCGCGGTGACCGTCGCGCGGATCCGCTCGCCTCCGGTCTCGGCGCTCCCGGTCCCGGCGACGGCCAGCAGTCGCCCGACCGCACCGCCCTCGACCGTCGCCTCGACCACGGCCGACGCGTCCGGCACGCCCGTGTCGAACGAGGTCGCGTCCCCGGCGCCCAGCCCGAGCTCGACCGTGCTCTCGCCGTCGCGCTCCGACTCCACCCGCAGCCGGACGCTCTCGCCCCCGTGCGGAGCGATCAGTCGCACCGCGTGCCGCCCGCCGTCGAGGTCGGTCCACTCGACCGCGACCTCGCCCAGCAGCGGGTCGAGTAGGCGCCGGCTCGACGCGACCCCGCCGGCCGTGCGGATCGACAGCGTCGCGCACAGCCCGAGCGGATCGGTCCAGATCAGGCCGCCGTCGTAGCCGCTCGCCCGCGCCCCGCGCTCGAGCAGGTCGCTCGCCGCGTCGGCGTCCCCGGCCAGCAGGGCACTCCGCAGCTCGTCCCGCACCGGGGCGAGGTCCGGGGCGGCGGGCCGCGCGTTGACGGGGAGGAAGTAGCGCTCGTGCGCCAGCGAGACGGTGAGCGAGTCGGCCGGGCCGTGCACCACGGCGCCGACGCGGCCGCTGCCGACGATCAGGCCCTCCTCCCAGGTCGGGGCCGCAGTGGCGGTGACGAGGGTGGGCGTGCGCGACAGTGCGCCGGCGATCGGGGCGATGATCGGTTCCTTTCGGGCTCGCGGGAGTGCCTGATATGTTGCGTGAACCCTCAAATTACCTCTCCCGGTGCGACGGCGCGCGGGAGTCGAGAGTTAGGAATCCGCGATGACGCGACCGATCACCCTCTTCACCGGCCAGTGGGCGGACCTCCCCTTCGAGGAGGTGGCGCGCCTCGCGGGGGAGTGGGGCTACGACGGCCTCGAGATCGCCTGCTGGGGCGACCACATCGACGTGGCGCGCTGGGACGACGCGGAGTACGTGCAGAGCCGGAAGGACATCCTCGAGCGCAACGGCCTCCAGGTCTTCGCGATCTCGAACCACCTCACCGGCCAGGCGGTCTGCGACGACCCGATCGACGAGCGCCACCGCGACATCCTCAGCGACCGCGTCTGGGGCGACGGCGACCCCGAGGGCGTCCGGCAGCGCGCCGCCCAGGACCTCAAGGACACCGCCCGCTTCGCCGCCGCGCTCGGCGTGACGCAGGTCAACGGCTTCTCCGGCTCGTCGATCTGGAAGGGCGTGGCCATGTTCCCGCCCGCCTCCGACGAGTGGATCGCCGCCGGCTACCAGGACTTCGCCGACCGCTGGAACCCGATCCTCGACGTCTTCGAGGAGGTCGGCGTCCGCTACGCGCTCGAGGTACACCCGAGCGAGATCGCCTACGACTACTGGACCGCCAAGCGCACCCTCGAGGCGATCGGCCACCGCGCCTCGTTCGGCTTCAACTTCGACCCGTCGCACTTCGTCTGGCAGCAGCTCGACAGCGTCGCGTTCGTGCTCGACTTCGCCGACCACATCTTCCACGTGCACGTGAAGGAGTCGGTCACCAACCTCGACGGCCGCAACGGCGTCCTCGGCTCGCACCTGCCGTGGGCGAACCCGCGCCGCGGGTGGACCTTCGTCTCGACCGGGCACGGCGCCGTCCCGTGGGAGCCGGTGTTCCGCGCGCTCAACGCGATCGGCTACACCGGCCCGACCAGCGTCGAGTGGGAGGACGCCGGCATGGACCGCCTCGACGGCGCCCCCGAGGCCCTGGCCTTCGTGCGGAAGCTCAACGCGATCACGCCGCCGGCCGACGCCTTCGACGCGGCGTTCTCGACCTCGCGCGACTGACCGCCCGCCGCACGCCCGCATCCCGGAGGCCGGAAGGACCGACTGCCCGCGAGGGCCGTCCGGGCCTCCCGGCCTCCGTCGTGCTGCGAGCGCGTCCGCAACCGGGGCCGGGACGCTGCAGCGGGCGCCGAACGGGCCGGAGAGGGCGATCCGCCCTCGATCGCCGACGCGATCCAGGCCGGTCTCGGCGGCGGTCCCCCGCCCCGACCCGGCGGCTCGCCGGGAACGACGGACGGCCGGCCCCCCGCAGGGAGCCGGCCATCCGGCCTCGCAGGATCTACAGGCCCTGGGAGAGGCGGTAGTACGTCGCGTTCGAGCGGATGTCGGACTCGAAGCCGCGGAGGGTGGTCGACTCGTCGATCACCAGGAGCTCGACGCCGGCGATGCGGGCGAAGTCCTCCCACGCCTCCAGGCCGATCTGCGTCGTCATCACCGTGTGGTGCGCGGCGCCGGCGGTGATCCAGGCGGCGGCACTGGTGCCGAAGTCCGGGGCGGGCTGCCAGACGGCGCGGCCGACCGGCAGGTGCGGGAGCGTCTGGGGCGGCTCGACGTTCCGGACCGTGTTCGCGACCAGGCGGAAGCGCTCGCGGACGTCGCTCAGGGCGACCACCACGGCCGGGCCGGCGTCGGCGGTGAAGACCAGGCGCACCGGGTCCTCGCGGCCGCCGATGCCCAGCGGGTGGATCTCGAGCGAGGCGCGCTTCGACGACAGGGACGGCGACACCTCGAGCATGTGCGCGCCGAGGATGAGCTCCTCGCCGGGCGTCATGTCGTAGGTGTAGTCCTCCATCAGGCTGGTGCCGCCGGGGAGGCTGGCGCCCATGACGGCGGCGATGCGGATGAGGACGGCCGTCTTCCAGTCGCCCTCGCCGCCGAAGCCGTAGCCGTCGGCCATGAGGCGCTGCACGGCGAGTCCGGGGAGCTGGCGGAGCCCGCCGAGGTCCTCGAAGCTGTCGGTGAACGCCTCGAAGCCGCCCTCCTCCAGGAACGAGCGCAGGCCGATCTCGACCGCGGCGCCGTAGCGGAGCGACTCGTGGCGCTCGCCGCCGGGGAGCAGCTCGGGGACCACGTCGTAGCTCTCGAGGTACTCCGCGACGAGGGCGTCGATCTGCTCGGAGGTGGCGGCGTCGACGCGCTCGACGAGCTCGTTCACTCCCCAGGTGTTGATGCTGACGCCGAGGCGGATCTCGGCCTCGGTCTTGTCGCCCTCGGTGACGGCGACGTTGCGCATGTTGTCGCCGAAGCGGGCGACCTTCATGCTCTGCGAGGCGGACCAGCCTGCGGCCGCGCGCGACCAGGTGCCGATGGCCTCGGTGACGCGAGCGTCGCTCGCGTGGCCGACGACGGTCTTCCGGGGCACGCTCATCCGGCTGAGGATGTAGCCGTGCTCGCGGTCGCCGTGCGCGGCCTGGTTGAGGTTCATGAAGTCGAAGTCGATGTCCTGCCACGGCAGGGCGACGTTCGCCTGGGTGTGGAAGTGCAGCAGCGGCTTGGCGAGCGCGTCGAAGCCGTGGATCCACATCTTCGAGGGGCTGAAGGTGTGCATCCAGGTGATGACGCCCACGACGGAGTCGTCGGAGTTCGCCTCGATCATGGTGCGGCGGATGGCGTCGGAGCTCTTCAGCACCGGCTTCCACTCGACGGTCACGGGGATCGCGCCCGCCTCGTTCAGCTGCGCGACGACGGCCTGCGACTGCTCGGCGACCTGGCGGAGGGTGTCCTCGCCGTAGAGGTCCTGGCTGCCGGTCAGGAACCAGACGGTGCGGGTGGCGAGGTCGGGGATGATGCTCTGGTACACGCTCATGCGATGGCTCCGGTGGGGTTCTGTCCGTAGACGTTCTGGTAGCGGTCGAACAGGGCGTCGATCGACTCCTGCGGGATGGGGACGAGCTCGCCGCCCTGGCGCGCGAGGTGCACGGTGCGGGCGACGTCCTCGGCCATGACGGCCGCCTTGACGGCGTCCTTCGCGTCCTTGCCGATGGTGAAGACGCCGTGGTTCTGCATCAGGACCGCGCGCGAGCGGTGGCCGCTGAGGGTCGCGACGATGCCGCGGCCGATGGAGTCGTCGCCGATGATCGCGAACGGGCCGATGGGGATCTCCCCGCCGAACTCGTCGGCCATCGCGGTGATGACGCAGGGGATCGACTCGGCGCGGGCCGCCCACGCGGTCGCGTAGGTGGAGTGCGTGTGCACGACTCCGCCGACCTCGGGCATCTCGCGGTACACGTAGGCGTGCGCCGCGGTGTCGCTGGAGGGGCTGCGGTCGCTGCCGGGGGTGCCGGGGACGACGTTCCCGTCGAGGTCGCAGAGGATCATGTTCTCGGGCGCGAGGTCGTCGTAGGAGACGCCGCTGGGCTTGATCACGAAGAGGTCGGCGCCGGGCACGCGGCCCGAGATGTTCCCGCCGGTCCAGATGACGAGGCCGTAGCGGACGAGCTCGGAGTGCAGCCGCGCGACGTCCTCGCGGACGCGGGCGATCGCCTCCTCGACGGCGGGGTTCTGGGTGGTCATGCGGTGGCTCCCTGGTTCTGCGGGTCGGTGAGGGTCTCGACGGCGGTCTGCTCGACGGCGAGGCCGGCGCGGTAGCGCTCGAGGTAGGCGGAGAAGCCGGCGACGTCGTCCGCGTCGGGGGCGACGGTCTCGAAGCCGGAGTCGCCGAAGACCTGATCGGTGAGGTACGCGTCGAGCGCGACTCCGCTCTGCAGGCGGTAGGCGGCGAGCACCGCCATGCCCCACGGGCCGCCCTCGGAGGCGGTCGCGGCGACCGAGACGGGGGCGTCGAGCGCGCCGGCGAGGAAGCGCTGGGCGACCCCGGCGGTGCGGAACATGCCTCCGTGCGCGAACATCTCGTCGATCCGGACGCCCTCGCCCGCGAGGACGCGCATGCCCAGAGCCAGCGTGCCGAACACGCCGTAGAGCTGCGCGCGCATGAAGTTGGCGAGCGTGAGCCGCGAGTCGGGGGTGCGCACGACGAGCGGGCGGCCCTCGACCAGCCCGGCGATCGGCTCGCCCGCGAGGTGGTTGTAGGCGAGCAGTCCGCCCGCGTCCGCCTCGCCCTCGAGCGCCTCGGCGAAGAGGGTGCCGTAGACGGCGTCGCTGTCGGAGGGTCCGCCGGATGCGGCGGCGAATCGCGAGAACAGGCCGACCCAGCCGGCGAGCTCGCTGGCTCCGTTGTTGCAGTGGACCATCGCGACGAGGTCGCCGGCGGGGGTTGCGACGAGGTCGAGCTCGTGGTGCACGCTCTCCAGCGGGCCCTCGAGGACGACCATGGCGAAGATGCTGGTGCCGGCGCTGACGTTGCCGGTGCGCGGGGCGACGGAGTTGGTCGCCACCATGCCGGTGCCGGCGTCGCCCTCGGGCGGGCAGGCGGGGGCGCCGGGCCGGAGGGAGCCGGTGGGGTCGAGCAGGAGCGCGCCCTCGGCGGTGAGCGAGCCGGCGTCGGCGCCCGCGGGGAGCACGGCGGGCAGCAGCTCGCGCAGGGGCTTCACGGCGCCGGCCGCGCGCGCGTCGTAGAGGTCGACGACGCGCTGGTCGTAGTCGCGGGTCGCCGGGTCGGTCGGGACCATGCCGGAGGCGTCGCCGACTCCGAGGACCTTCTCGCCGGTGAGGCGCCAGTGCACGTATCCGGCGAGGGTGGTGAGGAAGTCGATCCGCTCGACGTGCGGCTCGGAGTCGAGGACCGCCTGGTGCAGGTGCGCGAGCGACCAGCGCAGGGGGATGTTGGCGCCGAACAGCTCGGTGAGCTCGGCCGACGCGGGCCCGGTGCTGGTGTTGCGCCAGGTGCGGAAGGGGACGAGCAGCCCGCCGTCCGCATCGAAGGGGAGGTAGCCGTGCATCATCGCCGAGACGCCGAGCGCCCCGACGGAGGAGAGCTGCACGCCGTGGCGCGAGGAGGCGTCGGCGACGAGGTCCGCGTAGGCGGCCTGGAGGCCCGCGTGGACGGCGTCGAGGGAGTAGGTCCAGCGGCGGTCGACGAACTGGTTCTCCCACTCGTGGCTGCCGACCGCGAGGACCACGGACGGGTCGGCCGCGTCGACCAGGCACGCCTTGATCCGGGTGGAGCCGAGCTCGATGCCGAGGGCGGTGGCGCCGCTCGTGATCACGTCGGCGGGGGTGGGCCTGCGCTGGTCCATCATGCTCCTCGCTCGGGCGATGTGACCGTTCACAAAGCCCCGGGTCAGCGTAGGCGAAACGGCTCGGGGTCGGCAAGCGAGGGGCCCGCCGGCGGGGTCCGACTGCTCCTCCTCCGCCGCAAGCCCCTTCCGCCGGGGCCGCCCGCTTGGTCGCCTGAGGCATGCGTGAGATCAGACTCGTCAGACTCGTCACCCGCCTCGAGAACGCCGCCGCCCTCGATCTGCTCGTCGGCCGGGTGAAGCGGGCCGTGAACGCGGTGGTCCGGCCGCAGCCGGTGCGGGACGTGCTGCACGGCGTCCCGGTCGGCCACCCCGTCCATCCGCTGCTCGTCCTCGTGCCCACCGGCGCCTGAGTGTCGGCGGCGGTGCTCGACCTGCTGCCGGGGAACCAGCGGGCGGCGCGGACCCTCGTCGGTGTCGGCGTGATCAGCGTCCTGCCGACCGCCGCCTCCGGCTTCACCGACTGGTCGGAGCTGCACGAGCAGCAGACCCGCGTCGGGCTGGTGCACTCGGCGGCCGACGTGGTCGCGACGGGCCTCTACGCCGCGTCGTGGCTGCAGCGCCGCCGCGGGCGCACCACGAGCGGGAAGGTGCTCGGGATGCTCGGGCTCGCCGTCGTCTCGGGCGGCGGCTACCTGGGCGGCCACCTCAGCTACCGGCAGGCGGCGGGGGCGAACCACGCGGAGGACGTGCCGCACCGCTTCCCCTCGGGCTGGCAGGAGCTCGGCGCCCTGGCGGACCTGCCGGAGCGCACGCCGGTGAGGAGGGAGGTCGCGGGCCTCCCCCTGCTCGCCTTCCGCCGGGGCGAGCGGATCGACGTGCTCTCGAACGTCTGCAGCCACCTCTCGGGCCCGCTCGACGAGGGCGAGGTCTCGGCGGACGGCTCGGGGGAGGCGTGCGTCGCCTGCCCGTGGCACGGCAGCGCCTTCTCGCTCGAGACCGGCGAGGTGCTGCGGGGGCCGGCCACCTCGCCGCAGCCGCGGTTCGAGACGCGGGTGCGCGAGGGGCGCGTGGAGGTGCTGCTGCCGCACGCGGGGTGAGGCGGGGGCGGTGCTGCTCAGGCCTGAGCCGTCGACGCCCGCTCCACCAGCACCGGCGGCACCGGGCGGTCGACGGCGGGCTCCTCGCCGCGCAGCTCGGCGAGCACGACGCCGATCGTGCGGCGGCCGACCTCCGCGAAGTCCTGGCGGATGGTCGTCAGCGGCGGCTGGTAGTGCGCCGCCTCGGGCACGTCGTCGAAGCCGACGACGCTGAGGTCCTCGGGCACGCGCAGTCCCCGCTCGGTGCAGGCGTGCAGGAGTCCGAGGGCCATCTGGTCGTTGCCGGCGAACACCGCGGTCGGCAGAAGCGCGGCTCCGAGGAGGCGGAGGCCGGCGCGGTAGCCGGACTCGGCGCTCCAGTCGCCCTCCACGACGGCGACGGGGTCGAGGCCGGCCGCGCTCATCCCGGCGGCGAAGCCCTCGAGCCGCGCCTGCGCCTCCACCCAGTGCTGCGGACCGGCGAGGTGCGCGATGCGGGTGTGGCCGAGGCCGACGAGGTGCTCGGTCGCCAGTCGTGCTCCGGCCGCCTGGTCGACGAGGAGCAGGGAGTCGGCTCCGCGGTCCGTCGCGCCGAGCGTCACCGACGGGACGCCGATCGCGAGGCTCTCGATCGCCTCCAGCGCGCGCTCCTGCGGGGCGAGGACCACGATCGCCTCCACCGACTCCCGCCGCAGGTGGGCGAGGCCGTCGGCCAGCGACTCCGCGTCCGGCGCCGCGTTCACGACCGGGACCCGGTAGCCCGCGTCGCGCGCCGCCTGCTCGATCGCGGCCATCGCGGTGGCGGTGCCGTAGAAGCTGTGGCTCTCGGCGGCGAGGATCCCGATCAGGCCGGAGCGGCTCGTCGCCAGGGCGCGGGCGGCGGCGCTGGGGCGGAAGCCGAGATCCTCGATCGCGGCGAGCACGCGCTCCCGGGTGCGCGGCCGCAGCTGGGGGCTGTCGTTGAGCACGCGCGAGACCGTCTGGTACGACACTCCTGCCCGCACCGCGACGTCGCGGATGGTCGGCGCGCGGTCGAGGGGCATGGCCACACCGTAGCGGTGCGTGCGCCCCCGCCCCCTCCCGCGAGACGCCTCCCGGGTGCGCGTCCGTCGGCGGGTCGCGTACCGGAGCGGCGTCCCGCGGGCGCGGGTCAGGGGCCGCCGAGCCAGTGGTCGATGCGGTGGTGGTCGGGGGTGAAGCCGTGGTCGACGCCCCAGAGGACGGCCTGCGTGCGGCTGGTCGCGCCGATCTTGCCGTAGACGCTGCGGATGTAGGACTTCACCGTGTTGGGGCTGAGGTAGGTGAGCGCGGCGACGTCGGCGTTGCTCTTGCCCTGCGTGATGAGCGCGAGGATCTCCGACTCCCGGTCGGTGATGCCCTCGTGGCGGCCC
This sequence comes from Rathayibacter sp. AY1F4, assembly GCF_002931775.1. Classification (NCBI taxonomy): domain Bacteria; kingdom Bacillati; phylum Actinomycetota; class Actinomycetes; order Micrococcales; family Microbacteriaceae; genus Rathayibacter; species Rathayibacter sp. AY1F4. The sequence continues at coordinate 136,544 of NZ_PSVE01000006.1, forward strand.
GGCCAGTCGAGGCCCGGTGCGCTGCCCGCCCGCCGCGGAGGATCGCTGACGACGACCTCGCCCGCGGCCACCCGCTCGAGCGCGGCCACCAGCTCCCGCGCGGGCAGGGTCTTGGAGAGGTAGCCGTGGACGCCCTGCTCGAGGGCGTCCGCGATCAGCGTCGGCGCGAAGTTCCACGTGTAGACGACCACGTGCTCGGCCCGCTCGTTGCGCACCAGCTCCGCGATCTCGTGGTGGTCCGACTCCGGCTGGGCGAACGAGTCGTAGAGGACGACGTCGATCCGGTCGGAGAGGGAGGCGTTCGCGTCGATCTCGGCGACGACCACCCGGTCGCGGTAGTGGTCGAACATGTGCGCGAGGCCTGTGAGGACGACGTCGTAGTCGTCGACGAGCGCGACGGTGAGGGGCGCACGGCGGGTCATGGTCGGACGCTACCGCACCGGTCTTCTCGGCGAGCACACCCCCAGGGGTGTACCGCTGCCTCCTCCGGGGTGGTTGCGTAGCCACCGGTCCCGCAACCGCGGAACCGACCAGCGGGCCCCCGCCCGCACAACGGAAGGACGACCGCCATGCTCGGTCTCATCATCAGCCTCATCGTCGTCGGACTCATCGCAGGAGCGCTGGCCCGGCTCATCGTCCCCGGGAAGCAGAGCATCAGCATCGGCATGACCATCGTGCTCGGCATCGTCGGCTCGTTCGTCGGCGGTTTCCTCGGCTTCCTGATCTTCCAGCACGACCCGATGGACGGCTTCTTCCAGCCCGCCGGCATCATCGGCTCGATCATCGGAGCGATCATCGTCCTGCTCGTCTACACCCGCTTCGCCGGCCGCTCCGCCGCTCGCCGCTGACCCGCAGCGCTCGGCGACGGCGAGGCCGCTGCCGACCCGCGCTCCGCGGGCGTGCAGGCAGCACGCTGACCGGCGGCCCCGGCCAGGCTCCCTCCACGGGCCGGGCCGTCGTGCTGTGCGCGGGGTGCCCGGGCGTCGACCGCGGTCTCGGACGCTGCGTCCGCGGGTGCCGACGCTCCGTCCGCGGAGCCCGCGCCGCGTCCTCCGACCTCTGTGGATCGGCGGCCGAGTCCCTGGCGGCCGCGTCGGTGGCTGCCGAGGCCGTCGCCGCAGAGTCCGCAGCCGCGCAGTCCGTCGCCGCCCAGCCGCTGCGCACCGGGGTGCGCGATGCTCGGGCGATGCCGCTCGTCGTCCCCGATTCCCTCGTCCCGCTCGCGCTCCGGCTCGCCCGCGCGAACCGCACCTTCGTCAGCGCGGAGGGAGCCCGCCGCCGCATCCGGGAGCGCGCGCTCCGTCCCGCCTCCTACGGACCGCCGCCCCGCCTCCGGCCCGGTGTGCGCGTCGACGTGGAGCAGGTCGGCTCCTGGCCGGTCTACACGATCCGCCCGCGGGTGATCCGCGGCGGCGTCGTCTACGTCCACGGCGGCGGCTGGGTGAACGAGATCGCGCCCCAGCACTGGTGGCTCGCCGCCCGCATCGCCGACGAGGCCTCGGTCGCGGTGACCCTCCCGATCTACCCGCTCGTGCCCTTCGGTACGGCGCTCGAGGCGCGCGACGGCGTCCGCTCCCTGGTGCTGCGGAGTCTGGAGCGGCACGGCGCGACCTCCCTCGCCGGCGACTCGGCGGGCGGCCAGATCGCCCTCTCGACGGCCCTCGCCCTGCGCGACGAGGGGGTGGTCCTGCCGCGCACGACCCTCGTCTCGCCCGCGCTCGACCTCTCCTGGAGCAACCCGCGGATCCCCGAGGTGCAGCCGACCGATCCCTGGCTCGGCACCCCGGGCGGTCGCGTGCTCGCCGAGAGCTGGCGCGGCGCCCTCGACCTGCTCGATCCCGTGGTCAGCCCGCTGTTCGGCGACCTGGCGGGCCTCGGCCCCCTCACCGTCTTCACGGGCACGCGTGACGTCCTCAATCCGGACGCCCACGTGCTGGCCGAGCGGGCGGCGGCCGCCGCGGTCCCGTTCGAGCTCCACGAGGCCGTCGGGCAGGTGCATGTGTACCCGCTCGTGCCCACGCGGGCCGGCCGCGAGGCGCAGCACGACCTGGTCGAGGGGCTCCGCGTGGCGGTCTGATCGGAGGCTCGCCCAGGCGTCCGGCAGGCTCCTCTCAGTCCGTCTTCCGTATGGCGGACGGCGCCTCCGCCCGCTCGTCCACGACGTCGAGGCGAGCCAGCGCGTTCGCCGTCCCCCGGCGGCCCCGCGTCGCCACCAGGCCGATCATCGCGGCCGCCGCGAGGACGAAGGCGAGCAGCGACCAGAAGCCGCCCTCGACGGCGAGCAGGGTCGACCAGCCGCCCGATCCCGCCGCCCAGCGCACGAGCCGCTGCCAGAGGAGCGGTCGCGGCTCGGGACGCAGGCGCACCACCGTCTCGCCGAGGGTCCGTCCGGACCGCAGCACGATCACCAGCTGGAGCAGCGGAGCGACGAACGGCAGGGCTCCGAGAACCACGTCCCCGGGGCTCGAGCGCGTGTCCACCCCCGCGAGCACGAGGCCGACCCCGGTGATCGAGACGAGCGCGCCCGTGATGAGGCTCAGCGCGAGAACGTCGCAGAACATGCCGAACGCGCGGCGGCGGATCGTGACCGGGCGGGCCAGCTCCGGCACCGCGCCCTCGGTCCGGCGGGTGAAGAGGAGGAGGACGGGGGAGAGGAGGGTGCCGAGCAGGGCGCCGGCCGTGTTGGCCAGCAGGTCGTCGACGTCGAAGAGCCTGTAGGCGCACGGGTAGAGGAACCAGTCGCCCGTGAGCTGCGTGACCTCGATGAGGAGCGAGACGGCGAAGCCGACGACGGTGCCGCCGATCAGCCCGGCGACGAGGCGCCCGCGCAGAGCGAGGTGTCGGACGAGCATCCCGAGGGGGACGAAGAAGACCACGTTCAGGAGCACCTGCGCGGACGCGGGGTTCGTCAGCAGCGCGCGGGGCCCGTCGATCCCGCCCTCCTTCGCGATGTCCGCGACGAAGGCGAACAGGCGCAGCTGCGGACCCGATCCGGTGCGGCAGGCGGCGGCGACCGTCGCCTCGTCGGGCAGGGGGAGGAGCGTGTAGGTGACGAGGGCGAGCGCGTAGACCACGGCGGCGAAGGCCAGCACCGCGTTGCCGATCCCGAGGACGCCGCGGCGCCGGTACTGCAGGGCGGCCCAGGGCACGAGGCCCACGAGGGCGACGGCGGAGCCGAACAGGAGGGCGAGCACGGCGGAGGTCATCCATCGACAGTAGGAGAGTGCGACCCGATCCCGACCGCTTGGCGCATCAGTCGCCTCCGCCAGCGCGATTCGTCCCTCCCCAGCGCGGGATCCGCGCACCCGTCCACGGATCCGAGCGATCCCCGCCCGCCGCCCCCACGCCCTGCTAGCGTTTCCTGGGTCGCGTCCAAGAAACGCGAGCACTCCCGACCCCTCCACGAAAGACGTCATGCCGCTGCGCCCCCGCCTCCTCGCCCTCCCCGCCGCCGTCGCGGCCGCCGCGCTCCTGCTCAGCGGCTGCACCGCCGAGACGCCCGACGCCTCCAGCACCCCCGTCGACGGCGGGACGCTGACCTACGCGTCCGGCGACGCCGAGCCCACCTGCCTCGACCCGCACGTCGGCGGCAACTACCCGCAGGCGCTCCTCGCGACGCAGGTGCTCGAGTCGCTCGTCTCGCGCGACGCAGACGGCACCATCACGCCGTGGCTGGCCGAGTCGTGGACCGTCTCGGACGACGCGCTCAGCTACGACTTCACCCTGCGCGAGGGCGTGACCTTCACCGACGGCACCGCCCTCGACGCGGAGGCGGTCGCCGCGAACATCGCGCACCTGCAGGACCCGGCGACCAAGTCCTCCACCGGCTACCTCGCCGTGGCGAAGGTCGCCTCCGTCACCGCGGTCTCGCCGACCGTCGCCCGCTTCACCCTGACCGCGCCGGACAGTGCGCTGCTCGAGTCGCTCGCGCAGCCGTGGACCGCGATCGAGTCGCCCGCCGGCATCGCCCGCGGCGAGGAGGCCAACTGCGAGGCGCCCGTCGGAACCGGCCCCTTCGCCGTCTCGGAGTGGGTCAAGCAGGACCACGTGACCCTCACCCGCAACGAGGCCTACGACGCCTCGACCGGCCCGACCGGGGACGGCCACGAGGGCCCCGCGCACCTGGCGAGCATCACCTGGCGCTTCATCCCCGACTCCGCCACCCGCTACGCGGCGCTGCAGTCGGGCGAGGTCGACGTGCTCGACAACGCCCAGCCCGACACCCTGAAGGCCGCGACCGGAGCGACCGACCTCGTCGAGCTCGACGCGCCCCGGCCCGGCTCGGTCAACCGCCTCGAGCTCAACTCCGGGCAGGCGCCGTTCGACGACGAGTCCGTCCGCGAGGCGTTCGTCCGCGGCGTCGGCGTGAACGACGCGATCGACTCCCTCTTCTTCGGCACCGCCGAGCGCTCCTACTCCCCGCTGTCCAGCCGCGAGGCGACCGCGTACTCCGACCCGTCGCTCTTCGAGGACGCCGGCTCCGACTCCGAGGCGGCCGCCGCCGAGGACCTGCTCGAGAAGGCCGGCTGGGTGGACTCGGACGGCGACGGCATCCGCGAGAAGGACGGCACGCCGCTGACGCTGCGCTTCCCCGTCAGCACCAACCAGTCGATCCCGGCCGAGCAGTCGCTGTTCGAGCAGATCCAGGCCTCGGCGAAGACCCTCGGCTTCGACGTGCGGATCAGCCTGCTCGACCTGTCGAGCTGGTACACCGCGCTCGCGTCGAACGAGTACGAGCTGGTGAGCGCCCCGTACACGAAGGTCGGACCCGACGTGCTGCGGATCCTCTACTCCTCCTCCGGCATCACCCCCGCGCCGAGCGGCTACTTCGCCAACCACGCGCAGATCGCCGACCCCGCCCTCGACTCGCTGCTCGAGCAGGCGAGCGCCACGACCGACGAGGACGCCCGCGCCGACCTGTACGAGCAGGCGCAGCGGATCGTCCTCGAGGGCTACTGGATCCTGCCGCTCTACGACCAGCAGAACCACTACCTGCACCGGTCGGCCGTCCAGGGCCTCGTCGCCCTCGACACCGTGTCGACCCCCTGGTTCGCCGACGCCTGGGTCTGACCCGGCTCCGGAGAGCCGCCTGCACCGATCGATGAGCGGACGCATGGTCGAGTAGTCGCCGCAGCGGCGCACCGAGACCCCGCGATCGGGATGGCCGGATCACGATGCGACCGCTCCGCGGGCTGCTCGATCAGCAGGTATCCGTCCTCCATGCTGGTCGAGTAGTCGCCGACGGACGCGCATCGCGTGCTCCGGAGGGAGCGGGCCTCGACGAAGCCCCGCCCCCTCCACCGCCCCGACCAGAGAGGACGCCCGCCCGCATGATCCGTCGCGTGCTCCTCCGCCTCGGTGGCGCCCTCGTGGTGCTGTGGGCCGTCGCGACCGCCGTCTTCGTCCTCATCCGCCTCGTCCCCGGCGATCCGGCGGAGGCGATCCTCGGCGGTCCGGGCTCGCAGGCGTCGCCCGAGGCGCTCGCCGCGGTGCGGGAGCAGTACGGCCTCGACCAGCCGCTCCTCGTGCAGTACCTGGTGCAGCTCGGCAGGCTCGCGCGCGGCGACCTCGGCACCTCCTACTCCCTGCGCACTCCCGTCGCGCAGATCCTCGGCGCGCAGCTGCCCGGCACCCTCCTGCTCGCCGTGCTCGCGCTCACCGCCGCATGGTTCCTGGCGCTCGCGACCGCCCTCTGGTCGACCCGGGGCGGCCGCCTCGCCGCCGCGGTCGGGTCCGGCCTCGAGCTCACGGCAGCCGCGCTCCCGCACTTCTGGCTGGCGACCGTGCTGATCGCCGTCTTCGCGACCGCGCTGCGCTGGCTGCCCCCGGTCAGCACAGGGTCGCCCGCCGGGCTGGTGCTGCCGACGCTCACCCTCGCGATCCCGCTGGCGGGCTTCCTCGGCCAGGTGATGCGCCGCTCCCTCCTCGACGCGCTGGAGTCGCCGTTCGTGCTCGCCGCTCGGGCGCGCGGCGAGGGCGAGCTCGGCGTCCGCGCCCGCCACGCGCTGCGCCACGCGGTGCTGCCGGGCGTCTCACTCTCGGGCTGGGCGTTCGGCTACCTGATCGGCGGGGCCGTGGTGGTCGAGACGATCTTCGCGAGGCCGGGGCTCGGCCGGACGCTCCTCGCGGCGGTGACGGTCCGCGACGTGCCGGTGGTGACGGGTGTCGTGCTGGTCACGGCGCTGGCGTACATCGTCGTGACCCTCGCCACCGATCTGCTGACGCGCGTGATCGACCCGCGGCTGGCCCGGCGGGAGGTGGTCGCGTGAGCGAGCTCGAGCTGCGCGCCGCCCGCCCGCTCCGCCGGGGTCCCTCCCGCCTCCGCGCCGGCGAGGTGCTGGCCGCGGTCTTCGTCGTGCTGCTCCTGCTCGCCGCCGTCGCGCCCGGGCTGCTCGCCCCCTCCGATCCGCTCGCCGTCGCCCCGCGCGACGCCTTCACCCCACCGGGTGCCGCGCACCTGCTCGGCACCGACGAGTCCGGTCGCGACGTCCTCAGCCGCCTCATCGCGGGGGCCGGCGCATCCCTCCTGATCGGCGCCAGCGCCACCGCGATCGGCCTCGTCCTCGGCGCGGTGCTCGGGGTGGTCGCGGCGTTCGGCGGCCGCGTCGTCGACGGCGTGATCGGCCGCGTGCTCGAGGTGCTCTTCGCCTTCCCCGCGCTCCTGCTCGCGCTGCTCGTGATCGTGGTCACGGGTCCCGGAGTCGTCCCCGCCACCATCGCGGTCGGCCTCTCGACCGCACCGGGGTACGCCCGCATCCTGCGCACGCAGCTGCTCGGCATCCGCGACTCCGGCTACGTCGAGGCGGCGCGCGTGCTGGGGCACGGACCCGTCCGCATCCTCGTCCGGCACGTCCTCCCCAACACCTTCGGGCCGCTCGCCGTGCTGGCGACCCTCGGCGTCGGCCAGGCGATCGTCTGGGCCTCGGCCCTCAGCTACCTGGGCCTGGGCGCCGAGCCGCCCGCGCCGGAGTGGGGCGCGATGCTCTCGGCGGGCCGCACCTACCTCGCGAGCGCGTGGTGGCTGACCGTGTTCCCGGGGCTGGCGATCGTGCTGACCACGATCGCGACGACGGTCCTCGGCGGGCGTCTGCGGGGTGCGCGGTGAGCGCGGTCGTCGTCGAGGGGCTCCGGGTCGCCTTCGACGGAGTCGAGGTGGTGCACGGGGTCTCGTTCCGCGTGGAGCCGGGGGAGTGCGTCGCGATCGTCGGCGAGTCCGGGTCGGGCAAGAGCGTCACCGCGCGAGCGCTGCTGGGGCTGAGCGGAGGCGCCGTGACCGGGAGCGTCCGCGTCGGCGGGACCGAGGTGGTCGGAGCGGGCGAGCGGGAGCTGCGGCGGCTGCGCGGCGGATCCGTCGGCTTCGTCCCGCAGGACGCGCTGCTCTCGCTCGACCCGCTGCGCCCGATCGGCCGCGAGATCGGCGACGTGCTCCGCCTCCACGGCCGCCTCCCCGCGGCCGAGCGCGCGCAGCGGACGGTCGAGGCCCTGGCGAGCGTCGGCATGCCGGAGCCGGCCGAGCGGATGCGGGAGCGCTCCGGCGACCTCTCCGGCGGGCTCCGCCAGCGCGCCCTCCTCGCGGCGGCCGTGGCACTCGATCCGCCGCTGCTCGTCGCCGACGAGCCGACCACCGCGCTCGACGTGACCGTCCAGGCCCGCGTGCTCGAGCTCTTCGCCGAGCAGAAGGCGCGCGGCCGGGCGCTCGTCCTGGTCTCGCACGACCTCGCGGTGGTGGCGGGCCTCGCCGACCGCATCCTCGTGCTCGCCGACGGCCGCGTGGTGGAGGAGGGGACCGCGGCCGAGGTGCTGCGCGCGCCCCGCAGCCCCGAGGCCCGCGCGCTCGTGGCCGCCGTCCCCGCCGGGCGCCCGCGCGGCTCCCGGCTCACCGACCCGACCGCACCGGCGACCCCGCCCGAGACCCCCGGCGAGGTCGTGGTCGCGGCCCGCGGACTCGCCGCCCGCTTCCCGCTGCCCGGCGGAGGAGTGCGGGTCGCGGTCGACGACGTCGACCTCCGGCTGCGGCGCGGCGAGACCGTGGGGCTCGTCGGCGAGTCCGGGTCGGGCAAGAGCACGGTGGCCCGGCTCGTGCTGGCGCTGCGGCGTCCGGACGCGGGCGCCGTCGAGCTGTTCGGCGAGCCGTGGTCGGCAGCGACCGAGCGCTCCCGCCGTCCCCGCCGCCCGCGGATCGGCGCCGTCTACCAGGACAGCCTCTCCTCGTTCGACCCGCGCTGGAGCGTCGGCCGCCTCCTCCGCGACGCCGGCGCCGCCTCCGTGCCCGCGCTGCTCGAGAGCGTGGGGCTCGACCCCGCCCTGGAGCGGCGCTCGCCGCGGACCCTCTCCGGCGGTCAGCGCCAGCGCGTCTCGATCGCCCGGGCGCTGGCGACGCGCCCCGACGTGCTGATCTGCGACGAGCCCGTCTCGGCCCTCGACGTGTCGGTGCAGGCGCAGATCCTCGACCTGCTCGACGACCTGCAGCGCCGTCACGGCCTCGCCCTCCTCCTCATCTCGCACGACCTCGGCGTGATCGCCCACATGAGCGATCGCATCGCCGTGATGCGCGAGGGCCGGATCGTCGAGGCGGGGCCGGCCGCGTCGCTCCTCGCCGCACCGCAGGAGGAGTACACGCGCCGCCTGCTCGCCGCCGCCCCGCGCCTCGAGCGCTGAGCCGTCCGCGGCGGCGCGCCCGCCCGCAGCGCCGAGACGCCGCGCTGCCCGCCGGGACACCGCCTCAGCAGCGGTGTCTCGAAGCGCCCCCGCGCAAGCCCGCGCCGCGAATCCGCCGCACCTCCACTACGTGTCGGACCTGCGGCGTAGCGTTGCCGAGGTGATGCGCCCGACGACCCAGACCCTCGGCCAGCTCCGTGCCTCCGGGCACGTGCAGAAGAGCCTCCGCACCGAGATCCGCGACAACCTGCTCGACGCCCTGCGCGAGGGCCGCGACCCCTGGCCGGGCCTGCACGGCTTCGCCGAGACGGTCATCCCGCAGGTCGAGCGCGCCGTCATCGCCGGCCACGACATCGTCCTGCTGGGCGAGCGCGGCCAGGGCAAGACCCGCCTCCTGCGCACCCTCGTCGGCCTGCTCGACGAGTGGACGCCCGTCATCGAGGGGTCCGAGCTGGGCGAGCACCCCTACGAGCCGATCACCACGGAGAGCCGCCGCCGAGCGGAGGAGCTGGGCGAGGACCTGCCCGTCGTGTGGAGGCCCCGCGAGGAGCGCTACGTCGAGAAGCTGGCCACCCCCGACACCAGCGTCGCCGACCTCATCGGCGACGTCGACCCGATGAAGGTGGCCGAGGGCCGCAGCCTGGGCGATCCGGAGACCATCCACTTCGGCCTCATCCCGCGCAGCCACCGCGGCATCGTCGCGATCAACGAGCTGCCGGACCTGGCCGAGCGGATCCAGGTCGCCATGCTCAACGTGATGGAGGAGCGCGACATCCAGATCCGCGGCTACGTCCTCCGCCTCCCCCTCGACGTCCTCGTCGTCGCGAGCGCGAACCCGGAGGACTACACGAACCGCGGCCGGATCATCACGCCGCTGAAGGACCGCTTCGGCGCCGAGATCCGCACCCACTACCCGACCGCTCTCGTCGACGAGGTCGCCGTCATCCGGCAGGAGGCGGACCTCGTCGCGACCGTGCCCGATGCGCTCATCGAGATCCTCGCCCGCTTCACGCGGGCCCTGCGCGAGTCGAGCTCCGTCGACCAGCGCAGCGGCGTCAGCGCCCGCTTCGCCATCGCCGGCGCCGAGACCATCGCCGCCGCCGCCCTGCACCGCGCCACCCGCCGCGGCGAGGAGGAGGCGGTCGCCCGCCCCATCGACCTCGAGACCGCCGTCGACGTGCTCGGCGGCAAGATCGAGTTCGAGTCGGGGGAGGAGGGCCGCGAGGACGAGATCCTCGACCACCTGCTCCGTCAGGCCACCGCCGAGACCGTCCGCGCCCACCTGCGCGGCGTCGACCTCGGGCCGCTCGTCGAGGCGGTCGAGAACGGCGCGATGATCACGACCGGCGAGCAGGTGACCGCCCGCGAGTTCCTGGCCGGCCTGCCGCTGCTGGGCGAGGCCCGCGTGTACGACGAGGTCGCCGAGCGCCTCGACGCCGTGGGGGAGGGGCGCCGCGCCGGAGCGGTCGAGCTCGCCCTCGAGGGCCTCTACCTCTCGCGCAAGCTGAGCAAGGAGACGGGCGGGGGCGAGGCCGTCTATGGCTGATGCTCCGCGCGGCAACCGGCGGCTTAAGCGCGACGCGCGCTACGCGAAGTACGACGGGGGACCCGATCCGCTCGCTCCTCCGGTCGACCTGAAGGAGGCCCTCGACGCGATCGGCGAGGACGTGATGGGCGGCACCTCGCCCGAGCGCGCCCTGCGCGAGTTCCTCCGCCGGGGCACCCGCGACCGCGAGGGCCTGGACGACCTGGCCGCCCGCGTCGCCGAGCGGCGTCGCGAGCTCACGCAGAGGAACAACCTCGACGGCACGCTCCGCGAGATCCGCGAGCTCCTCGACAAGGCCGTCCTCGCCGAGCGCAAGCAGCTCGCCCGCGACACGCAGATGGACGACGGCGACCGCGCGCTCGCCGAGATCCAGCTCGACAGCCTCCCGCCCTCGCCGGCCGCGGCCGTCTCGGAGCTCCGCGACTACCGCTGGCAGAGCCCCGAGGCGCGCGCCGACTTCGAGCGGATCCGCGAGCTCCTCGGCCGCGAGATGCTCGATCAGCGCTTCGAGGGGATGAAGCAGGCCCTCGAGAACGCGAGCGACGAGGACCGCGCCGCGATCGACGCGATGCTCCGCGACCTGAACGAGCTGCTCGAGGCGCACGCGCGCGGCGAGGACACCCCCGAGCAGTTCGACGCCTTCATGGAGCAGCACGGCGAGTACTTCCCCGAGGGACCGGAGTCGGTGGACGAGCTGATCGACGCGCTCGCCGCCCGCGCGGCCGCGGCCCAGCGGATGCGCAACTCGATGACCGCCGAGCAGCGCGCCGAGCTCGACGCCCTCGCCCAGGAGGCCTTCGGCACGCCGGAGCTCATGCAGTCCCTCGGCCGCCTCGACGAGACCCTGCGGGGGCTCCGTCCCGGCGAGGACTGGGGCGGCTCCGAGCGGATGGACGGCGAGCAGGGGCTCGGCCTCGGCGACGGGACGGGCCTGTTCCAGGAGCTGGCCGACCTCGACGCCCTCGCCGACCAGCTCGCGCAGACGGACCGCTCCTCCCTCGACGACCTCGACCTCGACCTGCTGGCGAAGCGCCTCGGCGAGGACGCCTCGGTCGACGCGCAGACGCTGAAGCGCCTGGAGCGGGCCCTGCGCGACTCCGGGACCCTGCGCCGCGGCTCCGACGGCCGCCTCGCCCTCAGCCCGAAGGCCATGCGCCAGCTCGGCAAAGCGCTCCTGCGCGACATAGCCGAGACCGTCTCCGGCCGTCAGGGCGCCCGCGACGTCCGGCGCGCGGGCGCGGCGGGCGAGCGCTCCGGAGCGACGCGCTCGTGGGAGTTCGGCGACACCGAGGCCTGGGACATCCCCCGCACGGTGACCAACGCCCTCACCCGCACCGCCGGCGAGGGCCGACCGGTCGGCTCCGGTGTGCGCATCCGGATCGACGACGTCGAGGTGCAGGAGACGGAGGCGCGCACGCAGGCCTGCGTCGCGCTCCTCGTCGACACGTCGTTCTCGATGGCGATGGACGGCCGCTGGGTGCCGATGAAGCGCACCGCGCTCGCCCTGCACACCCTGATCAGCAGCCGGTTCCGCGGCGACGCGCTGCAGCTCGTCGCCTTCGGCCGACGCGCCGAGGTGATGGACGTCGAGCAGCTGGTCGGCCTGGACGCGGAATGGGACAAGGGCACGAACCTGCACCACGCGCTGCTGCTGGCCAACCGGCACTTCCGCAAGCACCCGAACGCGCAGCCGGTGCTGCTCATCGTCACCGACGGCGAGCCGACCGCGCACCTCGAGCCCGACGGCGGCGTCTTCTTCGACTACCCGCCGGACCCGCTGACCGTCGCCGTCTCGGTCCGCGAGCTCGACGCGTCGCTCCGCCTCGGCGCGCACACCACGTTCTTCCGCCTGGGCGACGACCCGGGCCTCGCGCGCTTCATCGACTCGCTCGCCCGCCGGGTCGGCGGCTCGGTGGTGAACCCGGAGGCGGAGGACCTGGGAGCGGCCGTCGTCTCCTCCTACCTCGGCGCTCGCGGCGCGGGTCCGGGAGGCGGCGGAGCGCCGGGCGAGGAGCTGTTCGGCCGCGGCTGGAGCTTCTGAGCCGTTCAGGATGCAGGAGGGATCCGCTCCCGCGCCTGAGGATCAGCGCGTCTCCGCCGCTCCGGAGGCGTTCGTCCTGAGTTCTGACCGCGCCCGGCTCAGAACAGCGGCCAGGGCACCGCGGGCATCCCGCCCCGCGGGCCCGGGAAGCGGCCGAAGGAGCCGAGCCGCTCGCAGCGCTTCGCGAACGCGGCGACCTCGTCCTCGGTGAGCAGCTCCGAGAGCGCCTCGCCGAGCGGTCCGTCGATCTGCGCGCGCAGGAGCGTCAGCGCCGTCAGCTCCTCCTCGAGCAGCGGTTCGCCGATCCAGCCCCAGAGGACCGTGCGCAGCTTGTGCTCGGAGTGGAAGGTGAGGCCGTGGTCGACCCCGTAGCGGTGGCCGTCGGGCAGCGCGAGCACGTGCCCGCCCTTCCTGTCCGCGTTGTTGGCGACCACGTCGAACACGGCCATCCGGCGCAGCGCCGTCGAGTCCTCGTGCACGAGGGAGATGTCGCGGTCCTCCTCGTCGCTGCCGTCGAGGACGTGCCGCCATCCGTCGGGCACGGCGTCGGCGGCCACCAGGTCGACCGCGTCCTGGTCCGGATCGATATCCTGCCAGAGCTGGACCATGCCCGGCCCGAGCGGACCGTCGCGGAGCCACGTGCGCGGCACCACGTTCCAGCCGAGCGCCTCCGAGACGAGGTAGGCGGCGACCTCGCGGCCCGCGAGCACGCCGTCCGGGAAGTCCCACAGCGGCTTCTCGCCCGAGATCGGCTTGTAGACGACGGACGTCTCGCCGAGCTGCGCGAGGAACGTCGCGTTCGAGGCGATCGTGATCCTTCCGGCCAGCTCCAGCTCGCCGTCGAGCCCGCCCGGGTCGCTCATGCGAGCGGGCAGTCGTGCCCGTCGGGATCCATCGGCTCGCCGCAGCGGGGGCAGAGCGGACGTCCGGCGCCGACGACCTCGAGGGTGCGCTTCGCGAAGGCGCGCGCCGTTCCGACCGGGATCTTCACCTGCAGCATCTCGGTGGGCTCGGGCTCCTCCTCGGAGTCGTCCTCCGCCTCGGTCAGCGGGTAGGCCTCGATCACGATCTGCGCGGTGGACGGGTCCCAGCCGAGGCTGAGCCCGCCGACGCGGAACTCGGGCTCCACGGGCTGGTCGAGCGGGTCGTTGTCGACGAGCTCCGGAGGAGTGCCGGCGGGGACGCTGACCGGATTGCCCTGGGCGGTCATCAGCTGGTCGAGGATCTCGTCGATCTTCTCGGCGAGGAGGGCCGACTGCTGCTTCTCGAGGCCGACGCTGACCAAGCGGGGCCCGGTCTTGGCCTGGAGGTAGAAGGAGCGCGAGCCGGGTGAGCCGACGGTTCCCACGACGACGCGATCGGGCCAGTCGAATCCGTGCACGATCGGAGGCATGCCCCCAGTCTACGAGCGCCCGCCTCCGCAGTGGCTGCGCGCGTCGGCCTCGGGCGGCCAGCCGATCGAGCAGCCGTCTCTTCTGCTGATCGAGCCCCCCGCGGAGCGGGCGCATCGAGATCCACCGCCGCCGAGCACCCGCATCCCTGCCGCTCGATCGAGCCTTGAAGCGGCCCTCCGGAACCCCGCCTACTCGTGCCCCGCCCCGCCCCCCACGGCGGCGTCCGCCACGGGGGCCGCCTTCCGCAGCCAGCCCAGGTCCCCGGCGTCCGTGTTCATCGAGACGACCTCGGGCCGCCCCGCGCCGTAGCGGATGATCGACACCGACGCCGGTCCGACGCTGAGCCTCTGGAACAGGTCGAGGTGCATGCCGAGCGCGTCCGCGAGGATCGCCTTGATCGTGTCTCCGTGGCTGACCGCCGCCCACACCGCGCCGGCCCCGTGCTCCTCCGCCACCGCCGCGTCGTGCCGGCGGATCGCGGACACGGCCCGGGCCTGCATCGCGAGCATCCCCTCGCCGCCGGGGAACACCACCGCGGAGGGCTGGTTCTGCACCGTCGCCCAGAGCGGCTCCGTCGCGAGATCCCGCAGCGAGCGCCCCGACCAGTCGCCGTAGTCGCACTCGGTGATGCCCTTGTCGATCACCGTCGCCGGCGATCCCGTCTGCCGCTCGAGGACGAAGCGCGTGGTCTGCCGGCACCGCTCGAGCGGGCTCGACACCACGGTCGCGAGCTCGACCGCCGCCAGCCGCTCCCCGGTGCGCGCCGCCTGCGTGCGTCCGACGTCGTCGAGCCGCACTCCGGCGGTGCGTCCGGCGAGGATCCCCGCGGTGTTCGCGGTGGTGCGTCCGTGCCGGACGAGGAGGAGCGTGGGCATGGGGCCAGCGTAGGCGGCCGTGCTCCGCCCCGCCCCGTCGGACCACCGGGGCCGCACCGGCGCGTTCCGCGCGACTCCATCGCGGGACGGATGCCCCGACCGCAGCGCCTGCCTAGGGTGGAGGAGCGGCCGCCCACCGCGGCCCGGAAGGGACACACATGGACGGGACGACGCCCCCCGGCATTCCCCAGGACGGCACGGACACCGAGAGCCCCGCCGCGCGCACCGCCGCCGACGGCACCGACTCCGCGCACACCGACTCCGAGCACACCGACTCCGCGACCCCCGCGTGGGCCGCCCCCGAGGCCTCCGGCCGCCACGGCGAGGTCGCTCTGCGGATCCGCGGCCTCCGCAAGCGCTTCGGCGACAAGGAGGCCGTGAAGGACATTGACCTCGACGTCCCCGCCGGCTCCTTCTTCGGGCTCGTCGGCCCCAACGGCGCGGGCAAGACGACGACCCTCTCGATGGCCACGGCCCTGCTCCGCCCCGACAGCGGCGTCGTCACGATCCACGAGGTCGACGTCTGGAAGGACACCCTCGAGGCGAAGCGGCTGATCGGTGTCCTCGCCGACGGCGTCAAGCTGTTCGACCGCCTCACCGGTCTCCAGCTCGTCACCTACTACGGTCTGCTCTGCGGGCTCGAGCGCTCCGTCGTCGTCGAGCGGACCGACGACCTCCTCGCCCTGCTCGGCCTCGATCCGGCCGACCGCACGCTCGTCGTGGACTACTCCGCGGGCATGACCAAGAAGATCGCGCTCGCCTGCGCGCTCGTGCGCGCCCCGCGCCTCCTGGTGCTCGACGAGCCGTTCGAGTCGGTCGACCCGGTCTCGGCGGCGAACATCCGCGACATCCTGACCGGCTTCGTCGCGTCGGGCGGCACGGTCATCGTCTCGTCCCACTCCATGGACCTCGTCGAGCGGATGTGCGACCGGGTCGCCGTCATCGCCGACGGCCGCGTGCTCGCCTCCGGCACCCTCGAGGAGGTCCGCGCCGGCTCCAGCCTCGAGGAGCGCTTCGTCGAGCTGGTCGGCGGCCGCACCCACCAGGAGGGACCGGCATGGTTGCGCATCTCCTGAGGCTGCGGCTGCTCCTGCTCCGCAACTCGCTGACGCGGAACGTGTGGCAGCTGATCGGCGTGATCCTCGGCGGTCTCTACGCGATCGCAGTGCTCGGCCTGGTCGCGGCCGGCCTGGTCGCGCTCGGAGGCACGGACCCGGCGTTCGCGAACGTCGCGATCGTCCTCGGCGGCTCCGCTCTGATCCTCGGCTGGGTGCTCGGGCCGATCTTCCTGTCCGGCTCCGACCAGAGCCTCGACCTGCCCACCCTCGCGACCTTCCCGATCCCGCTGCGGACCCTCCTCCTCGGGCTCGCCGCCGCGGGCCTCGCGGGCATCCCCGGCGTGGTGACCTCGCTCGGCGCGCTCGCCTCCGCCGCCGCCTGGTGGAGCCGTCCGATCGGCATCCTGCCCGGCCTCGTCGCCGCGGTGATCGGCGTCGCGACCTGCGTGGTCGCGTCCCGCCTGATCGGCGCGCTCACCACGGGCCTGGGCTCGAGCCGCCGCTACCGCGAGGTGATCGGCGGCGTCGTGCTCGTCGTCGTCATCCTGCTCGGACCGCTCTTCTTCGGCCTGACGAACGTGATCCGCGACGGCCTGGACGTCCTGCCCGTGATCGCGGGCGCCCTCGGCTGGTCGCCGCTCGGCGCGATCTGGGCCGTCCCCGGATCCGTCGTCGCGGGCGACTGGGTCGCCGCGATCGCGCGCCTGCTGATCGGGCTCGCGACGCTGGCCGTCCTCGTCTGGGCGTGGGCCCGGGCGCTGCGGCACGCGCTCTCGGAGCCCGCCGCGTCCGGCGCGCACTCCGCCTCCGGATCCGCGGGCCTCGGCCTGTTCGGGCGCTTCCCCGGCGCCCCGACCGGCGCCGTCGCCGCGCGTGCCCTCGGCTACTGGTGGCGCGACCCGCGCTACAGCCGCGGGCTCCTCGTCATCCCCGCCGTCGTCGTCCTCGCGGTGTTCTACTCCGCGATCGGCAGCGGCGGCGACACCTTCGTGCTGCTCTCGGCCGTGCTCGTCGGCCTGATCTTCGGCGTGACCCTCTGCGCCGACGTGTCGTACGACGGCACCGCCTGGGCGGCGCACGTCAGCTCCGGAGTGACGGGGTCGGCCGACCGCGCCGGTCGCGTCGTCGCCGCCGCGATCATCGGCGTCCCTGCGGTGGTCGTCGTGGCGGTGGGCACCGCGCTGTACGCGGGACGCGCCGACGCGATCCCGGCCGTGCTGGGCATGGCGCTGGCCCTCGTGCTCAGCGGGTTCGGAGTGTCGAGCGTCGCCTCGTCGCTCGTCGTCTACCCCGTGCCCGGGCCGGGGGACAGCCCGCTGAAGACGCCGCCGGGCTCCGGGATGATCTCGAGCGTCGTGATGCTGGGGAGCATGGCCGCGACCGGTCTACTGGCGCTCCCGTCGATCGTCCTCGGCGCGATCTCGCTCATCGGCGGCGACCCGGCCTTCGGCCTGATCGGACTGGCGGCCGCCCTCGTGCTGGGCACCGTCTTCGCGCTGGTCGGCATCCGCGTCGGCGGTCGGATCGTCGACCGTCGAGCGCCGGAGCTGTTCGCCGCCCTCGTGACGATCGGCTGACGCGGGTGGCGGGGCGCGGGTGGGCGGTTCCCGCCCGCTCCCCGTCTCCGCCCCGCTCACCGCCCCCGGTCACCGCCTCCGCGAGTGCGCGGAAGTGGTCGCACTCGAGCTCGAGTGCGACAACTCCTGCACACTCGCGGGGGCCGGCGAGGACCGCGCGCGCCCACGAGTGGCCGCGCGCCCGCGAAGGCCCGCACACAGGAGCCGCGGCAGAATGTGGACATGCGCAGCCTCGAAGTCCTCCTCGATCCGGAGTCGGAGGCTCGCGTCCGCGGCCAGTGGGAGGCGCTCGAGGCGGCCGGCATCCCGAGCCTCGCGCTGCACACGTCCGCCAGCAACCGCCCGCACCTCACCCTGGTCGCCGGGCCCGAGCTGACCGCCCCGGAGCCGGGCGCGCTCGGTCCGCTGCCGGCGACGGTCGACCTGGGTGCTGTCCTCCTCTTCCCGCACGCCGGGCGCTTCGTCCTCGCCTGGGGAGTGGTCCGCTCGCCCGCCCTCGACGCGCTGCACGACCGGGCCACGCGCCTCGTGCCGGGCGGCGTCGACACCTCGCTCCGGGACGCCTGGACGCCGCACATCAGCGTCTCGCGCCGCCTCCGCGCCGAGCAGCTCGGCGACGCCGTCCCCCTCCTCGGCGAGTCGTTCACCGCCGGCCTCGCGGGCGTCCGCTTCTGGGACGGCGACACCCGAACCCTCACCGACCTCTGATCCGGGCGCCGCAGAAGCCCCCCGACGCTCCTTGCAGCCGCCTCCCCAGGTCCCTCCCTGCGGCCCTTCTCCACAGTTCCCCGGACCCCCGGGGCGGCGTCGGAGGCGGCGGGTAGAGTTCCCCGGGTGACAGAGCCCACCGCGACAGCCCTCCCCGCCCCGCCGCTCGCCGACCCCTCGGCGGAGTCCCGCGGCGGCGTCCGGAGCGACGCGGCGAGCGGCGCTGCGGGCTCCGGATCCTCCGAGGCGCAGGCGATCCTCGAGAAGGTCTTCGGCTACGGCTCCTTCCGCGGCGAGCAGCAGGCCATCGTCGAGCAGGTCATCGGAGGCGGTGACGCCGTCGTCCTCATGCCCACCGGCGGCGGCAAGTCGCTCTGCTACCAGATCCCCGCCATCGTGCGCCCCGGCACCGGCGTGGTCGTGTCCCCGCTCATCGCGCTGATGCAGGACCAGGTCGACGCCCTCCGCGCGAACGGCGTCCGCGCCGAGTTCCTCAACTCCACCCAGGACGCGGGCGAGCGCAGCCGCGTCGAGCGCGCCTACCTCGACGGCGAGCTCGACCTGCTCTACGTCGCCCCGGAGCGCTTGGGCAACGAGGGCATGAAGCAGTTCCTCGCCCGCGGCCGGATCGCCCTCTTCGCGATCGACGAGGCCCACTGCGTCAGCCAGTGGGGCCACGACTTCCGCCCCGACTACCTCGCGCTGGGCGAGCTCGCCGAGCGCTGGCCCGACGTCCCGCGCATCGCCCTCACCGCGACCGCCACCGAGGCGACGCACCGCGAGATCACCTCGCGCCTGCACCTCGGCGCCGCCCGCCACTTCGTCTCGAGCTTCGACCGCCCGAACATCCAGTACCGGATCGTCAACAAGGTCGAGCCGCGCAAGCAGCTGATCGACTTCCTGCGGCGCGAGCACGCGCACGACGCGGGCATCGTCTACGCCCTCTCCCGCAAGAGCGTCGAGGCGACGGCCGAGGCGCTGCGCTCGGCGGGCTTCGACGCCGTCGCGTACCACGCGGGCCTCGACGCGCGGGTGCGCGCCGCCGCCCAGTCGCGGTTCCTCCGCGAGGAGGGGGTCATCGTCTGCGCGACCATCGCCTTCGGCATGGGGATCGACAAGCCGGACGTGCGGTTCGTCGCGCACATCGACCTGCCCAAGTCGGTCGAGGGCTACTACCAGGAGACGGGTCGCGCCGGCCGCGACGGACTGCCGTCCACCGCCTGGCTCGCCTACGGCCTGCAGGACGTGGTGCAGCAGCGCCGGATGATCGACGAGTCGCCGGGAGACCTGGCGCACCGTCGGCGGATGTCCGCGCACCTGGACGCGATGCTCGCGCTCTCCGAGACGGTCCAGTGCCGACGGGTGAACCTGCTCGCCTACTTCGGCCAGGAGAGCACCGCCTGCGGCAACTGCGACACCTGCCTCGAGCCGCCCGCCTCCTGGGACGGCACCGTCGCGGCGCAGAAGTTCCTGTCGACGGTCGTCCGCCTCAAGCGAGAGCGCAACCAGCAGTTCGGCGCCGGTCACATCATCGACGTCCTCCGCGGCAAGACCACGCCGCGCACCACCCAGCACCAGCACGACGGCCTGGCCACCTGGGGCATCGGCGCCGAGCTCAGCGACACCCAGTGGCGCGGAGTCGCCCGCCAGCTCCTCGCGCAGGGCCTGCTCGGCGTGAACGACGACGGCTTCGGCACGCTCGTGCTCACGCCCGCGTCCGGCTCCGTCCTCAGCGGCGAGCGGAAGGTCGAGCTGCGGCAGGAGCCGGAGAAGCCGGCCCGCTCCAGCGGATCCTCCCGCTCCGGGCGGTCCACCGTCGCCGAGCTGTCGGGCGAGGCTCAGCCGCTGTTCGAGCGGCTCCGGGAGTGGCGCGCCGCGCAGGCCCGCGCGCAGGCGGTGCCGGCCTACATCGTCTTCAACGACGCGACCCTCCGCGAGATCGCGACCGCCGAGCCGGCGACGATGGACGCGCTCAGCATCATCGGCGGCGTCGGCCAGAAGAAGCTGCTCACCTACGGCGAGGCCGTGCTCGCCGTCGTCGCGGGGGAGAGCCCCGAGATCGCCGTCCCGGAACCCGGCGAGGAGGCTCCCGCTCCCCGCCGCGCGCCGGCCGCCCGTGGCGGGTCGTCCCGCTCGCAAGGGGCGAAGCCCTCGTTCGGCCGCGAGTCGTCCGGTCCGCCGGTGTCCGCCGCGCAGCCGCCGGAGGACGACTGGGTGCCGCCGGACGAGCCCGACTGGGAGCCCGGCTGGGACAGCTACTGATCCGTCGCTGAGGCGCGCGGTTCACCGCCCGACGGAGGCGGGCGCCGGCGCGGGCGATCGTGTTCCGGGCTCCGCGTCGACGATCGTGCCCATCTCGTCACCGACGCGAGCGTCCTCGGCCCGACGCACCGACGAGCGCCCTCAGCCGTTTGCGCCCGTCGACGCCATCCACCCGCCGAGCAGCGTGCAGCAGAACGACACCGCGAGACCCGCCACCGGCACCCAGAACGCGATGCGCCGCCGCACCAGCAGCACGATCGAGACGACCAGCGCCGCGACGAACGGGACCCACACTCCTCCTGCGGCGAGGACCATCCCGCCCTCGATCAGGCCGATGTCGCAGGCGTTCGATCCGCCGCACGAGTCGCTGGCCATCGCGAAGAACAGCCCGAAGAACGACAGCAGCAGCGTCACCGCGGAGGCCACGAGGATCAGCACGATCGTCAGCACCAGGTCCCAGACGCGGACCGGGCGCCGATGCGGCACCCCGGATCCCGGCGCGGCCGGAGGCCCGGGAGGCGCTGCCGCGACGTCCACGGGCGGCGCACCCGGAGTCCCGAGAGACGCGGGCGAGCCGACCACGGGCGGCCCGGCCGCCGGCTGTCGGGCGGGCGGAGGGGGAGGCAGCGGCGGCTCGCTCATGCCGAGAGACTAGCGACGCGTCCTCCGATGAGGCGCCCCTCCTCCGCTGGGGTCCGCAGGGACAGCCCGTTCAGCACACGGACGGGCCGTCCCCTCCTCCGCTCCCGTCGGCAGGGACAGCCCGTCCAGCGCACAGACGAGGCGCCCCGCCTCCGCCTGGTCGGTTCCGACAACGCGCTTCCGCCTCCGCCCGGCGCCGTTTGTGCCCGGGCGACGGAACGTTTCCGCCGCGCCGCCGCGCGACCTACCGTGCGAGGACCGCCTCCGCTGCCGCGCCCGTCGGCGCACGACGCACCGGGAGCGGCCCGAACCGCAGACGGTCGAAGGGACACGAACACCATGGTCAGCACCGCTCCCCACCCCCGCTCCGCCGCCGACGCCGCCGACCGGGCGGCCACCGGGCGCACGCGGGCCCGGCGCTCCCGCTCGGGCTCCATCGCGCCCACGCCGCCGGTGGACTCCCTCGGCTCCGAGGTCGACGCGCGCCTGGACGAGGACGGCGCCCCCGCCGTCGACGTCGCCGCCCTCGGCGAGACCCTGCTCGGCGCCTGGCGCGAGCAGCGCCTCGCCAGCCGCGCCCTGACCGCCCGCCCCGAGCTGCACCGCACCGACGGCCTCCCGATGAAGGAGCACCGCCTCCGCGTCTCGGAGCAGATGCGCGTGCTCGCGGCCGAGGGCGGCGTGCACCGCGCCTTCCCGGTCGACCTCGGTGGCGAGGCCGATCACGGCGGCAACATCGCCGGCTTCGAGGAACTGGTCACCGCCGACCCCTCCCTGCAGATCAAGTCCGGCGTGCAGTGGGGGCTCTTCGGCGCCGCGGTCCTGCACCTGGGCACCCGCCCGCACCACGAGAAGTGGCTGCCGGGGATCATGAGCCTCGAGATCCCGGGCGCCTTCGCGATGACCGAGACCGGGCACGGCTCCGACGTCGCGTCGATCGCCACGACCGCCACCTACGAGGACGGCGAGTTCGTGCTGCGGACGCCGTTCCGCGCGGCCTGGAAGGACTACCTCGGCAACGCGGCGGTGGACGGGCGCGCGGCGGTCGTCTTCGCGCAGCTGGTCACCCGGGGCGTGAACCACGGCGTCCACGCCTTCTTCGTCCCGATCCGCGACGAGCAGGGCGCGTTCCTGCCGGGCGTCGGCGGGGAGGACGACGGCCTCAAGGGCGGTCTGAACGGGATCGACAACGGCCGCCTCCACTTCGACGGCGTCCGCGTCCCGCGCGAGAACCTGCTGAACCGCTACGGCGACGTCGCCGCCGACGGCACCTACTCCTCGCCGATCGCGAGCCCGGGCCGCCGATTCTTCACCATGCTCGGCACGCTCGTGCAGGGCCGCGTCTCGCTCGACGGAGCCTCGGTCGCCGCGGCGAAGATCGCGCTGACGGTCGCCGTCACCTACGGCGATCAGCGCCGCCAGTTCACGGGCGGCGGCGAGCGGGAGGAGGTGCTGCTCGACTACCAGCGGCACCAGCGCCGCCTCCTGCCGCGCCTGGCCACCACCTACGCCGCCGCCTTCGCGCACGAGAAGCTGCTGAAGGCGTTCGACGAGGTCTTCTCCGGCGCGAACGACACCGAGCAGTCGCGGCAGGACCTCGAGACCCTCGCCGCGGGGCTGAAGGCGCTCTCGACCTGGCACGCTCTCGACACGCTGCAGGAGGCGCGCGAGGCCTGCGGAGGCGCGGGCTTCCTCGCCGAGAACCGGCTCACGCAGCTGCGCGCCGACCTCGACGTCTACGCGACCTTCGAGGGCGACAACACCGTGCTCCTCCAGCTGGTCGCCAAGCGCCTGCTGACCGACGTCGGACGCCGCTTCAAGGGCGCCCAGCCCGCGGAGCTGGCGCGCTACGCCGCCTCGCAGGTCGCGGGGGCGACCGTCGACAACTCGGGTCTGCGCCGTCTGGCCCAGGTCGTCGCCGATCGCGGATCGACGGCCCGCTCGGTCGGCCAGCTGCGGGAGGACCAGCGCGAGCTGCTCACCGGCCGCGTCGAGAGCATGGTCGCGGGGATCGCCTCACGGCTGCGCCCGGCGTCGAAGCTGCCCTCCGACGAGGCGGCACGCCTGTTCAACGCGCACCAGAGCGAGCTCATCGAGGCGGCGCGCGCGCACACCGAGCTGCTGCGGTGGGAGGCGTTCACGGAGGCGCTCGCCGGCGTCGAGGACGCGGGCACGCGCACCGTCCTCACCTGGCTCCGCGACCTGTTCGGCCTGAGTCTGATCGAGAAGCACCTCGACTGGTACCTCATCCACGGGCGCCTGTCGTCGCAGCGAGCGATCGCGGTGACGTCCTACATCGACCGCCTGCTCGCGCGCATCCGCCCGCACGCCGCCGACCTGGTCGCGTCGTTCGGCTACGGGCCCGAGCACGTGCGCGCGGCGATCGCGACCGGCGCCGAGGCGGAGCGCCAGGAGGAGGCGCACGCCTGGTACGAGGCCGCCCGCGCCTCCGGCACCCTCCCCACTCCGGAGAAGCGCCGCTGACCCCTCCGCGAGACGCCGCTCCGGTACGCGACACGCCGCGCGAGGCGTACCGGAGTGGCATCCCGCGGAGACAGGACGGGCAGGGGCGCGTCAGGACGCGAGGAACGCCAGCGCCTGGTCGCGCTCGGCGCGCAGCTCGAGCACGGACTCGTCGATCCGCGCGCGGGAGTGCGCGTCGATCTCGAGCCCCTCGACGATCCGCCACTCGCCGTCGACGGAGCGGACCGGGAACGAGGAGATCAGCCCCTCCTCCACCCCGTAGGAGCCGTCCGACTCGACGGCGGCCGAGGTCCACGACGTGCCGTCGACCCAGTCGCGCACGTGGTCGATCGCGGCGGAGGCGGCGGACGCGGCCGAGGAGGCTCCACGGACCTCGATGATCTCGGCGCCGCGCTTGGCGACCCGCGGCTCGAACTCCGTGTGCAGCCACTCGGCGTCGACCAGCTCGGGCACCGGCCGTCCGCCGACGGTGGCGTGCGTCGCGTCGGGGTACTGCGAGGCGGAGTGGTTGCCCCAGATCGCGACGCCCTCGATCGCGTCGACGGGGGCGTCGAGCTTCGCGGCGAGCTGCGCGAGCGCCCGGTTGTGGTCGAGGCGCGTCATCGCGGTGAAGCGGCCGGCGGGGATGTCCGGGGCGCTGCGCCGCGCGATCCAGGCGTTGGTGTTGGCCGGGTTGCCGACGACCAGCACGCGGATGTCGGAGGCGGCGTGCGCGTTCAGCGCGTCGCCCTGAGGTCCGAAGATGCCCGCGTTCGCGGCGAGCAGATCGGCGCGCTCCATGCCCGCGCTGCGCGGCCGGGCGCCCACGAGGAGGGCGACGCTCGCGCCGTCGAACGCGGCGGCCGGGTCGTCCGTCGCCTCGATCCCGCGGAGGAGGGGGAAGGCGCCGTCCTGCAGCTCGAGCGCCGTGCCCGCGGCCGCGCGGAGGCCGGAGGGGATCTCGAGCAGGTTCAGGCGGACGGGGACGTCCGGCCCGAGGAGCTGACCCGAGGCGATGCGGAACAGGAGCGCGTAGCCGATGGCGCCTCCCGCTCCCGTGACCGTGACCGTGACCGGAGTGCGCTGCTGGTTCATGCGCCGAGCGTATTCCCGTCGGCTGGGGGAGGGGGAGGAGTCAGCCGGACGGCGGGCCCTCGGCGGGAGGCGCCGTCGACCCGCGGAGCACGAGCTTGTTGCGCAGCCGCACGTGCGGCTCGGCCACGCTCCCGCCGTCGATGAGCGTCAGGAGCGCCCGGGCGGCAGCGCGCCCGACGCGGTGCAGCGGCTGCCTCACCGTCGTGAGCGCGGGGACCACCCGGGAGGCGTCGGGCACGTCGTCGTAGCCCACGACCGACAGCCGCCCCGGCACCGAGAGGCCCAGCGCCCGGGCCGCCTCGATCACGGCGATGGCGGAGGCGTCGTTCGCGGCGAAGACCGCCGTCGGCCGGTCGGGCAGCAGCAGCAGCTCGTGGGCGGCGACGAGGGAGGGGTCGTGCCGGTAGTAGCCGACCCGTACGAGCGCGGGGTCGTAGGGGAGGCCGGCGTCCGCGAGCGCCCGCTGGTAGCCGGCGCCGCGCCGGTGCGACGACTCCAGGTCGGGGCGGCCCGCGACGAAGCCGATGCGGCGGTGGCCGAGCCCGATCAGGTGGCTCGTCGCCAGCTGCGCTCCGCCGAAGTCGTCGGTCGCCACCGAGTGCAGCTCGGTCTGCGCGGTCAGCGGATCCACGACGACGAGCGGCAGGTCCGACGAGGGGATCACGCCGGAGGGAGTCACCAGGATCGCCCCCGCTACGTGCGCCTCGGTGAGGCGCCGCAGGGACTCCTGCTCCCATCCCGCCCGGCCCCGGCGGCTCGCCCCGCTGCCGGCGAGGAGGTCGAACCGGGTCCCCCGCAGCGCCGTCGCCACTCCCTGCAGCACCTCCGTGCCGAACGGCTCGAAATCGCCCAGGAGCACGCCGATGACGCCCGAGCGCTCCGCGCACTCCGTCGTCACGACCTCCTGCTCGGCCTCCGCCGTCGCCGCCCCTGCGGACATCCTCGTCCCCTCCCGCCGTCCCCGCCCGGCCGCGGCGGAACGCGGTGATCTCCTCGCTGCGCTGCTCCGGACGGTTGAGAACACGTCCTTGCAATCGGGAATGTTCCCGGTAACATTGCCCGCAAGACTAGCTGAGGGAAAGCTCAGCAGTCGAGAGAGACGAGTGTCGGGCAGCCTTTCTCCCCTCAGTGCTGAGGGGGTCGAGAGCTGGAGCTCGCGTGGCCACGCTGTGGAAGCCGCCGCGCACGAGCCGTCCGCCGCTCTCCGCGCGTCCTGCGCTCCAGGCGCGGCCGAACGCCCCTCGGGCTGCGCCGCGCTCCGTCCTCTCGCGGCCTCGGGCCGCGCCACCACTCCGCGCCGTCCGGCGCTCGACCTGATCGGCGACGATGCCGATCGAGTGAGGAACACCATGTCCACGCGACGCACCCCCCGACCCCTCTGGCTCGTCCGCTCGGGCGCCGCTCTCGCCGGCTGCCTGCTCCTGTCCGGCGTCGCCGCCGCGGCCGCGGCCGCCGACACCGAGTACGGCTCCGACGACGTCGACGTGAACGTCAGCATCGAAGAGCTGGAGCAGCCCGGCGCCCTCTCGATGTCGATCGACGGCACCTCCGCCACGCTCGCCGAGGAGGGCTCCACCCCGACCGTGCGCGCCTTCACGGGGCAGCTGCCCGACGTGACCGTGACGGACACCCGGACCGTCGACGAGATCCCGGCCGGAGCCGGCTGGTACGTCCTCGGCTCGGCGAGCGCCTTCACCGGCGACGCGGACCAGGAGGACATCTCCTCCGACCACCTCGGCTGGACGCCGGTCCTCGTGGACGGCGGCGAGTCGGGCCTCGTGTCCGAGGGCGACCCGGTCGACACGATCCTCGACGAGGGCGCCGACGCCGTGGGCCTGTTCGACCAGGAGCTGCTCGCGCTGTCGCTCGACTCGCAGGAGACCGCGACGGACGGGTCCTGGACCGTGTCCGCGGGCCTCACCCTGAAGACCGAGGCCGACGTCGCCCCCGGCGACTACTCCTCCGTCCTGACGCTGTCGCTGTTCGAATGACCCCGATGCGCGCAGTGACCTCCACGGCGATCGGCGCCCTCCTCGCGGCGGGCCTGCTCGCCTCCGGCGCGGCTCCGGCGACCGCGGCCGGCGCGTGGTCGCCGAAGGCCTCGTACACGTCGACGGACCGCGGTGACGGCACCTACTCCGTGCCGCTGCTGAACGCCGACGTGCCCGACGTCAGCGTCGAGCGCGTGCCCGCGGCCGAGAACGACGAGGGCCGCGACATCTACTACATGATCAGCACCACGATGCACCTGAGCCCGGGCGCCCCGATCATGAAGTCCTACGACCTCGTCAACTGGGAGATCGTCAACTACGTCTTCGACCGGCTCGAGATCGGCGACCGCTTCTCGCTCCGCAACGGGCAGAACTCCTACGGCAACGGCCAGTGGGCCTCGTCGCTGCGGTACCACGACGGCCGCTACTACGCGGTCTTCAACACCAACAATCTCGGCGGCTCCTACCTCTACTCGACCGACGACATCGAGGACGGAGCCTGGACCCGCACGGCCCTCGGCCGCGCCTTCCACGACCCGTCGCTCTTCTTCGACGACGCGGACGGCGGCACGCCGTACATCTTCTACGGCTCCGGATCCACCAGCGCCGTGAAGCTGAGCGAGGACCTGACGACCGTCGTCGCCGAGTACCCGAACATCCTCCGCACCTCGGACTACCCGGGAGCCGGCTACCTCGGCGGCCTGTTCGAGGGCGCGCAGGTGCAGTACATCGACGGGCAGTACTACATCGTCATCATCACCTGGCCCTCGGGCCAGGGCCGCCAGGTGGCGCTGTTCCGCTCCTCCGAGCTGCTGGGCCGCTACGCGACCGCCGACGGCAGCAACCCCTACGAGGGCAAGGGCGTGCTGAACTCCAGCGGGTTCGCCCAGGGGAGCCTCGTGCCGATCGCGAAGGAGGACGGCTCGACCGCCTGGCACGGCATGTTCTTCCGCGACAGCTTCCCGACCGGCCGCATCCCCGGGCTCATCCCGGCGACGTGGAAGGACGGCTGGCCGACGTTCGGGACGAACGGCTCGGTGCCGGTGGGCGGGAGCTTCCCGAAGCCGATCCGCCTCAGCCCCGAGGAGGAGCTGTTCGAGCGGCAGAAGAGCATCGTCGTCTCGGACGACTTCGACAACGACGCCCCGGCGAAGGCCTACCAGGACGAGTCGTGGACGATCCCGCCCGCGCCCGCCTACGACGCGTCGCTGCTCGGCGTGCAGCTGCTCCAGAACCCGGGAGCGGAGTCGGGGACGGCGCCGTGGGCCGGCCAGTTCGGCGCGACGCTGTCGGCCGACACGACCGACCCGGCGTCCGGCACCGCCGCGCTCCGCGTGGGCACCCGCACGCTCAACGGCTCCGGCCCGAGCCAGGTGCTCGCGAACAAGCTGCAGCGCGGCGTGACCTACACCGTGTCCGCGAAGGTGAAGTACACGACCGGCCCCGCGTCGGTCCGCTTCAACCTCTGCGCCGACTTCGGCGCGGGACCCGTGACGATGGCGTCCGCCGCCGTCACGCAGGGGCAGTGGACGACGATCACGGGGACCTACACGGTGCCCGAGACCGCGAACGTCGGCAGCGTGAAGTTCGCCGTCGAGACGCCGTGGGGCAACCCGCAGCCGGCGTCCTCGAGCACCGAGTACCTGCTCGACGACGTCTCGCTCGTCGGCGCCGCCCCCACCCTCGAGCGCCCGACGGCCGCCGAGATCGAGCCGAACGGCTCGACCCTCGCCCTCCCCTGGCAGTGGAACCACGCCCCCGACAACCGCTACTGGTCGCTGACCGCGCGCGAGGGCTGGCTCCGCCTCACCAACGGGAAGGTGCTCAGCGGAACGGCCGCGCACACGCGTCTCTCGGGCTCGCCCGAGATGACGTACCTGGAGGAGGCGCGCAACACGCTCTCCCAGCGCATCGTGGCTCCGAAGCAGTCGGCGGAGGCGGCGTTCGACGTCTCCGGGATGAAGGACGGCGACGTCGCCGGACTCGCGGCCTACAACCGCGGCTTCTCGTACGTCGCGGTCAAGCGCGTGGACGGCGTCACCACCGTCGGCGTCGTGAACCGCAGTCAGCCGTTCGCGACCACGTTCGACCAGGCGGCCGTGGAGTCCTTCCTCCCCGGCACCACCGCCGCCCTCGGCGACGCCTCGCAGGTGCGCCTGAAGGCCGACCTCGAGCTCTCGGCTCCGGCCGGACAGCTCTGGACGACCTTCTCGTACAGCCTCGACGGGACGAGCTGGACGAAGCTCGGCAGCCGCGTCGGCCCGCAGACCCTCGACGGTCAGCTCACGCACTTCATGGGCCACCGCCTCGGGCTGTTCAGCTACGCGACGAAGACCGCCGGCGGCCACGTCGACGTCGACGAGTTCCTCCTGAGCGACACCCTCTCCTCGGAGGGGAAGGCGCTCGACCGCTCGCAGCTCGACGCGGCCGTCGCCCACGCGGCGACGCTCCGCTCCGACGACTACCCGGCCGACGCCTGGTCCGACCTCCAGTCGGTCCTCGCGAAGGCGCAGGCGGTCGGCACCGCGGGAACGCA
Source organism: Rathayibacter sp. AY1F4 (assembly GCF_002931775.1). Taxonomy (NCBI): domain Bacteria; kingdom Bacillati; phylum Actinomycetota; class Actinomycetes; order Micrococcales; family Microbacteriaceae; genus Rathayibacter; species Rathayibacter sp. AY1F4. The sequence goes on from NZ_PSVE01000006.1 coordinate 165,390, forward strand.
GAACCAGATCGACGCCCCGGAGCGCGCGCTCAGCTACCAGCTGGCCCGCCTCGGGACGCTGAAGGAGGCGTCGCTCGATGTGACCGCCGCCGCCGCGACCCGCTGCATCGCGGGGAAGGTCGTCGTGACCGTGCGGGCGACGAACGCCGACGACGTGCCCGTCGCCCTCCGGATGGAGAGCGCCTCCGGCACGAAGACGGTCGCCGCGCTCGCACCCGGCGCCACGACGAGCCACGCCTTCACCACGCGGGCGGCCTCGGTCCCCGCCGCCGAGGTGGTCGTGACCGCGACCGCCACCCTCGACGGCGAGCCGGTGACGACCACGGTGAGAGCGCCCCATCCGGCCGCGACCTGCGGCTGAGCACTCCGGGGGCGGCCCGCGCGGCCGCCCCCGCCCCCGAACGCGTCAGCGGCACCCGTCGCCGACGATCTCCTGCACGACACGATCAAGGAGGATCCGTGAGATCACCACAACGAGAAGCCGCTCCGAAGGGGCGGTTGCGGCTGAGGCTGCTGGCCACGGCCGCACTGACCGCGCTCCTGGTGGCACCCTTCGCCGCCCAGACCTCGTCCGCCGCTGAGGCGGAGCTCATCGTCAACGGCGGCTTCGAGAGCGGCATCAGCAGCTGGTTCGTCAACAACGGCAACGCCGCCGACGCCGGCGCCATCGCGACGACCACGGACGCGCGCACCGGCACCGCCGCAGCGCTCGTCACCGGCCGCACGACCACCGGCGCGGGCGCCATGCAGGACCTCAGCGGCAAGGTCGTCGCCGGCCAGACCTACCAGGTCAAGGCGCAGATCAAGTACGAGAACGCCGCGAGCCCCGCGACCAAGCAGTTCTTCGCCACCATGCACTACGGCGGAGGCACCTACACGAACCTCGCGAGCGTCACCGCCACGAAGGGGCAGTGGGCGACGATCAACGGATCGTTCACCATCCCCGCCGGGCAGAGCGTCGCCACCGCGCGCCTCTTCTTCGAGACGCCGTGGACGGCGACTCCGTCGGCCGCGCCCGAGACGCACCTCATGGACTACAAGCTCGACGACGTCTCGCTGGTCGGAGCGGCGCCGCCCGCGCCCGCCTCGCGCACCATCGAGGTCGTGGGCAAGATCCCGGGCGACCACAACCCGCTCATGGGCTGGAAGTTCGGCGCCGACGGCTTCGGCTTCGTCGAGAACGGCCGCGTGTACATGTACATGACGAACGACACCCAGGGCTACGCTCCGAACCCCGCCACGGGCGTCTCGGCGGGCATCGACTACGGCAAGATCAACCAGATCACCGTGATCTCCTCGGACGACCTCGTCAACTGGACCGACCACGGCGAGATCCAGGTCGCCGGCTCCACCGGAGTCGCGCCCTACACCGGCAACTCGTGGGCTCCCGGCATGGCGAAGAAGACCGTGAACGGCGTCGACAAGTACTTCCTCTACTACGCCAACGGCGGCGGCTCCAGCAACGTGATCACCGGCGACTCGCCGGTGGGCCCGTGGACCAGCCAGCGGACCTCCACGCTCATCAACGCGTCCACCCCGGGCGCCGAGGCGGTCGCGTGGAAGTTCGACCCGGCACCGCTCGTCGACGACGACGGCCAGGGCTACCTGTTCTTCGGAGGCGGACCCGCCTCGACCGCGCTCCCCGCGGCCGAGCGCTTCAACAACCCGAAGAACATCCGCGTGATCGAGCTCGGCGACGACATGATCTCGACCCAGGGCACCTCGGCCGTCGTGGACGCGCCCGTCGCGTTCGAGGCGGCCCAGGTGTTCAAGCGCCAGGACAAGTACTACCTCTCGTACTCGTCCCACTTCGGCGGCAACGACTTCGGCGGCAACCAGACCCGCGAGCCCGGCTACCCGGGCGGCGGCGAGATCGGCTACATGATCTCGGACGACCCGATGTCCTGGCCCAAGGAGAACTACGCCGGCGTGATGTTCCCGAACCAGAGCCGCTTCTTCGGAGCCGGCACCGGCGGCAACAACCACCAGTCGGTCTTCGAGCTGGGCGGCAAGTACTACTTCACCTACCACGCGCCGACGCTCAACAAGCGGATCAACGGCGACACCACCCAGGGGTACCGCAGCCCGCACATCCAGGAGCTGCAGTTCAACGCCGACGGCACGGTGCAGCAGGTGGTCGGCGACTACAAGGGCGTCGACCAGGTGAAGGACTTCGATCCGTACCGCACCTTCCCGGCCGAGACCATCGGCTGGAGCAAGGGCATCGCGACGGCGCCGCTCGGCACCCCCGCCGCGGGCGCGACCCAGAACCTCGTGCTGAAGGACCTCGACAACGGCGACTGGACCGCGCTGTCGGCCGTCGACTTCGGGGACACCGGAGCCGCGACGTTCACCGCGAAGGCCAAGGCGCTGCAGGCCGGCGGCACCGTCACCGTCCGCCTCGACTCCGAGACCGGGCCCGTCGCGGGCACCGTCGCGGTGAACGGGACGACCGGCGAGTGGACCGACGTCAGCGCCGCGCTGACCGGAGCGACCGGAGTGCACGACGTGTTCTTCAGCTACTCCGGACCCTCCGGCGACCTGTTCGAGCTCGACACCTTCGCCTTCACCGAGGGCGAGGCGGCTCCGGCGCTCGACATCACGGCGAGCGCGGCGACCCGCTGCATCGCGGGCAAGGCGATCGTCACCGTCCAGGCGAGCAACGGCTCCGACGTCCCCGTCGGCGTGACCTTCACGTCGACGTCCGGCACGAAGTCGTTCACCTCGGTGGCGCCCGGCAAGACCGTGTCGCACGCCTTCACCACCCGTCAGGCGAACCTGCCCGCCGGTGCGGTGACCGTCGAGGCCACGGCCACGATGAACGGCGCCCCCGTCGAGACGGAGGTGAGCGCTCCGTACGCGGCGCGCCCGTGCTCGTAGCGCACGGCTGAACCACCGGGGAGCGCCCCCGGCCCTGCGCGGGGCCGGGGGCGCTCCTGCGCGTGCGGGGGGATCTCGATGCGCCCTCCGGGGCTGCTCGATCAGCATGTCCGCCGTCCTGCTGGTCGAGCAGCGGCGCCTCGAGACCCCCGCTCGGTCAGCGGCTGTCGGCCAGGCGCATCGTGCCGCCGGCCTGGGCGGCGAAGGCGCGGGCGGTCGCCGCGATGGTGCGCTGCATGACCCGCGCCGCGGCGGTCGGCGCGAGGTCCGCCGGGCGCGCGAGGCTGATCGTCCGGGTCAGCGTGGGCTTCTCGAGCGTCGGCTCCTCGAGGCGGATCGAGCGCAGCCCCGGGCGCCCCTGCAGCACCATCGCCGGGACGACCGCGACGCCCAGGCCCCGCTCGGCGAAGCGCAGCACCGCGTCCATCTCGGCGCCCTCCAGCACTACATCGGGCTCCAGGCCCGCGGCGGCGAACGCGGCGTCGGTCGTGCGGCGCAGGTCGTAGCTGGAGTTGAAGACGATCTGCGGGAGTCGGGCGACCGCCGCCAGATCGAGCGCGCCGGTCGCGGCGAGGGGAGGCTCCGCGGCGGAGGAGACCACGACGAGCTCCTCGACGAGCAGCGGGGTCACCGTGAAGGCGCCGGGAGCGGCCGCGGTCGAGGTCGTCACCAGCGCCAGGTCGAGCTCGCCCCGGGCCAGCCGGTCGAAGAGGCTCCGCGACCCGTCCTCGGCGAGGTGCAGCTCCACGGCGGGATGCGCGGAGTGGAAGGCGTGCAGCACCTCCGCGACGAGGCTGATGCAGAGCGTCGGCGTCGCGCCGAACCGCACCCGGCCGCGCTCGAGCCCGGCCAGCTCGGCCAGCTCGCGGCGCACCGATCCGGCGTCGGCGAGCATGCGCCGGGCGAGCGGCAGCAGCAGCTCGCCGGCCGGTGTGAGGGTGCTGCCGGAGCGCGCCCGGTGGAAGAGCTCGGAGCCGAGGTCCTGCTCCAGCGCGGCGATCCGGCGGCTCAGCGAGGGCTGCGCGAGATGCAGCTCCTCGGCGGCGCGGGTGAAGCTGCCGAGGTGGGCGACCTCGACGAATCCGGTGAGCTGCTCGAGATCCACACGCATACCCTATGCGCATGGCCGTACCCAGCATTATGCATTGGAGTAATCGAAGCGCCGTGCCTAGCGTGGAGGCATGACCACTTCAGAGACCACCGCACCGGAGCGTCGGATCTCCACCTCCGTCCTCGTCATCGGCACCGGCGGATCGGGCCTGCGCGCCGCGATCGAGCTCGCCGAGGCGGGCGTGGACGTCCTCGCGCTCGGCAAGCGCTCGAAGTCGGACGCGCACACCTCCCTCGCCGCCGGCGGCATCAACGCCGCCCTCGCCACGATGGACCCCGACGACAGCTGGCAGCAGCACGCGGCCGACACCATCACCGAGTCCTACCAGCTCGCCAACCCGCACACGGTCGAGATCGTCACCTCCAACGCCGCCCGCGGCATCCAGGACCTCGAGCGCTACGGCATGCCGTTCGCCCGCGAGGACGACGGCCGCATCTCGCAGCGCTTCTTCGGCGCGCACACCTACCGCCGGACCGCCTTCGCGGGCGACTACACCGGCCTCGAGATCCAGCGCACGCTCGTCAACCGGGCCGCCCAGCTCGAGATCCCGATCCTGGACACCGTGTACGTCACGCGCATCCTCGTCAACGAGGACGGAGCAGTGTTCGGCGCCTACGGCTTCGACCTCGTCGACGGCACCCGCTACCTGATCCACGCGGATGCGGTGATCCTCGCCGCGGGCGGGCACAACCGCATCTGGCGCCGCACCTCCTCCCGCCGCGACGAGAACACGGGCGACTCGTTCCGCCTGGCCGTCGAGGCCGGCGGGCGCCTGCGCGACCCCGAGCTCGTCCAGTTCCACCCGTCGGGCATCATCGAGCCCGAGAACGCGGCCGGCACGCTGATCTCCGAGGCCGCGCGCGGCGAGGGCGGCATCCTCCGCAACGGCCTCGGCGAGCGCTTCATGGGCAAGTACGACGCCGAGCGCCTCGAGCTCTCGACCCGCGACCGCGTCGCCCTCGCCTGCTACACCGAGATCAAGGAGGGTCGCGGCACGCCCAACGGCGGGGTCTGGCTCGACGTCTCGCACCTGCCGCGCGAGACGATCATGACCCGGCTGCCGCGGGTGTACCAGACGATGCTCGAGCTGCAGATGCTCGACATCACGAAGGACCCGATCGAGATCGCGCCCACGGCGCACTACTCGATGGGCGGGGTCTGGGTGCGCTCGGACGACCACAGCACCGACGTCCCCGGGCTCTACGCGATCGGAGAGGCCTCCAGTGGACTGCACGGCGCCAACCGCCTCGGCGGCAACTCGCTGATCGAGCTGCTGGTGTTCGGCCGGATCGTCGGGCAGGCGGCGGCGGAGTACTCCGCCTCGCTGACCGCCCAGACGCGCTCGGCCGCGTCCGTCCAGGTCGCCCGCGACGAGATCGCCGGCCTGCTCGCGGCCGACGGCACCGAGAACGTCCGCGCCCTGCAGCGCGCGATCCGCAACACGATGACCGAGCACGCCGGAGTCGTCCGCGACGAGGAGGGCCTGCTCGCCGGGCTCGCCGAGCTGGACGCGATCGAGGCGCGCATCGCCGACATCGGCGTGCACCCGGACATCGCCGGCTTCCAGGACCTCGCCCACGCCTTCGACCTCAAGTCGGCCGCGATGGCCGCGCGGGCCACCCTCGAGGCCGCCCTCGAGCGCCGGGAGAGCCGCGGCTGCCACAACCGCAGCGACTACCCGGACATCGACCCGGCCCTCCAGGTGAACCTCGTCTGGTCGCCCTCCACGGGGATCACCCGCGAGGAGATCCCCGCGGTGCCGCAGGAGATCCAGGCGCTGATCAGCGGCGAGGTCGCCACCGCGGGCAAGCTGCTCGAGTAGCAGGATCCGCGAGGGCACGACGCCGGTCGCCCTCACCGCCTGCTCGCCGGGCACCACCGGCGCCCAGGCGCCCCCCGGGATCCTCCTGGGGACCACGGACAAGGTCACCGCCCTGTATCCCGCCGGCTCCTGGGACCTCGGCTCGGCGACGCTGCAGAACCAGGTCTTCTCCTGGCTGCTGACCTCCGCCCCCGGATCGACGGATCCCGTGCCGGACCTCGCGGCCTCGGCCGAGTTCACCGACCCCACCCACTACCGCGTCGCCCTGCGCGAGGACGCCGCCTTCGCCAACGGCAATCCGCTCACCGCCTCGGACGTGGTCTTCACCTTCGAGCGCCAGGTGGCGATCGCCGCTCCGAACGGCCCCTCGTCGCTGCTCTCGGACATGGTCTCGGTCGAGGCGGAGGACGACTCCACCGTCGTCTTCACACTGGCCACCCCGGACAACGCCCTCTGGCCCCAGATCCTCACCAGCCCCGCCGCCGCGATCGTCGACGAGGACGTCCTCTCGGCCGACTCCCTCACCACCGACGACGACATCGTCGCCGGCGACGCCTTCAGCGGGCAGTACTCCATCACGAGCTACAAGCTGAACTCGCTCGTGCAGCTCACCCGCAACGACTCCTACGACGGCCTCCTCGGCGCCGCCGCCAACGAGTCCGTGATCGTCCGCTACTACGCGGACGAGAGCAACCTCAAGCTCGACATCCAGCGCGGTGAGATCGCGGTCGCCTACCGCACGCTGAACGCGACCGACACGGAGGACCTCCGCGGCGAGGAGGGCCTGACGGTGCACTCCGGTCCCGGCGCGGAGATGCGCTTCCTGGTCTTCAACCCCGAGACGATGCCCTACGGCTCCGCGACCTCCGAGGCCGACGCCGACAAGGCGCTCGCCGTCCGCACCGCCGTCGCCGACCTGATCGACCGCGACGAGCTGTCGGACCAGGTCTACAAGGGCACCTACGCGCCGGTCTACTCGATCGTCCCCAGCGCTCTGACCGGATCGACGCCGGCGTACGAGGAGGCCTTCGGCGACGGGAGCGGCGGTCCCAGTGCCGACGAGGCCGCCGCCGCGCTCCAGGCGGCCGGGATCACCGGTCCCGTCGACCTCAAGCTGCAGTACAACACCGACCACTACGGCTCCAGCACCTCGGACGAGTACGCACTCATCAAGAACCAGCTCGAGCGCAGCGGCCTGTTCACGGTCGACCTGCAGTCGACGGAGTGGACGCAGTACGTGAAGGAGAAGTCGACCTCCTACCCGCTCTACCAGCAGGGCTGGTTCGCGGACTACCCGGACTCGGACAACTACCTGAACCTGCTCTACGGCACCGACGAGGCCCCCTCCATCCTCGGCGCCGCCGTGAAGGACGACGCCTACAACGAGGTCGTGCTGCGCGAGCGGAGCCTGGCCCCCGGCGACGAGCGCACCGCGGCGATCGAGGAGGCGCAGCGCCTCGCGGCGGAGAAGGCGATCATCGTGCCGCTCCTCGAGGGCACGGAGACCGTCATCGCCTCCTCCACGATCTCGGGCATCGACGACACGCTCGACGGCTCCGGCCGGTTCCGCTTCGGGCTGCTCCGGAGCGAGTGATCGGGGCGCGCTGATCGGCCGGACGGGCCGCGGTGCCGCAGGAGGGGGAGACCCTCGGCGGCCGCTGCGGCCCGTCCGTGCATCCGGGGTCTCTGTCAGGGCCGTGCTGCCGGGCGGGGCACCCGGATCGATCAGCGCGCCAGCGCCGCCAGCTCCGCCCGGGTGCGGGCGCCGGCCTTGCGCAGCAGGTTCGACACGTGGAACTTCACGGTGTTGCCGCTGATGCCGAGGTCGTCCGCGATCCGCTGGTTCGAGGCGCCGAGCGTGATCAGGTTCAGCACCTCCCGCTCGCGGGCGCTGAGCTCGGCGAGGTCGAGCCCGTCGGGCTGCGCCGGCGGATCGAGGGGGAGGCGGATCGACAGGGTCGACCCCCAGCCCGCGGTCGACGCGACCGAGAGCTCCCCGTCGAGCCCGCGCACGCGCTCGGCGATCGGGCGCAGGGCGTCGTCGCGGGTCGTCAGCTCGCCCCGGCCGTCGTCGCGGATCTCGATGAGCAGGTTGAGCCCGTCGCAGTCCCACTGGATCCGCACCCGGCGCGTCTGCTCCGACTCCACGAACGCCAGCACGGCGCTCCGCACGATCGCGCGGGCCGCGTGCGCCACTTCGCCGGGGAGGGCGCGCCCGGTGGCGGGCGGCTCGACGAACTGCACGTCGAGGTCGCCGAAGCGCACGAGCGGACGCAGGTCGCTCCGGAGCCGCGCGAACGCGCCCACGACGGGCTCCAGCATCGCGCTGCGCTGCTCGTCCGAGGCGGTGCGCAGCTCGACCAGGGCGTTCGCGGCGATGTCGATCGCGACGGTGCGGGCCGCACGGTCGTCGAGGCGCTCGGCGCGCAGGGCGGCGAGCACCGACTCCAGCGCCACCGCGTGCCGGTCGGCCTGCTCGGCGACCGTGCGGGCGTGCTGCTGCAGCAGGGTGCGGGAGGCGGGGGACTCGGCGGGATCCATCCCCCGAACCTACCCGTCCTACCCGCGAGTGGCACCGCCCACCCGATCGGGTAGGTGGGCCTCCTCGATCAGGTGGCGCGCGGATCCGGCCGCCGGGCGCATTGTGGATCCATGCCCGCTGACGACCGCACCACCGACCCCGCAGAGGCGCTCGCCGTGATCGCCGCCGAGGTGTCCGCCGCGACCGCCTCGCTGACGACCGACCGCCTCGAGCCCGTCCTCGAGCTGCTCGCCGGCGCCGACCGCGTCTTCGTCCACGGCGCCGGCCGCTCCGGCCTCGCTCTGCGGATGACCGCCATGCGCCTCATGCACCTCGGACTCGTCGTGCACGTGGTCGGCGACGTGACGACCCCGGCGATCCGCAGCGGCGACGTGCTGCTCACCGCGAGCGGCTCCGGCACCACCGCGGGCATCGTCCGCGCCGCGCAGGCCGCCGTCGACGCCGGAGCGCGGGTCGCGGCGATCACGACCGCCGCCGACTCCCCGCTGGCCGGGCTCGCCTCCGCCGTGGTGGTCGTGCCCGCCGCCGACAAGCTCGACCGCTCCGGGGCCGCCTCGGCGCAGTACTCCGGCGGGCTCTTCGAGCAGGTCGTCGTGCTCACCGGCGACGCCCTGTTCCACGCGCTCTGGCAGCGCCGCGGCGACAGCGCCGACGAGCTCTGGCCGCGCCACGCGAACCTCGAATGACCCGACTCCCCACCTCGACAGGAAGAAGCACCCCGTGAAGCTCCAGTTCGCCATGGACACCCTCAGCACCGACGCCGCCCTCGAGCTCGCCGCTGCCGCCGCCCCGCACGTCGACATCCTCGAGCTGGGCACCCCGCTCATCAAGAGCGCCGGCCTCTCCGCCATCACCGCCATCAAGGAGGCGCACCCCGACAAGACGGTCTTCGCCGACCTCAAGACGATGGACGCGGGCGAGCTCGAGGCCGACATGGCCTTCGCGGCCGGCGCCGACCTCGTGACGGTCCTCGGCGTCGCCGGCGACAGCACCATCGCCGGCGCGATCGCCGCCGGGAGGAAGCACGGCAAGGGCGTCGTCGTCGACCTCATCGGCGTGCCCGACAAGGCCGCCCGCGCCCGCGAGGTCGTCGCCCTCGGCGCCGAATTCGTCGAGATGCACGCCGGTCTGGACGAGCAGGCGGAGGAGGGCTTCACCTTCGAGACCCTGCTGCGCGACGGCGAGTCCTCCGGCGTGCCGTTCTCGGTCGCGGGCGGCGTGAGCACCGCCACCATCGAGTCGGTGCAGCGCGCCGGCGCCCTCGTGGCCGTTGCGGGCGGGGCCATCTACGGCGCCCCGGACGTCGGCGAGGCCGCCGCGGCCCTCCGCGCCGCCATCGTCTGACCCGTCGGCGCCGCCGCCCCCGAGGCCCGCTGATCCGGGTCGCGAGGGCGGCGGCGCCCTCGTCCGCGCGGGAGGCGGCAGCGCATCCCCGCCGGACGCCCGGCCCCTCTCGACTCGCCGACGGCGCGGTCCTACAGTGGCTGCGACGACCCTCGACTCCCGCCGCGGGACCGACGGCGCCGTCGCGAGCGGAGGGAAGCCGTGTCCTCGACCGCCCCCGGAGCCGACGCCGACGCCTCGACGAGGCTCCGCGACTTCCACCAGATCCTCCTCAACACCGCCGTCGCGAACGTGACGACGAGCTTCCTCTGGTTCGCGCTCACGTTCTGGGTGTACCTCGAGACGCGCTCCGTCCTGGCGACAGGGATCATCGGCGGCGCCTACATGCTGCTCGTCGCGGTCTTCGCGATGGCCTTCGGCACGATCGTGGACCGGCACCGCAAGTTCCGCGTCATGGTCTTCGCCGGCGCGGTCACGCTGGTGTCCTTCGGCGTCGCGGGCGGTCTCTTCCTCGCGCTGCCCGAGGCGGCGCTCCTGGACTTCCGCGCCCCCTGGTTCTGGGTGTTCTCGGGCACGATCCTCTTCGGCGCCGTCATCGAGAACATGCGCAACATCGCCCTGTCCACGACGGTGACCCTGCTGGTCCCGGTGGAGGGGCACGCCCGCGCGAACGGCCTCGTCGGCACGGTCCAGGGCCTCGCCTTCGTGGTGACGAGCGTCTTCAGCGGGCTCGCCATCGGCCTGCTCGGCATGGGGTGGACGCTGGTGATCGCGATCGGCCTCTCCGCCGCCGCGCTCCTGCACCTCCTCTTCCTGCGCATCCCGGAGGACCGGCCCGCGCCGACGGGGGAGAGGGCGCCGCTGATCGATCTGCGCGGCAGCATCACCGCGGTGCGGGCGGCGTCCGGGCTGTTCGCGCTCATCGTCTTCTCGACGTTCAACAACCTGATCGGCGGCGTCTACATGGCGCTGATGGACCCGTACGGCCTCGAGCTGTTCCCGGTCGAGCTGTGGGGCGTGGTGCTCGGAGTGACGGCGACCGGCTTCGTCATCGGCGGTCTGCTCGTCGCGAGGTTCGGGCTCGGGAGGAACCCGATCCGGACGATGCTGCTGCTCGTGATGGCGATGGGCCTGATCGGCGCGGTCTTCACCCTCCGCGACTGGTGGTGGCTCTACGCCGGCGGCATCTGGATCTACATGACCCTGATCCCGGCGGTCGAGGCCGCCGAGCAGACGGTAATCCAGAAGGTCGTCCCCTTCGAGACCCAGGGGCGCGTCTTCGGCTTCGCGGCGGCGTTCGAGTCGGCCGCCGCTCCGATCACGTCGTTCCTCATCGCCCCGATCGCCGAGTTCGCGCTCATCCCGTACATGGAGTCGCCGGCCGGGCGCTCGGCGTTCGGCGGGCTGCTCGGCTACGGCATCGGCCGGGGGATCGCGCTGGTGTTCCTGGTCGGCGGAGTCGTCATGATCATCGCGGCCGGCGCGGCGATGCTCACCCGCTCCTACCGCGTCATGTCGGCGCAGTACCTGCGGGAGGCCGCGGCGGGCGGGGATGCGGAGCCCGTCGGCACGGAGGCGCCGGAGCCGCACCGGACCGCGCCGAGCACCGTCGAGCAGAACCGCTAGCGCCCGCAGACGCCGCCCGTCATGCGCCTCCGGGGGGTCCGGCGGACCGGACGGCGCGGACACGAGGAAGACGTGCCGGACGCCCCCTCCCCAGGGTGCGGCGTCCGGCACGTCGGCTGCGACCACCCGGTCGAGGGGCCCTCCTCGACTCCCGAGCGCTCCGCTGCCCCGCGCCTCCGGAGGGAGACATCGGGGCATGCGGCGCCGGCGGGGGGGAGGGCTCTGGTTCCCCGCCCCGCCGGCGCCGGCCGCCCGCGAGGGGCGACGGGGTGCTCGTTCGGGCGTGCCTCGAGTGACGGCTACATGCCGTCACTGAGCATGGACTGCACCAGCTTGGTGTGGCGCTCGAAGTTCAGCTCGCTGAACTCGGTGTTGTAGTTGAGGCCGTAGGGGTAGAAGTGGACCCCGGAGCAGTTGAGGGTCGCGCCCGCTCCGTCCCAGGTGCGCAGCAGTGCCTGGGAGGAGACCCAGCCGTTGTTCTGGCAGTTGGAGGTGAAGGCGGACGACGTGCCCACGCCCACGGTGTGCGACATCTCGTGAAGCGCGGTGCCCTCCACCATGTAGGTGCGGTTCGAGCCGAAGCGCATCTGGCCGTAGATGTTCGCGTCGGCCGTCGGCGTGCCGGGGCTGTAGGAGACGGTCAGGTGGCGGGAGATGTTGTTGAGGCGGTTGTAGCGGGCCACGGCGCGGTCCATGGCGGCGGTGATGCGGGTGTAGGCGTCGGCCTCGTCAGCGGTCGGGGTCGCCGAGCGGTTCAGCGTGTAGGTGATCTTCTGCACGGTCGGGTCGGTCAGGGCCCAGCGCTGCGCCTTGGAGCCGGTGCAGGTCCACTGCTGGACGGGGGAGCCGTCGAGCTGGCCGAAGTCCTTGTCATCGAGGCAGAGGTTGCTGTGGCGGTTGGCGATCTCTGCGTAGCCCCCGCCGACGGAGGTGATCCGCCACTGCTGCGCGGTGCTGCCGTTGCAGCTCCACTGGCGCACTTCCGCACCGGGCGTGGTGCCGAAGTCGAAGTCGTCGAGGCAGAGGTTGCTGAACGTGTTCTTGATCTCGGCGTAGCCGGTGCCCAGGTCGGTGACCTGCCAGCGCTGATTGCTCGACTCGCTGCAGCTCCACTGGCGCACCTCGGCGCCGGGTTGAGTGATGAAGTCGTAGTCGTCGAGGCACATGCTGCTGTGCTGGTTGCGGATCTCCTGAGCCGCTCCGAGGCCGACCGGGGCGGTGGCCGCGGAGGCGGGCGTGCTGAAGCCGAGCGTCGTGATTCCGACGACGGCCGTGATCAGAGCTCCGATCAGGCGACGGGAGGGGTGGGACGTCGTTGTCCGGGACATTGGGGTGCCTTTCGCAGACATCCGGCGCCCCCGAGGGGACGCGTGTGAGGGGTCGCAGGAGGAAGCCGCGTCCGACCGGGTCGGGCGGCGGCAGAAGGAGCGTTCGGAGCCGGCCGGGACAGTGATCCGGCCGCTCGATCGCGGGGCGTATCGGCACCGGGGCTCCACTGGGGAGCTGAGCCGGAGTCGGCCCGGTGTCGACGGGGACAACCATCGACCGGTCGGACGGCCGGTGTCAAGGGCCGATCCGCGCGGTGCTCGACGGGACGAGGGCGGTCCGATCCCCGTGCAGGACGGCGGATCCCAGCGCTCGCAAGAAGAGAGCGCTCACACCGCAGGCCGTCGGAACTTCCGCGGGATTCCGCCATTGTTACCGTTAACAAAACTCGCTACTGTGGCCCCTGAAGTGGTCAGCGTGTCCTCACGCCCGACATCCCACTCCGACCGACCGGTTCGATGACGAACCTGAGAGGACCGTCGATGACGACGACATCTCCGCCCCCCTTCCGCCGACGCTCGCCAGCGTCGCGATGACCTCCGGAACCGCCGTCGATCCCGCTTCCGCCGCCTCGCGATGACCGCCGATACGCCCCGCGATCGAGCGGCCGGATCACTGTCCCGGCCGGCTCCGAACGCTCCTTCTGCCGCCGCCCGACCCGGTCGGACGCGGCTTCCTCC
>NZ_PSVE01000052.1:0-699 GCF_002931775.1 Rathayibacter sp. AY1F4
CGCCCCGTCCACCTTCGCCGCCTCGTAGAGGTCGTGCGGAATGCCCTGCAGACCCGCGAGCAGCGTGATCATGTAGAAGGAGTAGCCCGCCCAGATGTTGATCACGGTCACGGAGAGCAGCGCGGTCGCCGGCGAGGCGAGCCACTCGACGCCCTTGTCCGTCAGGCCGAGGGAGATCAGCGCGTAGTTGACTACGCCGTTCGGGTTGAGCAGGAGCCGCCACAGCACCGCGATGATCGCGACGGTGAACAGCCACGGCAGGACGTAGACGACCCGGAACAGCGACTTCGCCACGGTCGGGACCAGCGGAGAGTTCAGCAGCATCGCGAACCCGAGCCCGAGGACCAGGTGCGCGGCGACGCTCGCGCCGACGAAGACGATCGTGTTGCCGGTGGCCTTCACGAATCCCGGGTCTCCCAGGACCTCCGCGTAGTTCGCGAGTCCCACGAAGACGGGCTTCGGGTTCGTGATCACGTTGTCGAAGAAGGAGTACCCGATCACCATGAGGACCGGGACGAGCATCAGGACGATCATCACGATCGCCGTGGGGGAGAGGTAGAGGTACGGGGCCAGGTCGCGGCGGTGGCGGCGGGGTCGGCCGGCGCTGGGCGGCGGCGCCTCGGTGTCCGGGGCGGGGAGCGTGCTCAGGAGGGAGACCACGGCGCTCGTCCTTCCGTCGGTGAGGGGTGGGGGAGGGAC
>NZ_PSVE01000007.1:0-177840 GCF_002931775.1 Rathayibacter sp. AY1F4
TCGCCCCCGTGGTGGGCGCGGTCCGCGCGGCCGCGCTCGAGGGAGCATGGCTGGCTCCGACGACGGACGACATCGGCTTGACGGAGGACGGTCGGCCCCCGCTGCCGCCGCGCCCGCCGCCTCCCCGGAGCCCACCGACTCCAACCCCGGCTACGTCACCCCGCTCGTGCGCAAGCTCGCCGGCGAGAACGGCATCGACCTCTCCACCCTCACGGGAACCGGAGTCGGCGGCCGCATCCGCAAGCAGGACGTCCTCGACGCTGTCCAGGCCGCCAAGTCGGCTCCGGCCGCCCCGGTCTCGGCGCCCGCCGCCGCAGCCGCCAAGGCCACGCGCACCCCGCTCGAGACCTCGCCCCTCCGCGGCACCACGCAGCCGATGTCGCGCCTGCGCAAGGTCCTCGCGCAGCGCGCCGTCGAGTCGATGCAGACGAGCGCCCAGCTCACCTCGGTCATCGAGGTCGACGTCACGGCGGTCGCCCGCTTCCGCGACTCGGTCAAGAAGAGCTTCCAGGAGAAGACCGGCGCCAAGCTGTCCTTCCTCCCCTTCTTCGCCCTCGCGGCGGCCGAGGCGCTCAAGGCCTACCCGGTGATCAACTCGACCCTCGACGGCGAGTCGATCGTCTACCCGGACCACGAGAACATCAGCATCGCCGTCGACACCGAGCGCGGCCTGCTGACCCCGGTCCTCAAGAACGCGTCGGAGCTGAACCTCGCGCAGATCGCCTCCACCATCGGAGACCTGGCCGAGCGCACCCGCAACAACAAGCTGAAGCCCGACGAGCTCGCCGGCGGCACCTTCACGCTGACCAACACCGGTTCGCGCGGGGCCCTCTTCGACACTCCCGTCGTGTTCCTGCCGCAGACCGCGATCCTTGGCACCGGCATCGTCACCAAGAAGCCGGCCGTCGTGCAGGTGGACGGTGCTGACGCCATCGCGATCCGCTCGACCGTCTTCCTCGCGCTCTCGTACGACCACCGCACGGTCGACGGAGCCGACGCGGCGCGCTTCCTGGTCGCGATCAAGGAGCGCCTCGAGGAGGGCTCGTTCGAGAACGACCTCGGCATCTGAGACGCCCCCCCCTGAGCGCGCCTCTCACGAGGCCGCTCCGGCGTAGACGTCGCGGATGAGCCAGCCGGCCTCCGTCCTGATGATCAGGACGGAGGCCGCTGTCGTCCCCGGGGCTGTCCGGAGGTGCACGACCGCCGATGCCCCGTTCACGTCGACGAGGACGGCCGACACCTCCCCCGTCGCCGGGACAGCGGAGGCGGGGCCGTCAGCTGCGTCGCCGAGCGGCGAGTCCGCCGTGACGAGCCCGCGGGCGCACTCCCGGTCCCCGCACGCCCGCACCGCGTCGATCAGCACCTCCGCCGCCTGCTCGGCGTCGAGTGAGGCCGCCGCGACCGGAGCCGGCGGTGCCGCGGTCGCCGCCGCCAACGGAGTCGACCGAGCCGGAACGGGCGCGGCTGCGGTCGACGCCCCCGCACCCTGCACCTGCCGACCGGGCCCGCCCGCGAGCGAACCGGCGAGCACCGCTCCCAGCACGATCGCCGTCCCGACGGAGAGCGGTCCCCGACGCCGGACGACGAACGCCCGGAGGCGGTCCTGCCAGCCGTCGAGCGGATGGACCCGCCGGTGCCGGGCAGCCGGAGCAGGCACCGCCTCCCGACCCCGTGCATCCGCACCGGACGTCGGCAGCGCCCGCACCGCCTCGCCTATCCCTTGCGGATCAGCGAGTCCGTAGAGGTTGCCTTCCAGCGCCAGCAGGTCGCGGTGCCGCGCGAGAGCGGCGACCGGCAGCTCCGGGCAGAGCATCCCGAGGCGCTCCAGGACCCGCTGCAGCGCGTCGCGCGCCGCACGCGGGGTGTCGACGGCGGGCGTCGTCAGCAGCAGCAGGGGCCGACCGTCCTCCGTCAAGCCGATGTCGTCCGTCGTCGGAGCCAGCCATGCTCCCTCGAGCGCGGCCGCGCGGACCGCGCCCACCACGGGGGCGAGGAGGGTGACCGCGGCGCCGAGTCCGATCCCCCGCTCGACCCGCAGGAACCTCTCGAGCGTGGCGACGACGGGAGGGGCGGTCGACACAATGCACCTCCTCGGAGACGACTCCACCCGGACGATGCTCTCGCGGTGGCGGTGCTCGGCGAGCCGAGCCACCGGCGACGCCTGCAGCGCCTCGGCCTCCCGCGGCCGCATCGTCCGCTCGGCCGGCGGTGCGGCGTCCGGCGCAGGGGTCCGCCGCCTCCCCGTCCGCACTCCGCCGATCCTCCGACCCTGGACCGTCCCGCTGCTCGTCATGAGGCGAGCCTGACCGCAGGTCGAGGCGGAGGACGCCCGCCGATCCCGATCGGTGGACGGATCGGCGCACGTGCCCTCTGTGGAGGAGCCGGATCCGCGTCCGGGGTCCGCCGCCGCGCTCCCGCTCGGTATCCTTGACGTCATGGCACGCAGCACGGAACCGTCGACGAAGGCGGTCAAGGAACCCGGACGTCTCAAGCAGATGTGGCAGGTGTTCCAGATGACCCGCCGCTACGACAGCAGCGCCGTCTGGATCATCCTCCTCGCGCTCCTGCTCCCGATCCTGCTCGGCGTGCTCCTCGGCATCCTCCTCGGCAACGGCAACGGCTTCGTGATCGCGCTGTGGATCATCGTGGGCGTGATGGCCGGCCTGGTCGCCGGACTCGCCGTGCTCTCGCGTCGCGCCGAGCGCGCCGCCTACGGGCAGATCGCCGGGCAGCCCGGCGCGGTCGGCGCCGTCCTGCGCAGCGGACTTCGCGGCACCTGGACCGGCGGCGAGATGCCCGTCGCCGTCAACGGCAAGACCCAGGACGCCGTCTACCGCGCCGTCGGCCGCGGAGGCGTCGTGCTGATCGCGGAGGGCCCCGCCTCCCGGACCAAGCGCATGCTCGAGGACGAGCGGCGCAAGGTGTCGCGGATCCTGCCGAACGTCCCCGTCACCTTCGTGCACGTCGGCTCCGACGCCGATGCGACTCCGCTGCACAAGGTGCCGAGCCGCCTCTCGAAGACGAAGAAGGTCCTCACCAAGGCCGAGGTCCTCGCGGTGAAGAACCGGCTCTCCTCGCTCAACACGTCGCTGCCCATCCCGAAGGGCGTCGACCCCTTCAAGGTGCGCCCTCAGCGATCGCGCTGACGCACGACGCGACAGGCCGGTCGGGATCTCTCCCGGCCGGCCTGCTCCGTCTGCGGCGCGAGTCAGTAGCGGACGAGAACCGTCCCGGCCACCTTGTCGTGGAAGCCGCGCTGGTCCGAGTCCCAGACGAGGGCCGGCACCAGCACGGCCAGCAGCACAGAGCGCACGATCGGGCGCCACACGCCGACCCAGCCCCCGCCGAGACGGATGACGCGCATCCCGAGCAGGCGGTGCCCGATGCTGCCGCCGATGGTGGGGATGAAGACGACCTGCAGCAGGACGAACAGCAGCAGGCTCGCCCAGCGGTCGTAGTCGAAGAACGCGAGCGACAGCAGGGCGGCGACGGCGAAGTCGACGGCCAGGGCGGCGATGCGGCGGCCGGACCGTCCGACCGAGAGGCGGCCCTCTCGGGGGAGGCCGAGACGCTCCCCCGGGTACGAGCTCGGGGCGGCGTCGGCGAAGGTCCTGCGGTCGGCGGCTGGCATCCTCCGATCCTATCCGCGGCGTCTCGGAGCGGACCGAGGAGCGGGTGGTCCGGCAGACGACGTGGAGCCCGACCCCGGACGGGCCCCGTAACATGTCGGAAACAACAGGGACACGGTGGGGAAACCCCCCGTCACTACCCTGGAACGGCTGCGCTCTGCAGCACCCCGTTACGCCATTGGAGACCTTTGCATGTTTAAAGATTCTTCCGAGGTGCTCTCGTTCATCAAGGACACGGACGTCAAGTTCCTCGACATCCGGTTCACCGATCTCCCCGGTGTCCAGCAGCACTTCAACATCCCCGCCTCGACTGTCGATGAGGAGTTCTTCTCCGTCGGTCAGCTCTTCGACGGGTCCTCGATCCGCGGATTCGCGAACATCCACGAATCGGACATGCAGCTGATCCCTGACGTGACCACCGCCTACGTGGATCCGTTCCGCGTCGAGCGCACGCTGATCCTCGTCTTCGACATCTACAACCCGCGCAACGGCGAGATCTACTCCAAGGACCCGCGTCAGGTCGCGAAGAAGGCCGAGAAGTACCTCGCGTCGACCGGCATCGCCGACACCGCGTTCTTCGCCCCCGAGGCGGAGTTCTACATCTTCGACGACGTCCGCTACGAGATCACGCAGAACTCCGCGTTCCACTCCGTCGACTCGGTCGAGGGCGCCTGGAACTCGGGACGCGTCGAGGAGGGCGGCAACCTCGGCAACAAGACGCCCTACAAGGGCGGCTACTTCCCGGTGAGCCCCGTCGACAAGCAGGCCGACCTCCGCGACGACATCTGCCTCAAGCTGATCGACGCCGGCCTCATCCTCGAGCGCTCGCACCACGAGGTGGGCACCGGCGGCCAGGCCGAGATCAACTACCGCTTCGACACGATGGTCCACGCGGCGGACGACATCCTGAAGTTCAAGTACATCGTCAAGAACACGGCCGAGCAGTGGGGCAAGACCGCCACGTTCATGCCGAAGCCGCTCTTCGGCGACAACGGCTCGGGCATGCACACCCACCAGTCGCTGTGGAACGACGGCACGCCGCTCTTCTACGACGAGAACGGCTACGGCGGTCTCTCGGACCTGGCGCGCTGGTACATCGGCGGCCTGCTCAAGCACGCCCCCGCCGTCCTCGCGTTCACGAACCCGACGGTCAACTCGTACCACCGCCTGATCCCGGGCTTCGAGGCGCCGGTCAACCTGGTCTACTCGGCCGGCAACCGCTCCGCGTCCATCCGCATCCCGATCACGGGCACGAACCCGAAGGCCAAGCGCATCGAGTTCCGTGCGCCCGACGCCTCCGGCAACCCGTACCTCGCGTTCGCCGCGCAGCTGATGGCGGGCCTCGACGGCATCAAGAACCGCATCGAGCCGCACGAGCCGGTCGACAAGGACCTCTACGAGCTGCCCCCCGAGGAGGCGAAGCTCATCCCGCAGGTCCCCGCGACCCTGGGCGAGGCTCTCGACGCCCTCGAGGCCGACCACGACTTCCTCCTCCAGGGCGGCGTGTTCACTCAGGAGCTCATCGACACCTGGATCGAGTACAAGCGCGAGAAGGAGATCAAGCCCCTCGCGCAGCGTCCTCACCCGTTCGAGTTCGAGCTGTACTACGGGGTCTGATCCCGGGAGGTCTTCGGGACCGTACTTGCGGTTTCCGAGGCCAGTGATTTACTGAGCCCCAGGCGGCAGTTGCCGTCTGGGGCTCAGTTTATCTCTGGACGTTTACGGACGGCTACGGGTAGTAAACGGACGGGATTTCGGACGGAGCGCATAACCGCTTCTACGGTGCCGTCGGCGGTCCCGTGCGGCCGGGTCAGATGCGCGTCGCGGTGAGCACGGGGAGGTCGCCGTCCGCAGCGTAAGCCGCCGACTCCCGCTCGGCGAGTCGGCGGTCGCGCCGCTCGGCGAGGCGTGCCCGGATCAGGATGATGAGCGTGATCGGGCCGTTGACGAGGAACTTCAGTGCGTTCCAGATGAACAGCAGCACGAGCAGGTTCAGCCATCCCGGCCCGCCGTCGGCGATCCAGACGGTCAGGAGCCACGCGCCGAGCAGGTACGGCGCGGCGATCAGCATGGCGGGCACGGCCCACTTCAGGCCGCGTCGCGTGCGCAGTGTGTCGAGCAGGATGTTCGTCGGCATGTAGGTCCGCAGGAACAGCCGGACGCGGTTGCTGAGATTCCAGAGCAGTCGGAGCATGATGTCCGCCTCCTGAGAGGGTGCGTAGCTCCGCCGAGGAGGTAGATCATGTGGTGAGCGTCCCGAGGGGACCGTCGCAAGCGACCTAGAAATCGTGGCTACTACCTCGACACCCAGGGTACGCCTGACCTCGGACACGCGGAAGGGGGCTACAGGCGCGGCGCAGCGACACGGGCGGCAGGGGCAATCGGCTCCGGTTCTGCCGCGTGAGCCGCGAGCTGTTGCGCGCGAAGAATCGCGTCGCGTGCTCGCGTCGCGCCTGCGCGCTGCCGGGCGTCGTCGCCGACGGGTCCGAGCGTGCTGGCCTCAGTGATGCCGTAGGCATCGCGGTAGGCAGCGACGGTGCGCGCCTCGCGTCGCCACAGAGCCGCGAGCTGCGGATCTGCGGGCTCTGTGCCGAGTTCCACGACCCATGCCGCGGACGCGCCGACCGCTTCGGCGACGAGTGCGTCCGCGCGCTGCTCGATGAGTGCGGCGCGTTCGCGGAGCGCGGTGCGCATGTCCTCGTCCATTGTGCCGCGGGCCGGGGTGATGAGTCCGGCAATGGGCGTGGCGGGCTGGCGCACGCGCCCGGCACCGTTCGTTCGGGTCAGGGCTCGGATCACGCGTTCGTGGAGCACCGCGGCCACGTCGTCCGCATCGTCGAGCGGGCGTGAGGTGACGAGCGCGCGCAGCAGGCGATCCGCGTCGTACCCGTCCGCTTCGGCGCGACGCAGCTCGGCACCGAGCGCGCCGAACGCGGTCAATCCGATGGCCGCGTCCGCTTCGGCCTCGGTGAGTCGGGTGGCGCGCATGAGGGCTTCCCACCTCGGCTGTTGTGCGGCGGCGGCGATGGTCTCGTACTCGGCAGTGAAGTGCGCGACCGAGCCACAGGTGTCCTGCTCGGCCGCGATCATCTGGCGGGCGGAGAGTTCCGCGCCGACGTGCTGGAGCACCCCGGCGAGCACCTTGCGCGCCGCGACCGACGCGGTGTCCTGGATGGGCGGGTGAATGTGGTCGTCGTCGGGGCGGTTGATCGAGACGTAGGCGATGTTGCTGTACCTGCCGCGGGTCATGGCGACGTAGAAGTTCTCGCGCGTCGCGCCGGGCTCGACAAGGGTATGCCCGGTCTCGACCGTGATGCCTTGCGCGCGGTACGCGGTGACCGCATAGCCGAGTTCGACGTGCTCGGCGACGTACTCCGCTGGGAGCCGCAGGGTAGCGCCCCAGCGCCGTCCGGCGGGCCGCACTCTCAGCGACCCGTCGCCGCCGACAGCGGCGACCGTCCACCGGCTGCCGTTGCGAACCCATCCGCGCCCGGCGCGCAGCGCGCGGTCGTTGCGGCGGGTGATGATCGCATCCCCGATGGATGCCTCGGTGCCGTCGTGCAGCCGTACCTCGGCGCGGGCGTCGACCACCTCGGCGAGTATGAGGTCGGCGCGGGCGCGCTGGTTCAGCGTGGTGACCATAGTGCTCGACTCGGCGATGAGGATGCTCGCCAGCCCGGCTGCCCGGTCGCGCTGCCATGCGGCGTAGGCGGCGTCGGCCATGCGCTCGGCTTCGCCCGCGCGGATGCGGCCGTGCGCTTGGTAGGCGTCGATGGCCTCGACACGACCGTAGCGCAGGTCGAGCGTGGCGTCCTTCTCCCAGGCCGCGGCGATGCGACGCACGTCGGTCAGCTCGGGCACGTCCTCACGGTCGGCGACGAGCATCCCGAACGCTCCCCCGGCATCGACGGACTGGAGCTGGGCGGGGTCGCCCACGAGCAGCACCTTCGCCCCGGCCTCGGCCGCGACGCGCACGAGCCGGTCGAGGGCAAGCGTCCCGGCGAGCGATGCCTCGTCCACGATCACGAGCTGCCCGGCGGCGAATCCCATGCCGTGGTTGCGGTAGGTCTGCCACCACTTCGCGTGTTCTCCGTCGGGATGCCCAGGTCACCGGCCAGCACCTCCGCCGCGACCGCGGACGGTGCCAGGCCGACGACCGAGCCGTGCCCGTGCTCAGCCTCCCACGCGCGGCGCAACGCGCACAGCGCGGTGGTCTTGCCCGCCCCCGCGGGGCCGACGAGCAGGTCGAGCATCCGGCCCGACGACGCAATCGCGGTGAGCGCGACCCCTTGGTCGTCGCCGCGCGCGGCCCCGCTGGGGTTGCAGCGCGTGCGCGATGGTTGCATCCGCCAGGCGCGGCGCAACCTGCTCGCGGGAGCGTGCAAGCAGCCGGTCCTCGGCAGCGAGCACCGCGGCACCGCTGTAGCGGACGGCGTTGCGCGGGCGGAACACGCTCGTCCCGTCCGTGCGCTGGAACGCAACGGGACTGGAGGCCAGCTCGGGCGGGGTGAGCCGGATGGATGCCTGTTGCGCGGCGTCAACGATCATCCCCGTGATCGCCTCACGATCCTCCGTGGCGGCGAACCGCCAGCCCATCGCTTGCCGCGCGGCCTCGGCGTAGAGATTCCAGCGGCTCCACGTCGTGCGCTTCTCCGCGACCGCTGCGACCACCGCCAGGCCGAGCCGAGCGATCTGCTCCAGCGGCACACCCTCCGCGCGCAGCAGCTCGACTGGCTCGACCTGGACGGCTTCCCGCGCCCATGCGCTCGCGTCTCGGCCGAGCAGTCGGCTCGCACGGGTGCGCCACTCCTGGGCGAGGTCGGCCAGCGGGCGGACTTCCTTGTCGGGCCGGGTCGCCAGCGTCGCCTGCTGCCGAAGCCGAATGATCGTCTCCCGCGACGGCGCGTGCCCGTGCGCGGCCTCGTACTCGGCGATCAGGCGATCCTTCTCGATGTCGATGTGCCGCGACCGGGACGAGAACTCCGCAAACAGGCCCTCCGGCACCGTGGCGACCGCCCACACCGGATTGCGGTCGGCTCCCCGCTCGCGCCGCTCCCAGCCCACGCCGAGCGCGCGAGTCAGGTGGTCGGCGAAGACCGCGGTGTGCAGCTCGCTCAGCGGTACGGTCGCCGCGTGCAGCGGCCGGCTATCCAACGACCGCCACTTGCCGTCGGACAGCGTGCGCACCTTGTTGCTCACCACGACATGCGTGTGCAACTGCGGATCGCCCGCCCGCGAGTCGAAATGGTCGAACGCGGTGGCGATCAGCCCCGTCACCTGGACCTGTGCAACCGCGCCGTCGCGGGAGGTTGCGCCCGAGCGCGTGGCCGCGACCTCCCGCTCCATGAATGCAACGACCTCCGCAACGGCGGCGTGGTGCGCCTCGGCAATCCGCGCCTGGGTCGCCGCGTCCGCGACACCCCACAGCACCGACGCCGACTTCGGCAATGAGAACGTGAAGTCAAACCCCGCGACCGCCCGCCGCGACGTGCGCGCCGATTCCTCCGCCTCGATCAGGGCGACTGCCTCGGCACGCTCCGTCGCGCCCGGCGCGGGTTCGAGCCTGGCGAGCCGAGCGGCGATCCGATCCTCGACGCTTGGAAACACCGGGTACGCCTTCCCCAGTGGATCGCCCGTCACCGGGTCAAGGCCCAAGCTGGAGCTGCGCCTCCGACACCTGCGCGCCCTCGTGGATCTCGCCGTGCCCGAGCGCGGCGAGGCCGCTGCCCATCCACCGGCCGGGCGGGGTGCCCTGCTCGGCGTAGTAGCGGGTCAGAGGCGTCGACAGCGCCCGCTCCCCGTCGGCGGACGCCACCGTGCGCAGTAGGTACTTGTAGCCGTCCCCCGCACCCATGACTTGCATCGAAACCGACACCCGGCACCGCCTCTCTCGTCAAAGAGGTGAGCCGCTGAGCCCGCCGTCAGGCGAGGTCAGCCTCGATGTGCCAGACGTGTAAGAGTCTCGAAGTGAGGTCACGGGGATGCCGTAGACGTCGGCCAGATCGTCAGTCGAGACCTGAAAGAGGGTCACTGCGAATCGCGCTTTGAGCGCGGCAGGGTCAACGGTGTCGGACACCGCGGCTAGCGTTGATGGTTAGGGATCGAGCATCAGCAGATGAGCGTCTGCAATGGCGTAGAGGAGGTCATGAGCAGGTCATGAAGGGATACCATCGGCGCCGGCCGTCATCACGGATCAGCGCCGATGCACCGCAGAAGGTGCGCGCCTGATGACTACGCAGATCGAAGTTGAAGCAACCGAGCCGACCGAACTGATCGATCCGCGGGCGCAACTTGCTGAATGGGGGAACTCCAATGACGAGTGGGCACGCCTGCTTGTCGCCGAAGTAATCGCTACTGGACGACCGGTCGGAACCTCCGTGATCGAGAAGGCCTACCTGCTGTTCCGGCAGGAGAAGGCGCTCGACAAGCGGGATCTTCCGGCCGTTCCACTGCTCCTATCAAGGCTCGCCAGGACGAGTCGGCACCGCCCCTGTCGCTGACGCGGCTCTCCGAGGTGCGCGGTGTCAACGCACTGGTGGCAGGCGCAGTGATCGAGCCTCACGAGGGTCTGACGATCCTTTACGGGGAGAACGGCACCGGCAAGACGGGCTACTCGCGCATCTTCAAGGCTCTGGCCAACAGTCGCACGGCCGACACGATTCTGGGCAACATCGATGCCGACACTTCGGAGGCGCAGTCCGCCAAGCTCGAGTTCAAGCTGGGTGAAGACGCCCAGGCTCTGACCTGGACGGGCGAGCTGGGTGTGTCACCGTTCACGCGCGTGTCGATCTTCGATAGCCCTGCTGTGCGTACTCACGTCGATGAAGACCTCGATTACGTCTACACCCCGGCCTCGCTGGCGCTGTTCAATGACGTCACGACTGCAATTCAGGCAGTGACCGCGCAGATTGATGCGGCTATCGCCGAGCTTGGTTCGAGTGGACCGGGACTGCTCTCTAGGTTCCAACGCGGATCGACGATCTATCCACTGATCGAGACCCTCGGCGCGTCAACCGATCTCGCCGATCTCAAGGCCAAGGCTAAGAGCGGGGACGACGTTGACTAACAGCTTGATGCCCTGAACCAAGGCATTGCGGCCCTACGCGCCAACACGATGGGTGCCCAGATCGCTGGTCTCAAGAGCGAGCAACGAGTTCTGTCGGAGGCCGTGACCACGGCCGAGGCCCTGCTCCGCTTCGAGCAGGTCAAGTACAACGAGGCACTGGCAACGCGCGCGCATCTCACGACCGACTACCAGACGTTCCGTCGCGAGCTCTTCGCGACTGCGGATCTGCCCGCTGAACCCGACGACACTTGGAACGACTTCATCGAGGCGGGCGAGACGTATCGCCAGCATCTCGTCGAGATTGAGGCGCACGATGCAGACCGCTGTCTCTACTGCCGCCAGCCTCTGCTCGATCCGGCGCGTGATCTGCTCACCCGCTACTCGGCATACCTTGAGGACAAGATCTCGGCGGACATCCGCGCCACCGACACCACACTCGATGGCTAAAAGCGGCAGGCTGTCGCGCTCCAAGGCAACGAGATGGCGTCGTTCATCCCGCAGTACAAGGACGTCGATCCAAGCGAGCGCCCGACCTACTTCGCTCAGGTTGAAGGGATCGAAGCGGCACGAAACACCTCCGCCACGGCAGCCGCCACAGGCCAGCCGGTCAGCATCCAGATCACCGATCTCGTGGCCAAGCCCCGGGCTGAGGTCGGCACTGCGCTGACCACCGTAGGCAACAGCATCTCGGAGCTGGAAATCCTACGGGGGGCCGAACCGAGGCACTGGCTGAGAAGCAGGCAGAGCTGCTCGAACTCAAGGATGCCGTCGAGTTGGGCAAGTCCTGGTCGCTGATCGAGACGCAGGTCAAGAGCGCTAAGGAGGCCGATCGCCTCAAGACGCTCAAGCGTCCGCTGCCGGGCCTCGGCCGATCCGTGACCGCGCTCGCCAAGACCGCCAGCGACCAGTTGATCAATCAGAGCTTCGATGCGTTATTCCTCGAGGAATGCGAAGCGCTCCGCGCGCCATCGCTCAAAGTCCAGTTCGTCGGGCGAGAGGGTAAGGCGCAGCGCCGAAAGTTACTGAGCGGCAAGCACAAGCCCTCCAAGGTGCTCTCCGAGGGCGAGCAGAAGGTGTTGGCGCTCGCAGACTTCCTCGCCGAGGCACGCCTCGCGGGCATCACAGCGCCAGTCATCTTCGATGATCCGGTGTCAAGCCTCGATCACCGCCGCACCAAGGAAGTTGCCCAGCGCATCGCTCTACTGGCTGACGGCAACCAGGTCATCGTCTTCACTCACGACATCCTGTTCGCCACAACGCTTCTCGCACTGTTCCAGAAGTCCAAGCGGTGCGCCTATTTCCAGATCACTGACGAGAGCGGCAAGGGCAACGTGTCCCGTGCCACCGGACCACGCATCGACTCCTTGAACGCGATCAAGGGACGGATCAACAGCACCATCCAGGCCGCCAAGCAGTTGGACGGCGAAGCCCGGGGTGCGCTGGTCCACACCGGCTACAGCCACCTTCGTTCCTGGTGCGAGGTCTTCACGGAGGACGAGCTGCTCAAGGGCGTGACGCCGCGCTATCAGGCGAACGTTCAGATGACCACGCTCATCAACATCAACGTCGACAAGCTCGGCGAGATCATCCCCAAGGTCAGCGAAGTGTTCGAGCTGGCCTGCGGTACATCGACGGTCATTCACAGGCTCTCATCACTCAAGGCGTCAGCCCGACTCTTGCTGGGCTCGAACAGCACTGGGCCGAGCTCCAGGAGCTGAAGAAGCTGAACGAAGGCAAGTCGACATGATCCTGTTGGATCGCGTGACCGGGCGAACCCAACCCCCTCCACCAGGCTCGGAAACGGTCCCGATCACGCCTTCGAGCCCGAGGGCTTGTTGTCGGCGCGCGCGTCGATGACGACGATGGACTTCTCGCCGCGGAGATCCAGCTCCTTCAGGACGGCATAGCCCTTCGCCACGTCCGCCTCTGTGTAGCAGACGATCATCTTGACCGAGGTGCGCGTGCCGTTCGCCTTCTCGTAGACCTCGACCTGATTCTGGAGGTTCCGCTTCAGTTGGCTGTTGCGGGCGAGCTTGATCTCGATCAGCGACTTGTCGACGGCCCCTTTGCTCAGTTTGAAGTCCACGGGACCGCGCCCATTGTTAACCTCGCGGTTCACGTCGAACTCGCTGCCGAAGAAGATGAGGCCGAAGAAGAGCTGGACCTTCTTCTCCGTAGCGAGCGGGCGCTCCTGGCCGGCCTTGTTGAGGAGCCGGTAACCGTCCTGGTTCTCGACGTACTGCTTGAAGCCGTTGGCGCGGGTCAGCGCCTCGTCGTAGCTGGTGACCGGCGTCAGGTGCAGCGACGTGTTGGCGCGGATGTCTTCGACGACCCGCTGCACCATCTGCACGAAGACCTCGAAGACCTCCTGCCGCCGTCTTGCGCTGAGGCCTACTGCCTGCTCGCCCGTGTCCTCCTTCTGGCGGATGTAGTAGTCGATGACCTTAAGAAACTGGAGGATCGCCGCAGCCGCCAGGTCCGAGTACTCCTTCTTCGTGGGATTGTTGCTCAGCTTCTTGAAGAGGTAGTTGTTGACCTGCGCGCGAAGCTGCTCATCTTCGATGGCGTAGGGGATGCTACTGAACTCGCGTACTAGGTCGGAGCGACTGATCCAGGTGTCGTCCTTGGTGAGTATGTCGGCCGGGGTGAGCAGAACGTAGTCTCCCCGGAGCGCGGGCAGTTCGTACTGGCTCGATTTCCAGGTCTCGGTCTCGTAGATGAAGACCGCGCGGGCGACCGAGAATGTGCCGCGCCGGTCGGCCGACAGATGCGCCAGCGCAAACGCCTGGGTGTACTCCAGCAGATATCCCTTGATGAGGTTCGTGGTTAAGTCGCTGATGTAATCGCGCCCGACGCCCTCTTTGATGAGCGCGAGCTTCTCCAAGTGGGCACCCTTGGTGATCGACTCCGACCCGAACCCTCTCAGGATCGAGCCGAGGGAGCTGTGGAGCGCGCGGGCGAAGTCCTTGCCGAGTCCGCTCCCCGAGTTGCCGAGGACGGTGAACCCGAGCCAGTTCTGCTTCCCCTCCTGGAACATGTACCAGGACTTGATCAGCCCCGGATCGAGATCGGGGGCGGCCCGGTCACGGAGGAATGTGAGGTAGCGGATCATTCCGTCGTGTAGATCGCGGTACTCCTGCTTCTTGCTGTTGAAGAGCAGAAAGGGGTCGACGAAGAGAGGCAAATCGGAGGCGAGGCTCACATCGAACGCGCCGTAGTCCTCCAGCACCTTCGGCGATACCCCGAAGTGCTGAGAGAAATACAGCTCGATGACCATCCGGCCTACGCTCCCACAAGCTGCAGAAGGTCGTCGTAACTGCGGACGACGTCGTACTTGATGCCGGGGGTGCCCGCGACCTCGTTGAGCTTCTTGAAGAGCTTCTTGGCGCAATCGATCTTCGCCTTCTCTGCGGGGCGGAGCTCGAGCGAGGAGAGCGAGCCCTTCGTCTCGGCGACAAGATAGACGTGCTTGACCGCGCCTTGTTTGAATGCGATCGCCCAGTCGGGGTTGTAGTCATCGAGCGGAGTCGGGATCTTGAAGCCGCGCGGGAGCTTCGTATAGACGACGACCTCCTCGCTTACGTCGAGGGCCGCACCGAATGCGCGCTCGACCTCGGAGTCATCGATGACGTACTCGTAGACGTTCCGGTTCGGCGTGTGCACGGCCTTCGCAAGATCTTGCCCTGTCTGCGCCTTCGTGAAGAGGGACAGGTCGTAGCGGTCGTCGAGGATGTCGTACTCGATGTCGGCCACGACCGTGGCGATCTTCTGTTCATTGATCAGGCGAGATGCCTCCGTGATGAACTGCTCCGGGTTCTGGCGGAACATCTCGAAGGTCGACGGCTTGATGCCAGACAGGATCGCGGCGCAGCTTCGCCGTGTGAGGTGCGTCTTCTCAGAGATCTCGCCGAGCAGGTCATACGGGACGGTCGAGTTCGCGCTCAGCGACGACTCCTCGGTCTTCGTCCGTGAGACCTTGAAGCTCTCCCCGGTCGCCAAATGCTCGACCTCGATCGCGTCGCGCTGGATGCCCTGGACGACGACGTACTGCAGGCGCGCGACATGCAGTGAGGTATCCAGGACACGGACACAGTTGTCGATCAGCTGCTGCGAGTCGAAGTTGACCTGGTAGACGGCGCGCCGGTTGATCCGGTCCCATAGGTCGAGGAACTCGCGCTTGGAGAAGTTCGTCTCGTTCCTCGGGATCGTCTTCGTCTTTCGACCGTCGTCGACCTTAAACGCCTGCACGTTGAGTGAGTCGATCAGCTCGGCGACCTGGTAGAAGTACGGCTGGAGCGCCTCGGGTAGGGGCGGGATCTCCGGGAGGCTTGCCCTCCCGATCCACTTCTCCGCGAGCTGGTCGTCGAGGTCGACGAAGTCATGCTTCTGCAGCCACCGCTGGAGCTGCTTCGACTCCTCCTCGGAGATCTTGTGCTCAGTTCCAGCTGCGCCATCGCGGAGCACCGCGCCGACGAAGAATTCCGGCTCCGCCTTTCGCGGCCTCGCACTGAGCAGACCGAGGGTCTCCTTCTGGAATCCTGCGACGAAATCGACGTATGACTCCTCGGTGACGACAGTCAGGACGTTAATCTCATGGACCGTCATGGGATTGTCGGCGCGGTCGCCGTGCCGGTCGACGGCGAGGCGGAGCCCTCGTCCAACTTCCTGCCTACGGGAGTCGCTGGCCGTCGCTTTCTTGAGGAAACCGAGGGTGAATACGTTCGGGTTGTCCCAGCCCTCGCGGAGCGCGGAGTGGCTGAAGATGAACCGTAGTGGGAAGTCCGGATCAAGCAGCTTCTCCTTGTCGCGAAGGATCGCGTCGTACGCTTCCGCATCCTTCGAGACGCCCTGCCGCTCGTCTGACGAATCCGAGCTGTCGCTGTCTATCCAGCGCCCGCTCTTGTCCTTGGAGAAATAGCCGTTGTGGATGTCCCCGACGGTGTCGCGCTCGAGGAACGCGTGGTAGAGGGCGGACGATTCGTCCAGGTCGAGTTCGCCGAGTTTCTCCGCCTTGAGTGCCTCGTACTCTTCCTCGAACACGCGGGCGTAGTCGCCCATTCGGTCCGGTCGCTCGTAGTCGCGGTACTTCGCGACCTCGTCGATGAAAAAGAGGGAGAGCGCCTTGATCCCGAGCCCGAAGAGCTGGCGTTCCTTGTCGAAGTGGGCGCGGATGACTTCCCGGATCTGCAGTCGGCGCTTCTGCTCATCGGTCACGTCGTTGGTGACCTGGCCTGCCTGGAGTACCTGCCCGTCGATCAGGGTCACGGTGTTCGCGATCGCGTCGACGTCGTCGACCACGAGACCGTTGTATGCCTCGATACCGCCGGAAATGTCGTGCAGCCGGTCGCCCTTCTTGAGCTTGACCGTCTTGCGCGTGATGCCGCCACCGCGGGCCTGGACTTCCAGTTCGACGCGCGCCTTCGGGAAGTCGGCGCCTTTACCGAGCTCCATACCATCGACGTAGAGGTACGCGCTGCTGCCGGCGAGACCTTTGACGCTGATGCCGCGCGCGGCGATCTTCTTGACGAGCTTCTTGTTGTAGGCGTCGAGAGCATCGAGACGATGCACCTTGTTGTGCTCGATGGCATGGGTCGCTGAATAGCGAAGCGCGAAGAGTGCGTCGAAACGCCCGAGAGCCTTCAGCGTCTCGCTCGGCCGGTTCGGGTTGCTGCCGAGGCGCTGCGGCTCGTCGATGATGAGGATCGGCCGGTTCGCTGCGATGACGTCGATCGGACGGCGAGACTTGAAGCCGTCGAGGACCTTGAACATCCTGAGGCCCGACGCCTTGCCCTTCTGGTCGGTGTCGTCGGTGGCCTTCTTCGCATCCCGGTTGAAGTTCTGCGCGTTGATGATCATGACCTGGATGCCCGCGTCGGAGGCGAAGGTCTCGACGTCTTCCAGGTGGTCGGAGTCATAGACGAAGGCGCGGGCCCGCGTCCGATACTCGGCGAGGAAGTGGTCAGCGGTGATCTCGAAAGACTTCTTGACGCCTTCGCGGATGGCGACGCTCGGGACGACGACGACGAACTTCGACCAGCCGAACTGCCGGTGCAACTCCATGATCGTCTTGGTGTAGACGTAGGTCTTGCCGGTGCCGGTCTCCATCTCGACGTCGAGGTTGAGACCCGCTGCAGGGCTCGTCATGACGCTAGGTGAGAGGGGCAGCCCCCGCGTGCGACGCTGCACTGCATGGATGTTCTCAAGTACCTCCGCCTGGCTCAGTACGACTTCGGTGTTGCGAAGACCGGGTCCGAGTTCCTTCGGCGACTCGGGCGGCGCGGGCGTGAGTCCGGCGAGCATCGACGCCGCGTTCGGGTCCGGCGCTGGCGTAACGCCGACCTTGCCAGGGTCGATCTTGTACTTCACGCCATCGGCATACGGCTGGCGGTGCACCGCACGGAAGCAGTCGATCACGGCATCGACCGCGGCCGTCTGATACTCCTGGACCTTGAACTGGAGCTTCATCGGCTCACAGCACCTTGAAGTCGGTGTCGCGCGAAAACTCCTGGAAGATCTGCTTCGCGTTGATGCGCGCAGAGTCCGATGCGAACGCGGAGTCCTTGAAGACCGCCTTCAAGGGCTGCCGCTTCGCGACCTCCCGCACGAGTGCATCATCGACTGCGTCATCCAGGCACGCGATGAGTGCATTGACCTCCGGGTCCACGACGAGGGCCTCATGACCGTTGACCTGTTCGACGGTGACCGGCGCTGACAGTTCGAGCCCGTGGCTGATGAGCACCTCAAAGAGGATGTCCTCGCTCGTGCGATCGGCCCTGAAGGTCTCGACGAGCCCCGCGAGCTGAGTCTGGTCGGTCCCGTCCGGAGTCGCTGACACCGGCGCGTAGTTGCTCGTGTCGATCGTGAAGGCTCGGAAACCGACGTCGCCGTTCCAGCTGGAGGGCTTCCGGTCGCTGAGGATCGCCGTGCCAGCATTGGCGATTCGGATCTTGGTCAGCTCGGCGATCGTCAGCGGTTTGCAGACCTTCTCCAGTAGCCGGATCGCGTTCTGGATCGTGGTCTTCGCTGCCCCGGTCGCAGTCTTCAGATTGTCTTCGAGCGACTCCGGGAGCTGCACAAGCACGACCGGACAGTTCAGACCCGTTCGAGCGCAAAGTTCGAAGACGGCCTCGGCGGTCGTGCCGGAACCGGCGAAGAAGTCGAGGACGATCCCGTCGTGACCATTGAGCACGTACTCGAACAGCCGTGACAGCGTCTCATGATCCTTGGGGTTGTTGAAGACCTTCGCGCCCATGAGTGCCCGAAGGTGCTTCACCGACACCTGCGACTGCTTGTAGAAGTACGTTCCTCTGACCTGTGTCGCGAGTTCCGCCTCATCTTCGGTCTCTTCGGCCTTGTCGGCCTCGACATCAACCGTCTCACCCTCGACGGGACGCAGATGTGCCTTTCGGAACGGCGATGCGGTCGGGTCGTCCTCGCGAAATGCGACCAGCCCTAGCTTGATTTGACGCTTCATTTCGTCAGGACTGCTGTAGCGCCAGCCAGCCTCGGGTACTTTCACCGCCTGACCTGTGGCCGGGTTAACGACGTCGTAGATCGGCCCGTTCCCACCCGGCCAAGAGATGTCTCGGTCACGCCACGGGCCGTTCGCATCGACCCGCTTGTAGCGCGCCCACTTCTTCGACGGGTCGGTGCGCGGCAACGCCGTGAACCAGGCCGAGAGATCCTTTTCGATGGCGGAATCGTCCGCACCGTGCATCTGGCGGAGACGGAGGTACTCGTCCCAGATCTCCCGCGCGCCCGGCTTCTCCTCTCGCCACTTCGTCTTCTGCTCGCGCAGGTACGACTGCGACTTTGCGTAGACCATGACGTACTCGTGCCCGGTGGAGAAGAATTTCGCGTCGTTCTTGCGTCCCTTCTCCCATACGAGCTGTGCGATGAAGTTCTGCTCGCCGAAGACCTCGTCCATGAGCCGGCGCAACGACGCCTGCTCGGCGTCGTCGATGCTGACGAGGATGACGCCGTCCTGCGCAAGGAACCGCTTTGCGAGCCGGAGGCGCGGGTAGACCATGCTGAGCCAGTCGGAGTGGAAGCGACCGTTCGCGCTCGTGTTCGCGACGAGCTTTTCGCCCGTGTCGTTCACCTGCCCGGACTTCCAGAGGTACTCCTGCTTCGAGGACGCGAAGTCATCGTGGTAAACGAGGTCGTTCCCGGTGTTGTAGGGCGGGTCGATGTAGATCAGCCGGACCTTGCCGAGATACGACTCCTGGAGGAGCTTCAGCGCCTCGAGGTTGTCCCCTTCGATGAAGAGGTTCCTCGTGGTGTCGAAGTCGACCGAGTCCGAACGATTCGGCCGGAGCGTCTTCGCCGTTGGGGTGTTCGAGAGGAACTCCGCCTCGAGCTTGCCCGGCCAGTCGATCTGATAGACCTCCTTGCCCTCCACGACGCAGTCGTCCAGCTCCTGGCGGAGCGCCTCGAAGTCGACGCGGTGGATCAGTTCACCGTCCTCGTCGCGCGCCTCCTTCACGACGTTCGGGAAGAGGGCCTCAATCGCCTCGACATTCTTCCTTGTGACGTCGACCGACTGTAGTTCCAGCTTCTCCGGCATTTCCATCTGGTTCCTCTTGGTGCGCTCATACCAGTGCCGCGAGTGCGGCCTGGCGGTCCTTCAGTGCTCGCCGCAGCTCTACCTTGCGGTTGAGCTGCGGCTCGGTGCGGAGCTTGCGCTCCAGTGCAGCGATCTCGCGTTCGAGCTTCTTCGCCCGCTCCATTCTCTCGGTGGCAGCCGACACGGACTCGCCGCGGCGTGACGCGACGGGGAGCAGCGGGGCCAGCAGCGCCTCGTAGAGGGCAGACAGGTCGATGGCGGTCGGCAGCGGAGTGCGGGCGGTATCGAGCGGAAGCCACGCGGCCGTGAAGTACGCACCGACTTTCGGAGTCGTGCCACCGAGGGTCTTGTGGGCCGCGACCATGCGCACCTCATCACCCCTCGACACCTCGAAGAGGATCGGGAAGTGGACCGCCTTGTCGATGGCGGTCAACACGTCGTCGCCGACATCGCCGCCCTTCGTCTCGACGGTGAAGACCTGGATCTCCGGCACCGCCGCGGTTCCTTTCAGCCGGATCGTCGATTCGGCGAGCTTGTAGGCCCAAGTGATGCGCTGAATGTCGCCGACGAACTTCTCGCGCAGCACGGTGCGCACGCTGCCGTGTTCGTAGAACTTCGTCTTCGGCACCACCCGGCCGAACTTCGCGGCCGGGGGCCAGCGGTAGAGGGCTGGGGCCTGGGGCGCATCAGTCACCGGCAGGCTCCTCGACGATGGCGAGGAACGCGATCAGCTCGAAGTCGTCAAGCCCGGCGATGGTCTGCACGAGCGCGGTGGTGTGGCCGGGGCTGAAGAGGCTGTCGACATCGCGTTCCTCCGTCACGTCGATCATGGAGCGGATCGCCTCGGTGAGCAGACCGCTGTACTTGCCCATCTCCGCGCCGTCGCGGGTGGCTGCGTTGAAGACCCGGCACACCTCCCAGGCGGGCTCGTCGCGGTTGCGGCACCCGGCGCGGATCAGGTCGAGCAGGTACTTCACCTCAGTGTGGTCGGCGATGAGGTTGCCCTCGTCGTCTAGGTAGACGAGGTAATGCGGGTGCAGGCGGTTGCCCCGGTGGAGCATCTCGTCGGCGTTGATGTTCCGCAGCGCGAACAGTGCACCCGGCTTGAGCCCCTTCTCGCGATTGGCCGGCACGACGGCGTGCAGGCCCTTGGGCGTGCCTGCCAGGTCGCCATACTCCTTGATGTACCCGAGCAGGTCCATGCGGAAATCGTTGAGCCCAAGGTCGGTGATGGAGATGCCGGTACGCACGTCCTCCAGCTCGATGACCTCGTCCTGGAGCTTGCGGAGCTGCTCCTTGCGGAATGCGGCATCGCTCGACTCCTGCGTAAGCACGTTGTCATCGGCGGTCGCGGCGAGATCGGCGATGACCATGCGGTTCTCGACGCGCTCTTTGAGGTTGATGTACTCATCGAGGGAGATGTCGGGCCAGAAGTTCACGAGCTGGATGCGCTCGTTCGTCGATCCGATCCGGTCGATGCGGCCGAAGCGCTGAATGATCCTGACCGGGTTCCAGTGGATGTCGTAGTTGACGAGGTAGTCGCAGTCCTGGAGGTTCTGGCCCTCCGAAATACAGTCCGTGCCGATGAGCACGTCGACTTCGTTCGACTCCTTGGGCATCACGAGATGGCGCTGCTTCGAGCGCGGGGAGAACAGGGTGAGGGTCTGCTGGAAGCCGTAGCCTTTGCCGAGCGACGTGCTCGGGTTGCCCTGGCCGGTGACCAGCGCCGACTCGTAGCCGCGACGTTTCAGCGCAGGACTGAGCTCCCGGTAGAGGTAGGAGGCGGTGTCAGCGAAGGCCGAGAAGATCAGCACCTTGCGGTTGCCAGGGTTGATCGGCTCGGCGAACTTCGCCTCGATCAGCTCCTTGAGGATGCGCAGCTTCAGGTCATGCTCGGGGGTGATCGCTTCGACTGAGGCGAGGAGTCGTGAGATGACGAGCCCGTCGTGGGAGAGATCCCGGTTCCACGACTCGACATCCATATCGCCAAGGTCGATCTGCACCTTCTTGCCGACGGTGCCGCTCGTGGGGAACTCGAAATCGTCGTCGTCGGCATCCAGGTCGGCCAGGCTCGACGCGACGTCCGTGACCGCGCTGGCGTGGTTGTCGATCGCCTCAAGCGCCTCCGCGACGGTCATCTCCAGACGGTTGAGCGTGAGGCGGAACGCCTGCACGCTGCTCTCCAACCGCTTCAGGAGGTTGACGGTCATCAGCTTCTGGATGCCTTTTTCGCGGTTCGCCGCACCGAGGTTCGCGACCGACCCACCCGCGATGTTGCGGCCACCGCCGACGTTGCCATAGAGCCGCTCGTACTTCTCCATCCGGCTTGGGAAGACGTAGGCGAGCGGCGCGTAGACCGCGAGCGTGAGCGACTGGAGCTGGTCGAAGATCTCATTGAACGTCGGAGCGTCCGGCAGATCGGTCAGCGGCGCGTGGACCGACTTCGGCGGCTGTCGCTCCGGGAACGCACCGATGTCGGAGGTGTCGTAGAACGCCTGGATGTGCTTGCGCGAGCGCGCGATCGTCACCGAGTCGAGCAGTTCGAAGAAGTCGAAGTCCAGGCGGGACAGGATCGCCTCCGATGTGCGATCCTCGGGCGGCAAGTCCGACCACTCGTTGAAGGCGCGCTGCGCCTGACGGAAGACCTCCTCCACCGTCGTGGAGATATTGAGCTTCGCGGCAAGCTGTGCGGAGTCTCCCTCGTAGGCCAGCGCGAGCTGGTTACGCAGGTCGTTGAAGCGATTGTTCACGGGTGTCGCCGACAGCATCAGCACCTTCGTCTTCACGCCCTCGCGGATCACCTTGCGCATGAGGCGCTGGTACCGAGTCTCGTTCTCGGTCGTGAAGTCCGCGTTGCGGAAGTTGTGGGACTCGTCGATGACCACGAGGTCGTAGTTGCCCCAGTTCACCCGGTCGAGCGGGATGCCCAGTGATTCCCCCGACTCGCGCGAAAGGTCAGTGTGGGCCAGCACGTCGTAATTGAAGCGATCCTTCGAGAAGACGTTCGTCGTCAGGTTCGCGTTGTAGTTCGTCCAGTTCTCGGCGAGCTTCTTCGGCGCGAGCACGAGCACGGACTTGTTGCGCAGCTCGTAGTACTTGATGACGGCGAGCGCGGTGAACGTCTTCCCAAGACCGACCGAGTCGGCGAGGATGCAGCCGTTGTAGGTCTCCAGCTTGTTGATGACGCCCGTCGCCGCGTCCTTCTGGAAGTTGTAGAGCGCGTTCCAGATCTCGGTGTCCTGGTAGCCGGTCAGGTCGTTCGGCAGCACGTCCTCGTTGATGTCGTCGAGGAACTCGGAGAAGAGGTTGTAGAGAATCAGGAAGTACACCCGCTGCGGCGAGTTCTCCGCGTAGACGCTCGCGATGTGGTCATGGACCGTCTGCGTCACGTCATCGAGCTGCTCCGAGTTGTGCCAGATCTGGTCGAAGAGCTGCACGAACTGGCGAGTCTCGCTCGTGCCCTCGAACTTGGTGACGTAGTTCGACGTCGCCGGCCCGCGCTCGTAGCCGAGATCGGCGGTCGTGAAGCCCTGGATTGGGAAGTAACCCACCGCATCATCCACAGCAGCGAGCGGCTGCATCGGGGCACCCGTTCGGTTCGAGCGGAAGGTGACCTTTTGGCGCACCCACTCGGCGCACTCGCGCGCGATGGCGCGCTGCGTGAGCTTGTTCCGTAGGCGGATCTCGAACTCGGAGCCATACAGTGTCGACTCCGAGCCGCGACCATGCCGCACCTCGAACTGACGACGCTCCGGCGAGGGCTTGTCCGTCGCCTTCACGGTGTTGAACGACGGAGCGGTGAAGATGAATTCCAGCTCCTTGATCTGCGACAGCTCACGCTTGAGCGCTTCGAACGCGAAGATCGAGAACGTCGAGGCGGCGATGCGCAGCTTGGAGCCTGGCCTGATCTCTGCCTTCATGTCGTCACCCAGCAGCTCGTTGACATTGTCGATGATGCGCACTCAGTCCCGCCCTTGTGTCGAGCCCGGGGTGTCAGAGTCCGACGCACCCTTGCGCCGCACCCACTCATCGACCTCGGAGACCTGGAACTTCCAGAGCCGCCCGATCTTGTGGGCGGGCATCCCCTTGTCGGCGATCCAGGCGTACACGGTGTCCTTCGTGATGCCGAGATGGTTCGCGATGTCGTCGGCAGACAGCCAAGGTTCCGCCATCGGCTCCTCCCTCCGCTCGTGCCTCGCCCCCCTCACCTTACCGATGACGGAGGCCGCTTAAGCCGGGTTTGACCGAGTATCCCCGGTGAAGCTTGCCCAGAGCGGTGTCCGACGCCCAAATCACCCCGAATGAGCCGGAGGCGCGACGTGTGCCGTGAGCCATGTCGTCACCGCGCTCTGCCATCGGTCGGGGTCGGAGTTCCACGAGAGCGTGTGTCCTGCTTCGAAGACCTCTAGCGAAACAAGGCCAGGCCGAGAATCTCGGAGTGCTTATGAGAGCCGTATCGGTACGGAGTCGTCCTGATTGCCGTGGAGGATGAGTGTGGGGGTAGTGAGTTCCTCGGCACGAGCCGTCCAGTCGAAGGATCGGAGCGGGATGCGGTCGGGCAGGCAGACCATTCGAGCCAGGGGGCGGATCGCCAGCCACGGGATCGCGCGGCTGCCCGCGGCTGCGGGGAGCCCGCTGCGGGTGCAGTTCGCTTTGACGACTTCGCCCCAGTCGAGAACGGGTGAGTCGAGCACCAGACCTGCGATGCTGCGGCGATGTGGCGAGTGATGAGCGAGCTGGAGCGCGATGGCGGCACCCATCGACCATCCGAAGAGCACGACCTGTCGGGCTCCGTGCCGGACCGCGTACTCGATGGCGGCCTCGGCGTCGTCGGTCTCGGTGAAGCCGAGGGTTGACCGGCCGTTGCCGCCTCTCGGGCCTTCGCCGTCGGCTCGGTAGGTGATGACGAGCGAGGTGTAGCCGCGGTCGGTTGCGGCGAGCACACCGCGAAGTGTCCCGGCTCGGACGCTGCCGAGGCCATGTATGTGGATCGCCCACGTCGATCGGGCGCTGTCGCCGTCGATGCGCCAGGCGGGGGAAGGTCCCGCGGGGGTGTCGATGGTGATGTCGTGTGCGTGGAGGCCGGCGTGGTGGGGGGTCGCGTAGTAGATTCCGCTCCACGAGACGCGATCGCCAGCCCTGAGAGTGAGTTCCGGTGCAGTGCTCGTCACCTGTCGCGCGATCAGGGTCGGTCCACGGTCGAGCACGTCTGCAGAGAGTTGCGCCCACCCTCCGTTCTCGAACCACAGGTTGTAAATGCCTTTGGCGGTGGTCTGCTGGGTTCGGTCGAGCACGATGAAACAGGCGTCGCCGTCGTATTCCACCTCGCGGACGATCAGGTCGTATCTTCGCGTGCTGGGGGCTGTCAGCCGCCGCGCGATCACCCAGCCGGCACCCAACGCGACTGCCGCAACAAGTCCGGCACCTAGCGTGACCCGACGGATCACGAGCTGCCCCCGTCGTCGACTCGGGTCACTGGTGACGCCGTGATCCGTGTCGCCCTCGTGTCGAGTCCGAGGAGGTGGCTCTCGGCGCTCTGCAGTAGTGCGCGCTCGGCTGCGCTGATGTCGAAGGCGACGCGCGGGTCGATCATCGCGTCACGGATCTCAACGATCTCCCGGTGTAGACGGCTCTCCGGGTCATCCGCGCCCGCAGCGAGCGGGTCTGCTTGGCTCAGCCCAGGCCGCACGAGGGACGCCTGATTCCACAGAGGCTCCAACTGTGTCGCGAGGCCGGCGGTGCGCTTCCGGCGCATTTCGTGCTGGGCGCGACGGACGGCTGGCTGCACGGCGAAGCCCGCGCATAGGAATAGGAACGCAAGCAGAGAGAGCGGTTCGTAGGCTGGTTGGACGGCACGCATGAGATCGAGTTGGCCGGTGACGTGTGCGACGTCCATCGTCAGCACGGCCAGGCACAGTGCGCCGCCGAGCGCCGATCCCAGCCTCATCAGCCCTGCGGGGAGTCGCTGGATGCCGGAGCTACGCAGGTACTGCCGCGCGGCGAGGATCATCATCGTCGTGATGACGAGGAAGAAGTAGCTGAAGTTGATGATCGAGTAGGTCGCTGCCGCAGGTTGCGCGCCGAAGTCGATCATGATCTGAGTCGTGGTTGCGCCCCGGTCGATGAACATGAATGTCGTAGTGATCGCGAGAAGCGAGATGACGAGCACCGGGATGCCCACGGCGGCGCGCACGAACCTGGGTCGGTACTCGTCGGCCCTCATGACGCCTCGACCGAGGAAGAAGATCCCGGTCATCAGCAGCCCATCCGCAACGAGGATGGTGACATTCGTTCCACCAAGAAGCGGATCGGTGGCGAGGTAGATGGCGTCGACGTTCAGGGTCATCGCCACGGCGATCGTGACGGAGGCGTAGGTGATGCTTCGATCCGCCCGTTTGCGGCGGAAGATGAGCAGGCTCGCCACGAGCGCCCACATGAGCGTAGCGACGAGCGTCTGGATCAACCGAAAATCTCCGAATAGCGCGACTCGGCAAACACCGATCCTCGGATGCCCGCAGCCAGCCGATCAGCGAGGGACTCGGCAGCGATCTCCGTCTCACTGTCAATATCCTGCCGCTTGAGCAGGCGTCCGCGCGTGCGGGGAGGGATGTTGGGCAGCAAGACATCCCCGGCCGTGCAGTCATCGCCCTCCGTGTGACCAAGGATCATGTGGGCGAACTCGTGAAGGACGAACTGCTGGCGGTGCAGCGTGGAGTCGCTGCGTGCGTGGAGCACGAAGTCTTCGGTGTCGGTGACCAACCAGAGCGCACAGATGCCGTCGCGGGTGTCGAGGTCGGCGAGTTCTACGACACGGAGTCTGCGATGGCGCCTCTCTTGAACAAGAGACCGTTTTGGCGGCCGTCGCCGAACTTCGGCTCGGCAGCAGGTTCACGCTTGAGCACCTTCTCCAGGCCAGGCCATCGCCTCCGGCAACCCGCTCCTGCTGGAGCACTCCGTCATCCTCAACTAGGTGAACCGGCTGCGCCGCTTGCAGCGCGCGCATGAGCGCAACGAGGACATGCTCGTCCACACTGGCAACCGCGCCCGGTCATCCGCCGAACGCGCCGCCGCAGACATTCGTGGGCTGGAAGCCGCCGCACCGCGGATGACCGACACGAGCGGCGACAAGTTCTGCATCACGCTCGGCACGCGCGACCACGACTCCCGCTCCGAAGCCGCCCACGCCCTCGCCGCATGGATGGGCGACTCCGAGCTGAAGTGGCTGCCCCGGTACGGGCACAAGGACTTCGGGATCATCGGCCGCATCTCCGGCTTCGGCATCCACGTCGAGGCCCGCTCCGGACTCGCCGCGCTCGACGTGACTGTCTCCCTACCCGAGGTGCCCCGCTCCGGGTTCACGATGCCGAAGGAGTCGTTCCTGGACGCCGGGCTCGGGCTCGTGCAGCGCATCGAGAACCGCGTCAGCGGCATCCCCGCACTCCTCGATCAGGCCCGCGAAGACCTGGAGGAAGCCGAGCAGACCGTCGCCGACACCCAGCAGCGCCTCGGCCAGCCGTTCCGCCAAGCGCAGGCACTCGCCGATCCCGAAGAAGACCTCGCTCGAGTCGAGTCCCAGCTCGCCGCGATGCAGGACGAGCCCGCACCCGAGCCCGCCGGGCCAGAGTCGGAGCGCGTCGCGCTGACCATCGAGGCCGTGCGTGCCTACGAGCCGAACCTCGGGTCGCGGGATGCTGCGGGTCGTGAGCCCGCGGCCCCGTTCGTCCCCGCGACGCCTCCGGCCGCACCGCCGAGCAACGCGCCGAGGCTGTAGCTCAACGGTGTGCCTGGTTGTTCACTCCCAGGTCTTGGCGGCAGGGTTCCATCGCCCTGTCGCCGACGCGGCGAGCACGGGGTCTGCGAAATCGGCGACCGCGGCGAGCACGTAGGCGAATGCCTTGGGGAGTTCTTCTTCGCGGTGGGATCGGGTGCGCCAGGCGCGGTACTTCTGCTGCGCCTGCTCGCCCATCGGTGCGAGCGCGGGCAGCAGGGTCGTCAGCGTGACCTTGCGGTACTGCGCGACGGTCTCCATCGACGTGCGGAACTCGCCCGCGTCGACCGGGTGGAGCCGGGTCAGCGCATACACGTCTGCGAAGTCGCGCCAGCGAGTGTTGGCGGTGCCGCGGTCGATGGCGGTGACGACCTTCTCGGCGAGCACCATCGTCAGCGGGTAGCCGAGCAGCGTCACGGGCGGGAGGCCGAGGGGAACGACGCGGGGCAGGTCGATGAGGCGCGGTGCGGGCCAGATCGGGTCGCCGAAGTTCACGTCCATTCCGACCGTCAGCCGTGCGGTGCCGAGCGTCGCGGTGAGCTTGACCCGTACCCCGGCGTATTCATCCTCGTCGCGGATCGTCGTCGCGGCGACGCTGGCGGGATCGAATACGAGGCCGTCGGCGACATCCAGCGCCGCGATGTCGTGGACACGCTCGGCGACCTCCTCGGGGTCGCCGGTGAGCTGGGTGGCTTGCAGGTCGACGTCCTTCGTGGGGCGGCGTGCTGCGAACGCGGCGAGCAGCACGCCGCCCTTCAGCACGAAGTCGTCCCGGTACTCGGATAGCGCGATTCGCGCCAGCAGCCCTTCGAGCGCGTAAAAGGTCATCAGTTCCTGCACGTCCGCGCCGGTCTGCCGGGCGAGAGTGCGAATGGCGATGGTCGCGTCGCCTGCCGGGGTGCCGTGCTGCGGGTTCGGGCTCACAGCAGCACCTCCAGTGCCTGCTGGATCGCGGGGCGCGCCTTCGGGAAGCTCTCCGCAATCGTCAGCAGCGCGGCGGGGCTGTTGCCGCGCTCGCGCAGCCAAAGCTTGAGCGCGCCGAGGGCGAGGTCGCTACCCCAGGCGTGCCGCAGTCGGAACAGGTCGATCAGGGTGCGCTCGGCGGAGTACAGGCCGATGGACAACCCGCCCGGCAGAGCGTGCTCGCCGCGTCCGATGCCGAACGTGTCGGTGTCGAAGCGGTGCCAGGTGATGGGCGCGTGATGCACGGTGACCGGCTGCGTGCCGCGCGGGATGGCGATGTCACTTCGGGCGGGGATCTCGTCGGTCAGCTCGTGCAGCGACAGCGCCGTGAGCAGGCACAGCGTCGCATCGGGCTTCTTCGCGGCGACCGCTATCCACGCGGCCGTCGTGTCGTCCGCGAGCCCCGCCCGCAGGAACAGACCCGGGCCGATGCGCTCGAACTCCCCCGACTCGATCAGCCGGTCAAGGCCATGCCGGGTAAGCCCGAGCGCGGCCAGGCCGTCGTAGTCCAGCAGATCGGGCAGAGTCGTGGCGTCCATCATCACCTCCAATCCGACAGAATCCGTTACAGATAGAGCATACCTGTAATGGTTTCCGATGACTAGCATGCTCATGCCTTCCGCTCCTCTTGTCTCAGGAC
Source organism: Rathayibacter sp. AY1F4 (assembly GCF_002931775.1). Taxonomy (NCBI): domain Bacteria; kingdom Bacillati; phylum Actinomycetota; class Actinomycetes; order Micrococcales; family Microbacteriaceae; genus Rathayibacter; species Rathayibacter sp. AY1F4. The sequence continues at coordinate 28,633 of NZ_PSVE01000007.1, forward strand.
GGCTCCGCGAAGGCGTCGATGCCCGCGAACACCTCGTCGAGCGCGTCAGCCGCGACTTCGACGATGAGTTCGGGGCGCTTCGCGTAGTGACCTTCGGTGATCGCCGAGTCACTGTGCCCGAGCAGGTCGCGTGCGACCTCGACGCCAGCCGTGTCCGATACCGCCGCAGCGACCGCCATACGGAGACTCCGGAAGGTGAGGTGCTCGGCATCGACCCCGATAGCCAGCAGTTCCGGCTCGAACTCGCGGCGGAACATCCGCAACAGTTCGCCCAGCGCGCTGGGATCGCGCGGACGACCACGCTCGGTCGTGAACAGCACGTCGTCAGGATTCCGCTCAGGGTCGGGAACGTGGTTCGCAACGAGTTCGCTCAGAACCTTCGCCGCGAACTTCGGAACGCGAACCCATCGCTTCTGCCGCTCCGCTTTGGGCGAGTCCTGGCGGAACAGGCCGCGGGATCTCGTGCGGACCATCGTCCCGCCGACCCAGACGAGCGCGTCCATTGTCAGGCTTCCATCCGGCTGTTCCACCGCCTCGAACCGCACGTCCTGGAACCGAATCGCAATCGGTTCCGCGGTCCGCTCGGATGTGCCGAGCGTGATCAAGATGTAGTCGGTGAGCAGTTTGTAGTTGGGCCGTCGGCCCACCGGATACCGCGCCCGGTGCCGCTCGGGCCACACGTCGCGGATGAGGTGGAGTATGTACTTGACCTGCACCGCGTCGAGTTCGAAGTACATCGTGTCCGGCTCATCCGAGCGCCTGGTCGCACGGATCGGGTTCGCCACGACGACTGCTCCGTACCGCGTCTTCTGTATCGACCCGGCAGCCGACAAATGCCCCTGCTGCATCGCCCAGTCGAACATCAGCGACATCACATTCCGAACCTTGTTCGAGGTCGTCACCGACTTCTCCCGTGCGATATCCATGAACAGTCCGTCAGCGCGGTCGGCGGTGATGTCGGCGATGGGGATGGCGCCGGCGCGCGGGATGACATGCGCGCGGATCACCGATGCGTAGCCGTCGACGGTCTGCTCGCGGCGCTGGCTCAGCACCCGTGGATCGTCGTCGTGATACGCCGTCTTCAGCCACGCCGTCGCGAGCTCAGCGACGGTCATGAGCTGCGTTTGTCGCGCCCGCACTCGACCGACAACGACATCAGCCGCCGCCCGCAAAGCGGCGAACGCCTCTTCCTCCGTCGCTCCGCTGCCGCTCGGACGACGCTCGCGCCCACCGCCGTCATAGACCCGCCCGCGCGCGACGATGAGGCCGTTCGGCTCGACTGTGTAGGTCACCGCGCCGAGTTCGCCGATCGCACGCTTTGGCCGCCCGATCAGTCGCCCGCCCTATCCATCGGGGCCACGATCCGCCCCGAGATGAACGCCTCGACGTCCTCATCGCGATAGCGGACGTTATGCGACGACAGCGCAACGAACGGCAACCCGAGACCTCGGCTGCGCGCACGCTCTGTCCGCCAATCAGCGAGAGTCCTGATCGGGATGCCGGCGTAGTCGGCAAGCTCCCGCGGGGTCCAGAGGCGGGGACGGTCGTCGGTCATACCACTGAGGTAGGCGGCACCACCCGCAGACCCCCAGCGACCCCCGTAGAACAGCCAAGAATCAATTAAACGGACGGGTTCTCGGACAGCCGCGGTAACGACCATGCTTATGCTTGAGATCGGACTTCCCTGTATTTCTCGGGAAGTACGGCCCCAAGGAGCACCCTCTGGTTCTCAGATCCTCAAGCCGAGCTGTACTACGGGGTGTGATCCCGCAGCACCGCTGAAGGGCCGTTCCTCCTCGGAGGGACGGCCCTTCGCCGTTCCCGGCGCGCGGAGCCCGGCGCCCGGCGTCCGGCACGACGACGCGGGTCGTGTCAGCGGGAGGCGGCCGTGTCTCCCGCGGCCGGCCCGTAGAACAGGCGCTCGAAGACCGCGCGGGAGCGGCGGGTCACGCCGAGGTAGTCGTCCTCGAGCTCCGTCGCGGACCCGGCCGGGTACTCCAGCAGGCGCGCGACGCCCTCGAGCTGCCGGCGGTCGGTCGGGAGGACGTCGCTGGTGCGGTTGCCCCAGAGCGTGGTGCCCGAGCGGACACGGGACGCGAGGATCCACGCGGCGCGCAGCCGCTCCGCGTCCTGCGGGCCGACCATGCCCTCCTCCTCCGCGACCGCGAGGGCGGTGAGGGTCGAGGTGGTCCGCAGCGCCGGGGTCTGCCGCGCGTGCTGCAGCTGGAGGAGCTGCACCAGCCACTCGACGTCGCTCAGCGATCCGCGGCCGAGCTTGAGGTGACGGCGCGGGTCGGCTCCCTGCGGCAGACGCTCGCTCTCGACCCGAGCTTTGATCCGCTTCACCTCGCGGATATCGCGGTCGGAGACCGCTCCCGGGTAGCGGACCCCGTCGGCCAGCTCCTCGAAGTCCTCGATGAGCGCCTGGTCCCCCGCCACTCCCCGCGCCCGGAGCAGCGCCTGCGCCTCCCAGGTCAGCGACCAGCGGGCGTAGTAGGCGCGGTAGGAGTCGAGGGAGCGCACGAGGGGCCCGTTCTTGCCCTCGGGCCGCAGGTCGGCGTCGAGGTCGAGCGGCAGGCGGGAGTCCTCCGTGAGCCGGACCAGCTCGGCGACGACGAACTGCGAGTAGAGCTGGGCCTGGTGCGGCTCGGCGGTGCCGGGTCGCTGGACGTACATCACGTCGGCGTCGGAGCCGAAGCCCAGCTCCGCCCCTCCGTACCGGCCCATGCCGATGATCGCGAACTCCGCGTCGGCGCCGGGCCGGGTCGCACTGCCGCGCCGGATGGCGGCGAGCACGCCGCCCAGCAGTGCGCTGATGATGTCGGTGAGGCTGGTCGCGATCTCCTCGATCGAGCTGAGGCCGAGCACGCCACCCATGGCGGTCCGCAGCACCTCGCGCCGGCGCATCGAGCGGAGGACCGAGGCGACCGCGTCGGGCGTCTCGTGCCGGGCGAGCACGGCGCGCACCTCCTCGGCGAGCTGGGCGGCGCTGCGGGGGCGGAGGGCGTCGTCGTCCTCGAGCCAGGCCGCCGACTCCGGGATGCGGTCGAGCAGCTCGCCGACGAAGCGCGATCCGGAGAGCACCGTGGTGAGCCGCTTGGCGGCTCCGGACGAGTCGCGAAGCATCCGGAGGAACCAGGGCGTCCCGCCCAGTGCGTCGCTGAGGCGCCGGAACGCGAGCAGGCCGTAGTCGGGGTCCGGTCCGTCGGCGAACCACTGCAGCATCACCGGCACGAGGTGGCGCTGGATGCTCGCGCGGCGCGAGACGCCCGAGGTCATCGCGGCGATGTGGCCGAGCGCCCCGCGGGCGTCCGCGAAGCCGATGGCGGCGAGGCGCGCCTCCGCCTGGCCGGTGGACAGCTCGGCGCCGCCGTCGGAGAGCGCGGCGACCGCGGAGAGCAGCGGACGGTAGAACAGGCGCTCGTGCAGGCCCCGGACGCGGTGCTTGATCCCGTTCCAGACGCTCAGCAGCTCCTCCGCCGTGCGGGCGAGCCCGCTGGAGCGGGCGAGGGTCCGCAGCTCGTGCTCGTCCCGCGGCATCAGGTGCGTGCGTCGCAGGCGCCGCAGCTGGAGGCGGTGCTCGAGCAGCCGGAGTGCTCGGTAGTCCTGCGCGAACTCCTCCGCGGCGGAGCGGCCGATGTACCCGCGGTCGGCGAGGGCGCCCAGGGCGAGCAGAGTCCCGGGCATGCGGATCTCGTCGTCGGTCTGCCCGTGGACGAGCTGGAGCAGCTGCACCGTGAACTCGATGTCGCGCAGGCCGCCAGGGCCGAGCTTGATCTGGTAATGGACGTCGTTCTGCGGGATGTTCTCGGTGACCCGCTCCCGCATCCGCTGCACCGACTCGACGAAGTTCTCGCGGGAGGCGCTCGACCAGACCTTGGGCGCGACCGCGTCGACGTACGCCCGCCCCAGCTCCTGGTCGCCGGCGAGCGGACGCGCCTTGAGCAGCGCCTGGAACTCCCAGCTCTTCGCCCACCGGTCGTAGTAGGTGATGTGCGACTCGAGGGTGCGCACGAGCGCGCCCTGCTTGCCCTCCGGGCGCAGGTTCGGGTCGACCTCCCAGAGCTCCGGCTCCATCGCCAGCGCAGAGGTCCCGCGCATGAGCAGCACGGCGAGCCGGGTGGCGACGTCGATCGCACGGGCGTTCGTCAGCTCCTTCTCCGGGTCGCCCTCGGCGACGAAGATCACGTCGACGTCGCTGACGTAGTTGAGCTCGGACGCTCCCGCCTTGCCCATGCCGATGACGGCGAAGCGGGTGGCGGCGACCTCGTCCCGGCCGAAGCGGCCCGGGCCCGTGCCCTCGACCAGCTCGGTCCGCGCCACGGCGAGGGATGCCTCCAGCGCGGCTCCGGCGAGGTCGGCCAACGCCCTCGTCACCCGGTCGATCGCCGCGACGGGGTCGGCCTGGCTCAGGTCGTGGACGACGACCCTGGTGAGGAGGCGGCGGTACCGCACGCGCAGCGCCGTCCAGCCCGCCTCCTCCCGGAGCGACGAGAAGCCGTCGACGGCGCCGACCGACTCGAGCAGCTCGGCCTTCATCTCGGCGCGCCCGGGAAGCGTGCGCACCGGCTCGAGCACGCTGGCCAGCTCGTCGGGCCGGCGCTGGAGGAAGTCGGCGAGGCCGGAGGAGGCCCCCACCACCAGAAGCAGCCGGGTCAGGGCCTCGTCGTCGGCGAGGACCGCGTCCATGCTGTCGCGGTGCCGTCGCAGCAGGTCGATCAGAGCGAGCAGCGCCTCGTCCGGATCCGCCACCCGGGCGAAGGAGGGCAGCACCGACTCGAGCTGCCGCCCGGCCAGCTCCTCCGCCTCGGCCAGCCGCGCCCCGGTCTCGCCGAGCGCGGCGAAGCCGAGGCGTGCGACATCGCGGAGGGAGCGTTCGCGGGGCATGGCCGAGGCGTCAGAGCATCTCGAGGTTGCTGCGCAGCTCGTACGGCGTGACCTGGGCGCGGTACTCGGCCCAGTCCTTCCGCTTGTTGAGCAGCACGAAGTTGAACACCTGCTCGCCCAGCGTCTCGGCCACGAGCTCGGACTCCTCCATCAGCGAGATGGCGCGGTCGAGGCTGGCGGGCAGGGCGCCGTAGCCGAGCGCCCGGCGCTCCGCGTCCGACAGGGCCCACACGTTGTCCTCGGCCTCGGCCGGAAGCTCGTAGCCCTCTTCGATGCCCTTGAGCCCGGCTGCCAGGAGCAGCGAGTACGCCAGGTAGGGGTTCGCCGCGGAGTCCAGCGCCCGGTACTCGATGCGCGAGGACTGCCCCTTGTTCGGCTTGTAGAGCGGGACGCGCACGAGGGCGGACCGGTTGTTGTGGCCCCACGAGACGTAGCTGGGCGCCTCGTCGCCGCCCCAGAGCCGCTTGTAGGAGTTGACGAACTGGTTCGTCACGGCGGTGATCTCGGGGGCGTGCTTCAGCAGCCCCGCGATGAACTGGCGGCCGAGCTTCGAGAGCTGGTACTGGGCGCCCTGCTCGTAGAACACGTTCACGTCGCCCTCGAAGAGCGAGAGGTGCGTGTGCATGCCCGAGCCGGGGTGCCCGGAGAGCGGCTTCGGCATGAACGTCGCGTAGACGCCCTGCTCGATCGCCACCTCCTTGATCACGGTGCGGAAGGTCATGATGTTGTCGGCCGTGGTGAGCGCGTCCGCATAGCGGAGGTCGATCTCGTTCTGGCCGGGGCCCGCCTCGTGGTGGCTGAACTCGACCGAGATGCCCAGATCCTCCAGCATGCGCACGGAGCGGCGGCGGAAGTCGTGCGCCGTGCCTCCGGGGACGTTGTCGAAGTACCCGGCGGAGTCGACCGGCTCAGGACCCTCGGCGCCGAAGGACGACGACTTGAGGAGGTAGAACTCGATCTCGGGGTGCGTGTAGAAGGTGAACCCGCGCTCGGCCGCCTTCGCCAGCGTGCGCTTGAGCACGTTGCGCGGGTCGGCGACGGCGGGCTGGCCGTCCGGCGTGGTGATGTCGCAGAACATCCGCGCCGTCGGGTCGATCTCTCCGCGCCACGGGAGGATCTGGAAGGTCGACGGATCCGGATGCGCGAGGACGTCGGCCTCGAAGGAGCGGGTGAGGCCCTCGATGGCGGAGCCGTCGAAGCCGAGCCCCTCCGCGAACGCGCCCTCCACCTCGGCCGGCGCGATCGCGACCGACTTCAGCGTGCCGACGACATCGGTGAACCAGAGGCGAACGAATTTGATCCCTCGCTCTTCAATGGTGCGAAGAACGAAGTCCCGTTGCTTGTCCATCCAGACCCCTCCTGTTTCGACCCTCAGGCTACTGCCTCCGACCGGGGCCCGCGGGGCGCCCGAGGCGCGCCGTAGACTGGCGCCCATGTCAGCGCAGCCCGTGAAACGCGTTCGAACCCGCCACTTCCAGAACGCGAAGGACTCCGGTGTCCGCATCACCGGGCTGACCAGCTACGACCAGCTGACGGCGAAGATCTTCGACGACGCCGGGATCGACTTCCTCCTCGTGGGCGACTCCGCCGGCAACACGGTGCTCGGCTACGACACCACTCTGCCCGTCACCGTCGACGAGCTCATCCCGCTGGCGCGTGCCGTCGCCGGAGCCGTCGAGCGCGCCTTCGTCGTCGCCGACATGCCCTTCGGCTCCTACGAGTCGGGTGCCGACGACGCGCTGCACACGGCGTTCCGCTTCATGAAGGAGACGCACGCGCACGCGGTGAAGCTCGAGGGCGGGGTCCGCTCCGCCGAGCAGATCCGGCGCATCGTCGAGGCGGGCATCCCCGTGATGGCGCACATCGGCTTCACGCCGCAGAGCGAGCACGGACTCGGCGGCCACATGGTCCAGGGGCGCGGCGAGGGCATCGAGCAGCTGCTCGCCGACGCGCGAGCCGTCCAGGAGGCCGGGGCGTTCGCCGTCGTCCTCGAGATGGTGCCCGCGGACGCGGCACGTCAGGTGACGGAGGAGCTGCGCATCCCGACGATCGGAGTCGGAGCGGGACCGGACGTCGACGGACAGCTGCTCGTGTGGACGGATTTCGCCGGGTTCACCACCGGCCGCATCCCCCGCTTCGTGAAGCAGTACGCGGATCTGCGCGGCGTGCTCACCGGAGCGGTCACCGCGTACCGGGACGACGTGGAGTCCGGCGCCTACCCCGGCGCCGAGCACAGCTACGAGTAGCCGCGGTCAGCGGTCCTCGGCGGCGTCCTCCTCGGCCCACTTGCGGCTGTTCTCGTGCAGCCGCTCGAGGGCGTGCTCCGCCTCCTCGCGAGAGGAGAAGGGTCCCACCCGGTCGACGGAGGGGGACACGAATCCCTGCTCCACCGTGCCGGCCTTGAGGTTGTACCACCAGGAGTTCGCGTCGCCGTCAGCCATGCCGCGATCCTACGCCGCAGCCCGCGTCGGTCCGCACCCCCGCCCTTCGCTAGCATGGCCGCTATGACTGCTGCGGCGACCGCCATCGGAATCGACATCGGGGGAACGGGCATCAAGGGGGCCTCGGTGGACCTGGCCGCGGGCACTCTGCTCAGCGACCGGATGAAGCTCGCCACTCCCCCGGGCGGCACGCCGAAGGACATCGTCGCCACCGTCCAGCAGATCCTCGAGAAGATCCCGGACCTGCCCTCGGACACCCCGGTCGGCATCTGCTTCCCCGCCGTCGTCGTCCACGGACGGACGATGTCTGCGGCGAACGTGTCGGACGAGTGGATCGGCCTCGAGGCCGAGAAGCTGTTCGAGGACGCGATCGGCCGGAACATCTTCTTCGTCAACGACGCCGACGCGGCGGGCTACGCCGAGTCGCGCTTCGGAGCGGCGAAGGACAAGGAGGGCCTGGTCATCATGACCACCCTCGGCACCGGCATCGGGACGGCGCAGATCCACGACGGGATCCTCATCCCCAACGCCGAGCTCGGCCACCTCGAGATCCACGGCGGCGACTACGAGAAGAAGGCCTCGTTCGCCGCCAAGGAGCGCGACGACCTCGACTACAAGCACTGGGCGAAGCGCCTGCAGCGCTACTACTCCCACCTCGAGGCGCTGCTCTGGCCCGATCTCTTCATCGTCGGCGGCGGCATCTCCAAGCACCACGACGAGTTCCTCCCGCTGCTCGACCTGCGCACCCCGATCATCCCGGCGGCGCTCCGCAACAACGCCGGCATCCTCGGCGCGGCCGCGCTCGCAGGGCGGGGCTGAGTCTTTTTCCTCGGCGGTCCCCGCCCGCCGAGGCGCGGTCGGCCTCGGGAGGTGACGCGTTCCGGGGAGCGGGGTGCGGACGGCTACGGCGAAACGCTGGCACGCGTTTCGCCGGTTCGCCTGGTGCGTGGCGCCATGGCGGACGGACGTGATCAGACTTTCAGGGTCCAGCGGTCGCGGTGAGCCAGGACGGGGGCGGGGGCACCTGGTCCTCGGCGGCGATCCGCAGCGGCGTCTCAGGACCGTCCTCCGGGATCGGCGCCTGCCGGACGTCGTGCTGCACCGCTTCGTCCGCAGGAGGCAGCGCGAGAGATGGACCGCGCCAGTCCTGTCGAGTGGCGGCGCAAGGATGTATCGAGACCCGGGAACCGCCACGGCAGGCCGTCGCGCTGCCTGCGGGCGGGAGCGCGAGCTCGGCGACCGGCGGAGACGCGAGATGCCCCGCCGGGGCGGGGCATCTCGTGGCGAAGGGGTCGGCTGATACGCCGGGTTCTGTTCACGCCGCGCCTCTCGGCGGGCGCTGGACGGCCATCTCTCTCGGAGCCACGTCGCCGTGACCCTCCAGCGGTCTACCCGAGGACCCGACGAGCAGCCGCATCGTCCTCTGTCTGACCTTGCTCCGGGCGAGGTTTACCGAGCGGACCGGATCACTCCGGCCCCTGGTGGTCTCTTACACCACCGTTTCACCCTTACCGCCGGCCGGAGCCGACGGCGGTCTGTTCTCTGTGGCACTGTCTCGCGGGTCGCCCCGGGTGGGTGTTGCCCACCGCCCTGCTCTGTGGAGCCCGGACGTTCCTCGGCACCACGGCTCTCGCCGGGGTGACGCGACCGTCTTGCCGGCCCGTTCGCCCGTCCAGTGTACGGCTCAGGCGAGGGTGGACTCCTCGCCGCGCACCAGGATGCAGCCGCTGTCGGGGCAGAGGACGACCTCGTCGGGAGCGGAGGCGCGGATCCAGGAGAGGTCCGACTCGGTGAGGGCCACGCCGCTCCCCTCCGACACCTTCCCGCGGAGGAGGGCCGCGCCGACTCCGTAGCGGGCGCGCTGCTTCTCGTACAGCTCGACCAGGTCCTCCGGAAGGGTCGTCACCAGGTCCGCCCGGTCCCGGGCGAGCGCCTCCTGCTTGTCGCGGAGCTTCTCGGCCTGCGCGTCGCGCTCCTCGGCGAGGGTCCCGAGCGAGGCGACGACCTCGTCGCGCTCGGCCTGAGCCGCGGCGACCTCGGACTCGATGCCCTCGATCCGCTCCATCAGGGTCAGCTCGATGTCCTCGAGGTCTCCCCGCCGCTTCACGAGGGAGGTGATCTCGCTCTCGAGCGCGGCGATGTCCTTGGCCGCGGATGCGGTCTGCAGGCGGTCGCGATCGCGGGTGAGGCGCTTCTCGACCACGCCGACGTCGGACTCGATGCGTCCGAGCTCGGTGCGCACGTCCTCGAGGCGCCCGGTCCGCTCGGCGAGGGAGCGGCGGGTCTCGTTGTCGCGGGCCTGCATCGCCTGGATCCGCGCGATCTGCGGGAGCGTCGCGAGAGCGTGGCGCAGCTGCGCGCCCCTCGTGTCCAGACTCGCCAGAGTCAGGAGTTCGCGCTGGTGTGCGGGGCTGGCTTTCACGTGGCGGTCCTCGTTCCCGGCGCGCAGTACGGGCGCGCCGCGTCCATTCTCCCGTGCCCGCGGCGGGTCAGTGCACGATCGCGAAATCCCACGGGTCGGTGCGGGTCTCGCTCACCTCGACGGTGACCGTGGGCAGGGCCTCCCGCAGCGCGGTCGCGGCGACGTCGAGCCACAGCCACTCGCTCGCCCAGTGCGAGACGTCGATGAGGGCGGGGCCGGTGCCGTGCAGGGCCTTCTCGCGCGCCTCGGACGCCGGGTGATGCCGGAGGTCGGCGGTGATGAAGACGTCGCTCGTGCGGACGGCGGGGGCGTCCAGGAGGGAGTCCCCCGCTCCCCCGCAGAGCGACACGCGGCGCACGGGCGTCTCGTAGGCGCCCGCGGCCCGGACTCCCCCTGCGGTGGCCGGCAGGAGCTCGGCCACGGCTCCGGCAAGGCGTCCGAGCGTCACCTCCTCGGGCAGGTCGCCCACTCGGCCGAGCCCGACCGACGGGTCGGCGCCCGGGACGAGCGGAGTCGCGCCGGTCAGGCCGAGGCGGGTGGCGATCACGTCCGAGACCCCGTCCGCGACGATGTCGGCGTTCGTGTGGGCCGAGATCAGTGCGCAGCCGCCCCGGATGAGATCCGCGAGCAGGCGGCCCTTGTAGCCGTCCTCGGCGATCGAGGTGACGCCGCGCAGCAGCAGCGGGTGGTGCGCGACCAGGAGCTGGTATCCGCCGTCGACGGCCTCCGCGACGGTGTCGGAGACCACGTCGACCGTGAGCAGGATCCGCTCCACCGCGGCGTCGGGGTCGCCGGTGACCAGGCCGGGCGCGTCCCAGCTCTCGGCGGCCGCCTCGGGCCAGAGACGGTCGATGACGGCGTGGACGTCGCGCAGTGAGGGCATGCGTCCAGGGTAGGGCCGCTCAGCGCGGGTGGTCGGTCCCCACGGCGCGGATCTCGGCGTCGGCCGCCGCGTCGAGGTCGGCTCGCAGGTGGTCGTCCGACTCCGGCAGGCGGACGGTGATGCCGCTGTACTGCTCGATCTCGATCAGGCCCGCGACTCCGGAGGCGGCGAGCACGTGGCCGCCGATCCCGCCGGTGGTGTCGACGACGTGCGTGTGCAGGCCGGCGATGCTGATCCCCTGGAACGGCTGCGGGCCGACGAAGCCCAGCAGCGTGCCCTCGACGCCGGTCCGCCGGACCTCGTGCTGGTCGCGCATCGCGTCCGCCAGGCGGCGGTAGGGCTTCGCCCGCGCGATCGGCCGGCGCAGGATCGGGGTCTCCGCCCGCGCGCGCAGGCGGACGCCGACGAAGACGTCCGGACCGGGCACGAGCGAGCGTACTGCGGCCCGTCTGCCGAGCGGCGCGATCGGGAGCCGTCGCGGCGCACGGTCGGTGGTCCGTGCTTGCCTGGGGACCATGAACGAGTACGTGCCCTGGGCCGTCGCGGCCGCCCTGCTCCTGGCCCTCCTCATCACGGTCCTCGTCGGCCGCCGACGGCGCACTGCGGCGGGAGCGGCGGCGGAGCAGGCCGCGAAGGAGGCCTCGGAGGAGCACCAGCGAACGATCACCGAGCGCGACCGGAGCCACGAGGCGGCGCTGAAGGCACTGACGCGCGCGCGCGACGCCGAGCGCGACCTCAGTCGGACCGAGCTCGAGACGGCGCAGGAGGAGGCCGAGCAGACCCGTGACGCCCTCGCCAGGACCTGGAGCAGCGAGGCCGTCTCGCACACCCTGGTCCGGGAGGCGTGCGTCTCGGCGGGGCTGTCCGGCGTCCTCGCTACGAACGTCGTCTTCGTACCGGTCGACGCGCGCACGACGCGCCGCTTCCTCGCGCAGATCGACCACCTGCTGCTCACCCGGCACGGCGCGCTCATCATCGAGGCCAAGTACTGGCAGGGGTCGTCTTCGACGGCGTGCGACCCGGTACCGTCCACCCGTCCTACGGCGTTCTCCTCGACGAGGACGCCCTGCCCGAGGCCTTCGCGGTTCAGATCGCACCGGGGACGGCGTCGCGGTGGACGGTGCGCACCCACGTCGAGCAGCACGTCCCCGCCCGGCAGGTCCGGATCCAGGCCGCGAGGCTCAAGGAGCACCTGGCCCTGCACGGACTGCCGACGCCGTGGTTCGAGACGGCCGTGCTCTACAGCCACCCCGACGTGAGGACGTACGCGCCGGGATGGCAGGGCTCGGGATCGGCACGCACGAGGATCGTGACGGGAGTCGACGAGCTGACGGACGCTCTGGCCGATCTCGCACGGCGCCCGGGCACCACGATCGGGGAGGACGCCTGGGGCGAGCTCTCCGGATTCCTCGCCGGATGCGGCGGCCATGTGGAGCCGGTCGGGCCGACGCGTGCGTGACCAGCAGGGGGACCCGGCGGCCGGACGGGCACGGTCATGACTGTCCGGACCGGCCTGAGCCGGACAGAACGGCGACGGACAGGACGGCGCCGGACCCTGTATCGCCGTGAACGACGAAGGTCCGCACTCCCGGAGGAGTGCGGACCTGTTCGGTGGATCCGAGGGGATTCGAACCCCTGACCCCCTGCATGCCATGCAGGTGCGCTACCAGCTGCGCCACGGACCCATGTTTTGTTCTCTTGTGCTTTGTACTGCCTTTCGCTGTCTCCGCCCGGCGGAAGCAACTCGAATAAACTACAACACGATCCGCGTGAAGTGAAATCGAGCGCTGTCGCCGGGCGTGTTCGTCAGTTCGAGGACGTCGACGAGTCGACGGCGACGGGCTGCTCGAGGGTGAACGGCACCGTCGGGCAGTCCTTCCAGAGGCGCTCGAGCGAGTAGTACATGCGGTCCTCCTCGTGGAAGACGTGCACGACGAGGTCGCCGAAGTCGAGGAGGATCCAGCGGCCCTCCGCACGGCCCTCGCGGCGCAGCAGCTTGGCGCCGGAGTCGTTCAGGCGGTCCTCCACCTCGTTCGCGATCGCGACAACGTTGCGCTCGGAGCGGCCGGTGGCGAGGAGGAAGATGTCGACCAGCGGCAGCGGCCCCGAGACGTCGAGGGCGACGAGGTCCTCACCGCCCTTGGAGTCGGCGGCGGTGGCCGCGAGCTGGAGCAGGGCGCGGGCGGAATCGGTCGCAGTCATGAAGCCTTCAGTGTCGGTGGTGGAGATCAGAAGATGTTGAGCACGAAGCCGCCGATGAACAGCGCGATCGCGCCGACCAGCAGGACGGCCGCGGTGATCGCGAGGACGACCGGGACGCTCACGCCGGCGCGCTTCTGCGGCGCGATCATCGAAGTGCCGGCGGCGTGGGTGGAGACGGCGCTGGACGCCCGGACCGGCTCGGACTCGCCGGCGGGCTGCTCGCGGTCGATGCGGTCGACGTAGCGGTCCACATCGGGCGAGTCGTAGAGGTTCGGGTGCTGGCCCGTGGAGCCGAGGCTGCGCGGGAGGTCGAACGAGCCGGTGACGAGGATCTCCCCCGTGTCCGTGCCGACGGTCGCGCCGGGACCCGTGGTCGGCAGGATCAGCGCGTTGGTGGTGGTGACGGCACCGGTGGCGGCGACTCCGCTCGCGATGAGGGAGTCGAACGAGGCGTCCACCTCCTCCTTCGACTTGCTGTCGAGCTCCTCGGTGATGGCGAGGTGCTCGATCGGCGGCTCGAAGCTCCCGGTGATCTCGGTGGCCTTCTCGTCGGCGATGTCGAGGGATCCGCCCACCGACGCGAAGAGCGCGGTATTCAGGTGCGGCTGCTCGGGTTGCTCGCCGGCCGTCGGCTGCTCGTCGTCCGCGTCCCGCTCGTCGGAGGCGTCCGCGGACGGCGTCTCGTCGTCGGAGGAGGAGCTCTCGATCTCGGCCTCGTGCACCTCGGCCGCGTCGGCCTCGTCGGCGTCCGCGGTCGCATCGGTGGCGGACTCGTCCGCCTCCTCCTCGGACGCCTCGGGGGCGTCCTCGGTGACGACGACCTCGTCGCCCTCCGGCTCCTGCTCCGCTGCACCCTCGGGCACCGGCTCCGCATCATTGGACTCGTCGGCCGCCTCGATCACGGGGACCGCCCCGGTCGGCGGGAGCGCCGAGGCGCGCTCGAGGGCGCCCTCGACGTCGTCGGAGCGCTCGTCGTCGGACCGCTCCTCGTCGGCGGGCGGCTCCGCCTCCGGTGCGGCGGCGACCTTCTCCGCCTGCTGCTGCGCCAGCAGTGCGCGCAGCTCCCGACGGGTCAGCTGGCGGCCCGTGGCGTTCTCGGTGGCGACGATCTCCATCGAGGAGGTGCGCAGGTCGGGCTCGCTCGCGGGGCTCGGCTCGACGGGGGTGATCCGCAGGGCCTGGGTGGGGGTCAGCACCGGCATGTCGCCGGCGGTGGTGGCGGTCGCGGTGGCAGCTCGGCGGGACGTCGTCGGAACGGCGGCGGTCGTGGCCGCACCGGCCTCGCGCCTCTCGCGCTCGCGGATCTCGCGCCGGGTGAGCGGCTTCTCCTCGGGCTGAACTGTCATGACGTGCTCCGATACAGGTGGTGCTTCGAGATGTACTGGACGACACCGTCGGGAACCAGGTACCAGACCGGATGACCCCGGTTGACGCGGCTCCGACAGTCGGTCGAGGAGATCGCCAGTGCCGGAATCTCCAACAAGGATACGTCCTGGGCCGGCAATCCCGAAACGTTGAGGACGTGCCCCGGCCGGCTGACGGCGACGAAGTGGGCCAGCTCCCACAGCTCGTCGTAGTCCTTCCAGCTCAGGATCTGAGCGACCGCGTCCGCGCCGGTGATGAAGAACAGCTCGGCGTCGGGGTGCGCGGCGTGGATGTCGCGCAGGGTGTCGATCGTGTAGGTCGTGCCGATCCGGTCCACGTCGACGCGACTGACGGTGAAGCGCGGGTTCGATGCCGTCGCGATCACCGTCATCAGGTACCGGTGCTCGGCGGAGGTCACCGTCTTCTTGTGCCACGGCTGGCCGGTGGGCACGAAGACGACCTCGTCCAGGTCGAACGACTGGGCCACCTCGGAGGCGGCGACCAGGTGACCGTGGTGGATCGGGTCGAAGGTGCCGCCCATCACGCCGATGCGCGGACGCCGCGGGCCTCCGCTCGCGGCGGACGTCACGATCGCTGGGCTCCCCGCCTAGTGTCCGTGACCGTGCTGGTCGTGGGAGCCGGCGCCGGTCTTGTGCGAGTGACGGTTCGCCACGTCCCGGTAGCTCCAGGTGACGAAGCCGAGGGCCGTGAAGGCGACGGCGGCGATCAGGCCGAAGACGATCGGGGGGAACGGCAGCTCCGTGTGGGCCGCTGCTTCGGCGAGGACGGTCGTCGCGAGGGACATGCAGTGCTCCTTGGAGGTCGTGGTCGCCCCGGCGGGGCTCCGACGAGTCTACCCGGACGCCGCTCGACGCCGGATCGCCGGTCCGGGCGCTAGGCGCGGACCTGTCCTGCGCCGCGCAGCAGCCACTTCGTGCTGGTCAGCTCGGGAAGACCCATGGGGCCCCGAGCGTGCAGCTTCTGCGTCGAGATGCCGACCTCGGCGCCGAACCCGAACTCTCCGCCGTCGGTGAAGCGGGTGGAGGCGTTGACCATCACGACCGCGGAGTCGACCTCGGCGAGGAAGCGCTCGGCGCTCCGGAGGTCGTTCGTCACGATCGACTCGGTGTGGTGGGTGGAGTACCGGTCGATGTGGGCCATCGCGGCGTCGAGGTCGTCGACGATAGCGACGGCGACGTCGAGCGAGTAGTACTCCGCGGACCAGTCCTCATCGGTGGCGGGCACCGCGTCGGGCCAGAGCGCCGCGACGCGCTCGTCGCCGTGCACGGTCACTCCCGCTTCCGCGAGCCGGCCGAGGACGGGTGGGAGGAGGCGCTCGGCGGCGTCGCGGTGGACGAGGAGGGTCTCGAGGGCGTTGCAGGTGCTCGGACGCTGCACCTTGGCGTTGTGGACGATGTCCACGGCCCACTGCTCGTCGGCACTGGCGTCGAGGAAGACGTGGACGACTCCGGCGCCCGTCTCGATCACAGGGACGGTCGACTCGGTCACGACCGACTCGATGAGGCCCGCGCTCCCCCGCGGCACCAGGACGTCGACGTAGCCGCGCGCTCGCATGAGGGCCTTCGCGCCCTCGCGGCCGTGGTCGTCGACCGTCTGCACCAGCTCGGCGGGCAGGCCGACGGAGGCGACGGCCTCCTGCAGCAGCTCCACCAGGACGCGGTTCGTGTTCTCCGCGGCTGTGCCTCCGCGCAGGATCACGGCGTTCCCGCTCTTGAGGGCGAGCGCTGCGATGTCGATGGTGACGTTCGGGCGCGCCTCGTAGATCGCTCCGACCACGCCGAACGGGACCCGCACCTGGGTGAGGGAGGCGCCGTTGGGCAGGTTCGATCCCCGCACCGTCTGCCCGACCGGATCGGTGAGCCCGACGACCGCGACGACGGCGTCGGCGAGGGACCCCAGGCGCGCCGCATCGAGGCGGAGGCGGTCCTGCAGGCCCGCGCTCATCCCGCTCTCGCGACCCCGCTGAAGGTCGAGCTCGTTCGCCGGGACGACGCGCTCGGCGCTCGAGCGCACCGCGTCGGCGATAGCGAGCAGAGCCCGGTTCTTGAGGTCGGTGGTCGCACTGCGGAGGGAGCGCGACGCGGCACGGGAGGCGGCGAACCGCTCGGTCAGCGCACTGCTGTCGGGGGTCGTCTGCGGCATCCGGCCAGTGTAGAGGCAGACGACCCCGGCGGCGGGAGTCAGCTCTCCTCGCCGGCCTCCGTGCCGTCGCCCTCGTCGGCGACGCGCCAGACGCCGCCCTGGCGCTCGCGCTCGAGCTCCGCGCGGGCCTCGGCCTTGGCGTCCATCCGCTCGAAGTAGTCCTCGCGACGCTCGTTGCGGGTCTTGCGCCGGTTGTCCTCGAGGCGGAGGTCCGTTCCGCGGGGCGCGGTGATGAGCTCGGCCGTCGAGGTGAGGGTCGGCTCCCAGTCGAAGACGACGCCGTCGCCGGGGCCGATGACGACGGTGGAGCCGGCGACCGCTCCAGCCGAGAACAGGCCGTTCTCGACTCCGAGCTTGGCGAGGCGGTCAGCGAGGAAGCCGACGGCCTCGTCGTTCGTGAAGTCGGTCTGCGCGACCCAGCGCACGGGCTTGGTGCCCAGGACCCGGTACACGTTGCCGTACGAGCCGCCCTCGACCCGGATCTCGAAGTCCTTCTCGTCCACGGCGCGGGGGCGGATGGTGATGCGCTCCACCCGCGGCACGGCGGCGAGCTCGAGGCGGTGCTTCTCGACGATCTCGGCGAGGGCGAACGTCAGCTGGCGGAGTCCCGAGTGGCTGACCGTCGAGATCTCGAACACGCGGTAGCCGCGGCCCTCGAGGTCGGCCCGGACGAAGTCGGCCAGTTCCTGGGCCTCGGGCACGTCGACCTTGTTGAGCGCGATCAGCTGCGGCCGCTCGATCAGCGGCACCTGTCCGTCGCCGACGGGGTACGCCGCCAGCTCCCCGAGGATGATGTCGAGATCGGTCAGCGGGTCGCGGCCGGGCTCGAGCGTGGCGCAGTCGAGCACGTGGACGAGCGCGGTGCAGCGCTCGACGTGGCGGAGGAACTCCAGGCCCAGGCCCTTGCCCTCGCTCGCGCCCTCGATGAGACCGGGCACGTCGGCGACGGTGAACCGCGACTCCCCCGCCTGCACGACGCCGAGGTTGGGCGCGAGGGTCGTGAACGGGTAGTCCGCGATCTTCGGCTTGGCCGCTGAGATCGCCGCGACGAGGCTCGACTTGCCCGCCGAGGGGAACCCGACGAGCGCGACGTCCGCGACGGTCTTCAGCTCGAGGACGACGTCGCCCTCCCAGCCCGGCGTGCCGAGCAGCGCGAAGCCGGGCGCCTTGCGCTTCGTGGTGGCGAGCGAGGCGTTGCCGAGGCCGCCCTGCCCGCCCGGAGCGATGACGAACCGGAGGCCGGGCTCGTCCATGTCGATCAGCTGGTCGCCGTCCGGCGACTTGACGACCGTGCCGACCGGGACGGGGAGCTCCATGAGCTCGCCGTTCCCGCCCGCGCGGTGGTCGCCCATGCCGGGACCGCCGTTCTCGGAGCTGCGATGCGGGTGGCGGTGGTAGGCGAGCAGCGTCGTCGTCTGCGGGTCGGCGACGAGGACGATGTCGCCCCCGTGCCCGCCGTTGCCGCCGTCGGGGCCGGCGAGCGGCTTGAACTTCTCGCGACGGACGGAGACGCAGCCGTTGCCGCCGTGGCCGGCACGCAGATGCAGCGTGACGTTGTCGACGAAGGTGACCATGGTGTGAATCCGTCCGTGAGTGCGTGCGGCGCCGGGATGCCGGCGCCGGGGGGCTGTGCCCCGGTAAACGCGCAAGGGGCGAGCCGAAGCCCGCCCCTTGCGTCCTGTGCCTGTGCGGCCGAGGAGGTCGACCCTACTGGGCGGCCGCCACGATGTTGACGACCTTGCGGCCGCCCTTGCTGCCGAACTCGACAGCGCCCGCCGAGAGGGCGAACAGAGTGTCGTCGCCACCGCGTCCGACGTTCGCGCCGGGGTGGAAGTGCGTGCCGCGCTGGCGGACGATGATCTCGCCCGCGTTCACGACCTGGCCGCCGAAGCGCTTGACGCCGAGACGCTGCGCGTTCGAGTCGCGACCGTTGCGAGTGGAGCTCGCGCCCTTCTTGTGTGCCATTTCTCATCTCCTCGAGACCGGGGGGCCGCAGCCCCGTGCTGTTGCCCTGCAGGGCGATGGCTCGCTCCGCAGGTCAGCTCAATTCCTTTGCAGGACTACTTGATGCCAGTGACCTTGACGCGCGTGAGGTCCTGACGGTGCCCCTGGCGCTTCTTGTAACCGGTCTTGTTCTTGAACTTCTGGATGATGATCTTCGGACCGCGGAGGTCCTCGAGCACCTCGGCGGTGACGGTGACGCCCGCGAGGGTCGCCGCGTCCGAGGTGATCGACTCACCGTCGACGAGCAGCACGGCAGGAAGCTGCACGGTGCCGTTCTCGTCGGCCTTGACGCGGTCCATCGTCACGATGGTGCCGACCTCGACCTTCTCCTGCCGACCGCCGGCGCGCACAACTGCGTAAACCACTTCTCGTACCTGTTTCTCGTCTGGACGGAGCGGAGGCCTCGTCCGGGGCTTGTAGGGACGGGGCTGAGCCCCGGTCTTCCGGTTCGTACCCGTCTCCTCACGACACGAGGGAACCGGCACCGCGGCCCGCGCCCCGTGAGGGGCGGAGCGACAACGGAAAGCTGCGTGAGCACATGGATCGCGCCACACCAACGGTCAAGAGTACGGGATCCGCGCTCCACGGTCAAACGCACACGACTGCGAAGCCGTGTCCGCCCGACCGGCGACCCCGTCACGATAGTCGAGGCGGAGGCGGGTGGACGGACGGCGCGCCGCCTACGATCGGGGAATGGCCATCCTCGTCGACGCCGCGCGCTGGCCGGCGCACGGCCGGCTGTGGGCGCACCTCGTGAGCGACGTCTCGCTCGAGGAGCTCCACGACTTCGCGCGCCGTCTCGGCGTGCCTGAGCGCGGCTTCGACCTGGACCACTACGACGTGCCCGAGGAGCGGATCGACGAGCTCGTCGCCGCGGGCGCGGTCCCCGTCGGCGCGCGGGAGCTGGTCGAGCGGCTGAGGCGGAGCGGGCTTCGCGTCCGCGGTCGCGACCGGGACGCCGAGAGGGCCCGGCGCCGGCTCTCGCCGGGCACCGGGCCCTCCTGACACCGGGTCGCGCTACTGGTCGGCGCGGCGCGGGGTCTGCTCGGGGATGACCGCGACTCCGGTGAGCGCGGCCGTCGTGACGCGGCGGCTCTTCGCACGGCCCTGGCCGGGCTGCTTGGGGGCCGGCAGAGCATCGAGCACGGAGTCGAGCAGGTGCTCGGCGACCTCGCTGCGGACGCGGCGCGGAGGCGTGACCGGCGCGATCGGGATGTCGAGGATCGGCGCGGCAGCTGCCGGCTCGATCTCCTTCTCGACCGGGGTCTCGACGGGAGCCGACTCGACGGTCGCCGTCTCGGCGGCCTCCTGGCGCGGCTCGCGGTCGCGGCTGCGACGACGGCGCTCGCCCCGGGCGGGACGCTCGCCGCGACGGCTCGGCTCGGACGGCTGCTCCTCGGGTGCCGCCGCGGACTCCTCCGGCGCCTGGGCCTCGACGGTCTCGGCGGCGTCCTCGACCAGCGCGGCCGCCTCCTCCGCCGCCTGGCGCACGGCCTGGGGGTGGATGGTGCTGGCAGCGATCTGCGCAAGCGCGTTCTTCGCGTCGTCCGTGATGGCGTGGGTGCTGACCGGCTTGGTCGCCGGCGCGCCCTGCCCGTTCTGCCCGCCGTTCGAGCGCCCGGAGGTGGCGGGCTGCTGCTCGCCGCCCTTGCCCCGGCGGCGCTGCTCCTGCTGCGGAGCGGCGGTCGACCGGTGCTTGAGCACGGGGTCGTGGTGGACGATGACGCCGCGCCCGGCGCAGATCTCGCAGTTCTCGCTGAAGGTCTCGAGCAGGCCCAGGCCCAGCTTCTTGCGGGTCATCTGCACGAGGCCGAGCGAGGTGACCTCGGCGACCTGGTGCTTCGTCCGGTCGCGGCTCAGGCACTCGACCAGGCGGCGGAGCACGAGGTCGCGGTTGGACTCGAGCACCATGTCGATGAAGTCGACGACGATGATGCCGCCGATGTCGCGCAGGCGCAGCTGGCGGACGATCTCCTCGGCCGCCTCCAGGTTGTTCTTCGTGACCGTCTCCTCGAGGTTCCCCCCCGAGCCGACGAACTTGCCGGTGTTGACGTCGACCACGGTCATCGCCTCGGTGCGGTCGATCACGAGCGAGCCGCCGCTGGGCAGCCACACCTTGCGCTCCAGCGCCTTCTCGATCTGCTCCGTGATGCGGAACTCGTCGAACGCGTCGTTCTCACCCGTGTAGACCTCGACGCGCTCGAGCAGATCGGGGGCGACCTGGCTGAGGTAGAGCTCGATGGTCTCGCGGGCGTCGTCGCCGGCGATGACCATCTTCTCGAAGTCCTCGTTGAAGACGTCGCGGACGATCTTGATCAGCAGGTCCGGCTCGCTGTGCAGGAGAGCGGGAGCCTGCCCGGTCGCGGCCTTCGCGCTGAGAGCCGTCCACTGCGCGGTCAGGCGCTCAACGTCGACGGTCAGCTGCTCCTCCGTGGCGCCCTCGGCCGCGGTCCGGACGATGACGCCCACGTTCTCGGGCAGCACCTCCTTGAGGATCTTCTTCAGGCGGGCGCGCTCGGTGTCCGGGAGCTTGCGCGAGATGCCGTTCATCGAGCCGTTGGGCACGTAGACGAGGTAGCGGCCGGGGAGCGAGATCTGGCTCGTGAGACGGGCGCCCTTGTGGCCGACGGGGTCCTTCGTGACCTGGACGAGGACCCGGTCGCCGGGCTTGAGCGCGAGCTCGATCCGGCGGGGGCCGCCGGCGTTGTTCGCGGCGTCCCAGTCGACCTCGCCCGAGTAGAGCACGGCGTTGCGCCCGCGTCCGATGTCGACGAAGGCGGCCTCCATGCTCGGGAGGACGTTCTGCACGCGGCCGAGGTAGACGTTGCCGATGAGCGACGCCTCCTGCGAGCGGGCGACGTA
This sequence comes from Rathayibacter sp. AY1F4, assembly GCF_002931775.1. Taxonomy (NCBI): domain Bacteria; kingdom Bacillati; phylum Actinomycetota; class Actinomycetes; order Micrococcales; family Microbacteriaceae; genus Rathayibacter; species Rathayibacter sp. AY1F4. The sequence continues at coordinate 49,862 of NZ_PSVE01000007.1, forward strand.
GTGCTCGGCGAGGACGCCGTCCTCGAGCACGCCGATGCGGATGCTGTCCTCCTTCGAGCGGACGACCATGACGCGGTCGACGGCCTCCCGGCGGGCGAGGAACTCGGACTCGGTGACGACCGTGCGGCGCCGGCCGGCGTCGCGGCCGTCGCGGCGGCGCTGCTTCTTGGCCTCGAGGCGGGTCGAGCCCTTGATGCGCTGCGGCTCGGTGATGAGCTCGGGCTCGCGGGCCTCGCGCTGCTCGCGCGGCTGGCGGACCCGGACGACGGTGTTCTCGGGGTCGTCGGAGCCGGACCTCTCGCTCTCGCCGCTGCGGCGGCGCGAGCGGCGGCGGACGGAGCCCTGCTCCTCGGCCGGGCTCTCGCGCTCCTCCTGGACGCCCAGCGGCGCACCGCGGGGAGGCAGCGGAGCCAGCTCGACGTAGTCGGGCAGGACCGGCGCCTGGAACAGCAGCGACGGGCTCGGCAGTGCGGGCCGTCGCGGCTCCTCCTGCTCGGCGCCCGGGGTCTGCGGGAGGGCGTTGAAGAACACCGCGCCCGTCGACGTCGACGGCTCGGCCGCCTCCGCGGCGCTCCCGGTCTCGGGCAGCTCGGTGCCCTCGGCTCCGGTCTGGTCGGTCTCGTTGCTGTCGATGATCGTCTCCCCTGTCGCTGGCGCGCTCGACTCGGTCCGCCGGGTCGCCCGACGGCCACCGAAGAGGCGGCTGATCTTCCTGGCCCCGCTGCGGGGCCCGTCGCGGTCCGGATCGGATCCGCTCGTACTGTTGTCTTCCACCATTCCTGGTGCACTCCTCGGCCGGGTCGTCCGCCGCGTCGTCTTCCCGGATGCTTCTCTCGTGCGAGGGGCCTCGGCCCGCCGCGAATCCTTCCGCTCCCCCGGTCCCGTCGCGCTCGTGGCGCGGGACTCCGGTTGCAGCTGCACTCTCGGAACTGACTATCCGACACGCGCTCCTCCGCGGCGCGACCTGCGGTCGACTCCCGGCGGAGCGGAGACCCGGCGCGTCCATTCGCGGAACGCTGTCGATCTCCTGTGGCCCGGTGCTCGCCCGGTAAACCTTCTTCGCGTCGATGCGGGGTCCCCCGGACCGACGGCTCCGATTATCGCACGCATTCCCAGAGGCGCCGATCCGGCGCGTGCCATAATCCCCCGGTGTCCAGCGATCCCGGGGTGCGCGACGCCCCCACCCAGCAGCGCCCCGTCCTCTTCGCCGTCCTGCTGATCGTCCTCGGCGTGATCGGCTGGACCGCCGCCTTCGCTCTCACGAACGACAAGTTCGCCGCTCTCGAGAACCCCGATGCGGGCCTCGGCTGCGATTTCAGCCTGCTCGTGCAGTGCAGTGCGAACCTGAACTCGGCACAGGGCGCGGTCTTCGGCTTCCCGAACCCCCTCATCGGCCTGGCGGCCTGGATCGCGCCGATCGTGGTGGGGCTGGGCCTGCTCGCGGGCGCCCGGTTCGACCGGTGGTTCTGGGCGGCCTTCAACGTCGGCTTCCTGCTGGCCCTGGTGTTCGTGGGCTGGCTCATCGCGACGAGCGTCTTCGCGCTCGGAACGCTCTGCCCCTGGTGCATGCTCACCTGGGCCGTCGTCATCCCGGGCTTCTGGCTGGTGACGCTCCGCAACCTCCGTGAGGGCGTGTTCCCCGTCCCCGCCGGGGTGCGCCGCTTCGCCGGTGCCGCCTACGGCTGGGTCCCGTTCATCACGCTGCTCTGCTACCTGCTCATCGCGGTGATCGCGCAGGTGAGGCTGAACGTGCTCGCCTACCTCTGACGGACGGCGTCAGAGGCAGGCGGCCGAGCGGCTCAGGCGAACCAGAGGCCGAGCTCGCGCGCGGCCGACTCCTCGGAGTCGGACCCGTGCACGAGGTTCTGCTGGACCTTGAGGCCCCAGTCGCGGCCGAGGTCGCCGCGGATGGTGCCGGGAGCGGCCGTGGTCGGGTCGGTGGTGCCGGCGAGGGCGCGGAAGCCCTCGATCACGCGGTCGCCCGCGATGCGCAGGGCGACGATCGGGCCGCTCTCCATGAACTCGACGAGCGGCTCGTAGAAGGGCTTGCCCTCGTGCTCGGCGTAGTGGGCGGCGAGCAGCTCGCGGTCGGCCTCGACGAGCTTCACGTCGACGAGGGAGTAGCCCTTCGCCTCGATGCGGCGGAGGATCTCGCCGGTGAGGTTGCGGGCGACGCCGTCGGGCTTGACGAGGACAAGGGTCTCCTGGGTGGCCATGGTTCAGCGGTCTCCTTCGGTGGGGTCGGTGGGCTCCGCCGCCCGGCGCGTCTGAGCGTCGAGGCGGGTGCCGGTCACCATGCAGTACGTCCACAGCGCCACGAAGGCGGCGCCGATCACGTACATGATCGGGACCAGCAGGCCCGAGGCCACGATAACGAACTGGAGCACCCAGCCGATGCGGAAGCCGACCGGCCGGTTCAGCAGGCCCAGAGTGGCGACGAGCGCGAGGCAGACCACCGCTCCCCCGACCAGCACGACCACGGGGTCGGCCGCCTTCAGCCCGAAGGCCACCAGGGTGGCGAGGAAGACGATGACCGCCTCGAAGCCGAGCACGATCGAGCCGAGGCTCTCCCGGACGGTCCGCGAGCGCCGCGGGCGTCCGGCCCTCACGCGCCCAGCCAGTTCTCGTCGCGGGCCGCGGTGATCGTGCGGCCGACGAGGGTGATCGAGCCCGTGACCAGCAGAGCGCCCTTGTCGGTGCGCGCCGCGAGGACGCGTCCGGCCGTCAGAGCACCGAGCGGGTCGTCGGCGACGCGGACCGCCTCCTCCGGGAACACGGTGCGGGCGAGCGCGGCGAGCTCCTCGGCGGGCATCGCCCGATCGCTCGGCGCCGTGGTCACGATCAGCTCGTCCACCACGGGCCGGAGCTCCCGGAGGATCCCCTCGGCGTCCTTCTCGGCCAGCACGCCGAGGACGGCCGTCACGCGGTCGAAGTCGAAGTAGCGCCCGAGAGCGGCGGCGAGGGACGCGGCACCGTGCGGGTTGTGCGCCGCGTCGACGACGGTGCGCGGAGCGAGTCCGACGAGCTGCAGGCGGCCCGGGGAGGTCGCGGCGGCGAAGCCCTCGTCGAGGACGTCGCCGGTGAGCTCCTGCGTCCCGCCTCCCAGGAAGGTCTCGACCGCGGCGACGGCCACGGCGGCGTTCTCGGCCTGGTGGTCGCCGAAGAACGGCAGCAGCAGCTGCTCGTACGTGGTGACGAGTCCCCGGACGGTGACGACCTGGCCGCCGACGGCGACGGTCGTCGACTCGACGTCGAACTCCGCCCCCTCGACGACGATCGTCGACTCGGTGGCCTCGGCCGCGTGCCGCAGCACCGCCTCCGCCTCCGGGACCTGCCTCGCGGAGACCACCGAGGCGAGCGGCTTGACGATGCCCGACTTGGTGCGCGCGATCTCCTCGATCGTCGAGCCGAGGCGGTCGGTGTGGTCGAGGGCGATCGGCGTGAAGACGGCGACCTGCGCGTCGGCGACGTTCGTCGAGTCCCACTCGCCGCCCATCCCCACCTCGACGACGGCCACATCGACCGGTGCGTCGGCGAAGGCCGCGTAGGCCAGGACGGTGATCGCCTCGAAGAAGGACAGCGGCGCCTCGCCCTGCTCGGCCAGCTCGGCGTCGGTCATCCGCAGGTACGGCTCGACGTCCTGCCAGTTGTCGGCGAGGCTCCGGTCCGAGATCGGCTCTCCGTCGATGACGATGCGCTCGTTGAAGCGCTCGAGGTGCGGACTGGTGAACAGGCCCACCCGCAGCCCGTGAGCGCGCAGCAGGCTCTCGATCATCCGGCTGGTCGAGGTCTTGCCGTTGGTTCCGGCGATCTGGATCACCGGGTAGGCGCGCTGCGGGTCGCCGAGGATCTCGACGGCGCGCCGGGTCGGAGCGAGGCGCGGGCGGACGCTCGCCTCGCCCAGGCGATCCAGCAGCGCGGCGTAGACGGCGTCGGCGGCCGCGCGGTCGGCGTCGTCCGTCTCGAACGGATCAGACATCGGCGGCCTCGACCTTCTCGACGCGGATGATGGCGGTGCCCGCGGGGCCGACGGCGATCGCGCCCTCGCCGCCCTCGAGAGCCGTGGTGAGCGGAGTGAACGCGCAGCCGGTCGCGAGGGTCTCCTCCGCGATCCAGAGCGCGTGCGGCTCGAGCGCCCGCAGGCTCGGCTCGTCGAGCACGACCTCCAGGACGATCCGGTCGCTGACCTCGAACCCGGCCGCCTTGCGGGCGTCCTGCACCGCGCGGATGAGGTCGCGGGCGAGCCCCTCCGCTTCGAGCTCGGGGGTGGTCGCCGTGTCGAGGAGCACGAAGCCCCCGCGCGGGAGCAGGGCGATGGCGCGGTCGTCGCCGGCCGAGCCGCCGACCTCGAGCGTGAGCTCGTACTCGCCCTCGACCAGCTCGACGCCGCCGGCGGTGACGACGCCGTCCGTCTCGCTCCAGTCGCCGGCCTTGGCGGCCCTGATCACGGTCTGCACGCCCTTGCCGAGCCGGGGCCCGGCGGCGCGCGCGTTGACCGCGAGACGGGAGGTGACGCCGTAGTCGGCGGCGCTGGAGTCGATCAGCGGCACCAGCGACACCTCCTTCACGTTCAGCTCGTCGCGGAGGATCGCCTCGAACGGCGCGAGCTCGGCGGCGTCCGCGACCACCACGGTCAGGCGCGCGAGCGGCAGGCGGACGCGGAGCCCGGCCTGCTTGCGGAGGGAGAGCGCGGTGGACGAGATGCCGCGGACCGCGTCCATCGCGTGCACGAGCGCCGGGTCGGCGGGGAACTCGTCCGCCTCCGGCCAGTCGGTGAGGTGGACGCTGCGGCCGCCGGTCAGGCCCTGCCAGATCTGCTCCGTGACGAGCGGCAGGAGCGGGGCGGCGACGCGGCACACGGTCTCGAGGACCGTGTAGAGCGTGTCGAACGCCTCCGATCCGCGGCCGTCCTCGTCGACGCCCTGCCAGAAGCGGTCGCGGGAGCGGCGCACGTACCAGTTCGTGAGCACGTCGCTGAAGTCGCGGAGCGCGGCGGCCGCGAGCGTGGAGTCCAGCGCCTCGAGCCGACCGGTCACGGTCTCGACCAGATCGCGGGTCTTGGCCAGCAGGTAGCGGTCGAGGACGTCCTCGGAGCCGGTGCGCCTGGTCGCCTCGTAGCCGCCGCCCGCCGAGGCGTTGGCGTAGAGGGAGAAGAAGTACCAGGTGCTCCACAGCGGCAGCAGCACCTGGCGGACGCCCTCGCGGATGCCCTCCTCCGTCACGACGAGGTTGCCGCCCCGGAGGACCGGGCTCGACATCAGGAACCAGCGCATGGCGTCGGAGCCGTCGCGGTCGAAGACCTCGGCCACGTCCGGGTAGTTGCGCAGCGACTTGGACATCTTCTGCCCGTCGTTGCCCAGCACGATGCCGTGGCTGACCACGTTGCGGAACGCCGGGCGGTCGAAGAGCGCGGTGGAGAGCACGTGCAGCGTGTAGAACCAGCCGCGCGTCTGCCCGATGTACTCGACGATGAAGTCCGCCGGGTTGTGGGTGTCGAACCAGTCGGCGTTCTCGAACGGGTAGTGCACCTGGGCGAAGGGCATCGATCCGGAGTCGAACCAGACGTCGAGGACGTCGCTGATCCGGCGCATCGTCGAGCGCCCGGTCGGGTCGTCGGGGTTCGGGCGGGTCAGCTCGTCGATGAACGGCCGGTGCAGGTCGTCCGGGCGCACGCCGAAGTCGCGCTCCAGCTCGTCCAGCGAGCCGTAGACGTCGATCCGCGGGTACTCCGGGTCGTCGCTCTTCCACACCGGGATCGGCGAGCCGAAGTAGCGGTTGCGGCTGATGGACCAGTCGCGCGCGCCCGAGAGCCACTTGCCGAACTGGCCGTCCTTGACGTTCTCGGGGACCCAGGTGATCTCCTGGTTGAGCTCCTCCATGCGGTCGCGGATCGCGGTGACGCGGACGAACCAGCTCGAGACCGCCTTGTAGATCAGCGGGTTGCGGCAGCGCCAGCAGTGCGGGTACGAGTGCTCGTAGCTCGCCTGGCGGAGCAGCCGGTGGCCCGCGCGCAGGAGCTGCGTGAGGGGCTTGTTCGCGTCGAAGACCTGGAGGCCGGCGACCTCGCTGATCTGCGGCAGGAAGCGGCCGCCGTCGTCGACCGAGATGATGACGGGGATGCCCGCCGCCTCGCAGACCTTCTGGTCGTCCTCGCCGTAGGCGGGCGCCTGGTGCACGATGCCGGTGCCCTCGCTGGTGGTCACGTAGTCGGCGACGAGGATGCGCCACGCGTTCTGCGTGCCCCAGGCCTCGGTGTCCGCGTAGTGGTCCCAGAGGCGGTCGTAGCTGATCCCCTCGAGCTCGGAGCCGCGGTGGGTGCGCGAGACGGCTGCCAGGGCGGACTCCGCGTCCGGATAGCCGAGGTCCTTCGCGTAGGCGCCGACCTGGTCGATGGCGAGCAGGTACTCGGCCGAGAGCTCGCGCTCCTCGGGCTCGCCCCTGCCGTCGGCCGCGCCGTTCGGGCCGGCGGGGACGACGGCGTACTCGATGTCGGGCCCGACGGCGAGCGCGAGGTTCGTCGGCAGCGTCCACGGCGTCGTCGTCCACGCGAGAGCGCGGACCGCCGTCAGCTGGAGCGCCTCCGCCGTCTCGCCGACCAGCGGGAAGGTGACGGTGACCGTCTGGTCCTGGCGCATCTTGTAGACGTCGTCGTCCATCCGCAGCTCGTGGTTCGAGAGCGGCGTCTGGTCGCGCCAGCAGTACGGCAGCACGCGGTGGCCCTCGTAGGCGAGGCCTTTGTCGTAGAGCTGCTTGAACGCCCAGATCACCGACTCCATGAAGGTGGGGTCGAGCGTCTTGTAGTCGTCGTCGAAGTCGACCCAGCGCGCCTGGCGGGTGACGTAGTCCTGCCACTCCCCGGTGTAGCGCAGCACCGACTCCTTCGCGGCGGCGTTGAAGGCCGCGACGCCCATCTCCTCGATCTGGGACTTGTCGGTGATGCCGAGCTGCCGCTCCGCCTCGAGCTCGGCGGGCAGGCCGTGGGTGTCCCAGCCGAAGCGGCGGTGCACCTGCCGTCCGCGCATCGTCTCGAAGCGGGGGAAGACGTCTTTGGCGTAGCCGGTGAGGAGGTGCCCGTAGTGCGGCAGGCCGTTGGCGAACGGCGGGCCGTCGTAGAAGACCCACTCCGGCGCTCCCTCGCGCTGCCGGATCGACTCCTTAAAGGTGTCGTCCGCCTTCCAGTACGCGAGCACGCGCTCCTCGATCTCGGGGAAGCGCGGCGACGGGGACACGCCCCGGCCGAACGCGGAGCCCTCGGCGGGCTCGGCTCCGTGCGGGGTGGGCGGGGTCAGGGGGTAGGTCACGTGCGGTCTCCTGGCAGTGCTGCTGGTCTGCACGAGGACGGCCCGCCCGGATCTCAGACCCCGGGCCGGGTCGCGGTACCACCTCGCTTGGACCGGTCGGCCGGTCGCTCCCGGAGGAGTGCCCGCTGACGCGTTCCCACTCGATCGGCTGTCACGGGCCGCACCCGTCCGGGTCTACTGGGCGCAGGCCGGAGCCGGCGCCGTTCTTCCGGAGACTCACCGGTGATGGCCGGGTCGAAGTCGTCCGGCGCTATCCTAGCGCGTCGGGGGAAGCGGAGCAGGAGCGGGTCATGGTGCGAGGAGTGCAGCGCGGTCGGCCCCGCGCGTCGTCGCGGTCCATGCTCGAGGACGCCGCTCTGGACCTCTTCGTCGAGCAGAGCTACGCGGGCACGACGATCGAGCAGATCGCCCAGCGCGCGGGCGTCTCGCGCAACACCTTCTTCAACTACTTCGAGTCCAAGAGCGACGTCTTCTGGGTCCTGGTCGACGACCGGCTGGCCGAGCTCCCGGAGGCGCTGGCCGAGACGGCGGCCGGGGCGCCGGTGATGGACGCGCTCGGCGACGCGCTGCTCGCGATCGGCTCCGGCTTCGGACCCGCGACGGTGCCGTGGGTGCTCACCCAGTCCGAGATGATCGGCAGCGTCCACGAGCTGCAGGCGTCGGCCCTCGGCCGCCTCGCTCGGCAGGCGGCCGTGATCGCCCGCTTCGTGGAGGAGCGGAGCGCGCGCCCGCTGCCGTCGCACCTCTCCCGCGCCATCGCCTACGCGAGCGTCGGAGCCGCGGTGGCGGCCGTGCAGGCCTGGGCCGCGGCGGGCCCCACCCGCGGCGAGCTCGTGCCCTACCTCGACGAGGCGCTCGCGCCCGTCCGCGCCGGCTTCGCCCCCGTCGTCGACTGACCCGGCTCCCGCCGCTCCGGTAGAATCGTCGCGGCCGGCGGGCGACTCGCCCCGGAGCCCCCATCCAGGCACCATCACCACCGACACGGTGCCGCCCATAGCGAACCGGAGCATCATGACCCTCGCCGACCGCCTCCCCGCGAAGCCCGCCCTCGAGGGCCTGGAGGGCACGTGGGGCCTCCGCTGGCAGACCGACGGGACCTACCGGTTCGACCGCACCGGCCTCACCCGCGCCGACGTCTACTCGATCGACACCCCGCCGCCCACCGCGTCCGGGTCGCTGCACATCGGGCACGTCTTCTCCTACACGCACACCGACGTCGTCGCGCGGTTCCAGCGGATGCGCGGCAAGAGCGTCTTCTACCCGATGGGCTGGGACGACAACGGCCTGCCCACCGAGCGCCGCGTGCAGAACTACTACGGTGTGCGCTGCGACCCGACGCTCCCCTACGAGCCCGGCTTCACGCCTCCGTTCGAGGGCGGCGACAACAAGAGCAGCAAGGCCGCCGACCAGAAGCCGATCTCGCGCCGCAACTTCGTCGAGCTGTGCGAGCGCCTCACCGTCGAGGACGAGAAGCAGTTCGAGGACGTCTGGCGGGCCCTCGGCCTGTCCGTCGACTGGTCGCAGAGCTACCGGACCATCGGCGACGAGTCGCAGGCCGCCTCGCAGCGCGCCTTCCTCCGCAACCTCGCCCGCGGCGAGGCCTACCAGGCGCAGGCCCCGACGCTCTGGGACATCACCTTCCGGACCGCCGTCGCCCAGGCGGAGCTCGAGGACAAGGACCAGCCCGGCGCCTACCACCGCCTCGGCTTCCACCGCGACGGCGGCGAGGACGTCTTCATCGAGACGACCCGTCCCGAGCTGCTGCCGGCCTGCGTCGCCCTCGTCGCGCACCCCGACGACGAGCGCTACCAGGCGCTGTTCGGCACCACCGTCCGCACGCCGCTCTTCGACGTCGAGGTCCCGGTTCTCGCGCACCACCTCGCGCAGAAGGACAAGGGCTCGGGCATCGCGATGATCTGCACCTTCGGCGACGTCACGGACGTGGTCTGGTGGCGCGAGCTCGACCTGCCCAACCGCGCGATCATCGGCTTCGACGGCCGCCTGATCTCGGAGGCTCCCGCCGCGATCACGAGCGACGCGGGCCGCGCCGCCTACGAGCAGCTCGCCGGCAAGACCGTCTTCTCCGCGAAGCAGGCCGTCGTGGCGCTGCTGAAGGAGTCCGGCGAGATGGTCGGCGACCCGCGCCCCATCACGCACCAGGTCAAGTTCTTCGAGAAGGGCGACAAGCCGCTCGAGATCGTGTCGACCCGCCAGTGGTACATCGGCAACGGCGCTCGCGACGCGGTGCTCAAGGAGCGCCTGCTGGAGCTCGGCCGCGACGTGCGCTTCGTGCCGGAGTTCATGCGCGTCCGCTACGAGAACTGGGTGAACGGCCTCTCCGGCGACTGGCTGATCTCGCGCCAGCGCTTCTTCGGCGTGCCGATCCCGGTGTGGTACCCGCTCGACGGCGACGGCAACCCCGTCTTCGACTCCCCGATCGTGCCGGACGAGGCGGCGCTGCCGGTGGATCCCTCCAGCGACCCGGCCCCCGGCTACACGGAGGACCAGCGCGGAGCGGCGGGCGGCTTCCAGGGCGAGCTCGACGTGATGGACACCTGGGCGACCTCCTCGCTGACCCCGCAGCTCGCGGGCGGCTGGGAGCGGGACGACGAGCTCTGGCAGCTGGTCGCTCCCTACGACCTGCGCCCGCAGGGCCAGGACATCATCCGCACCTGGCTCTTCTCGACCCTCCTGCGCTCGCAGCTCGAGGACGGCCGCGCCCCGTGGAGCACGGCGACCGTCTCCGGCTTCATCGTCGACCCCGACCGCAAGAAGATGTCGAAGTCGAAGGGCAACGTGGTCACTCCCGCCGCGATGCTCGAGCAGCACGGCTCGGACGCGGTCCGCTACTGGGCCGCCTCCTCGCGCCTGGGCACTGACGCGGCCTTCGACCCGCAGAACCCGACGCAGATCAAGATCGGCCGCCGACTGGCGATCAAGATCCTCAACGCGGCGAAGTTCATCCACGGCTTCCCTCTCGCCGAGGGCGCCGAGGTCACCGACCCTCTCGACCTCAGCATGCTGGCCACCCTCGACGCCGTGGTCGCCGACGCGACGACGGCGCTCGAGAACTACGACCACGCCCGCGCCCTCGAGACGACGGAGGCGTTCTTCTGGACGTTCTGCGACGACTACCTGGAGCTGGTGAAGGAGCGCGCGTACAGCGAGGACGGCGCGTCCGCCGCGGCCGCCCTGCACCGGGCGCTCGACGTCCTCCAGCGCCTCTTCGCGCCGTTCCTGCCGTTCGCGACGGAGGAGACCTGGTCATGGTCGCACGACGACTCGGTGCACCTGCGCCCCTGGCCGGCCGTCGAGGGCCTGGCCGGCGACCCCGCCGTCCTGGCCGCGGCGAGCTCCGTCCTCACGGCCATCCGGCGCGCGAAGACCGATGCGAAGGCCTCGCAGAAGACGCCGGTCCGCTCCGCCCTGGTGACGGCGCCCACCGAGCTCGTCGCGTCTCTCCGACTCGCCGCGGGAGACCTCGCGGCCGTCGGCAGGATCGCGACGCTCGACTTCGCCGAGGGCGACGCCCTCGCGGTCGGCATCGAGCTCGAGACCGAGGCGTAGCGCCGCTCCCGGGGGGCGGGAACCGTCCCGCCTCCCTCCCCACCGTCGAGAGGACCCCTCCCATGCAGCTCGGAACCCGCTGGTCGGTCGGCCAGGTGCCGCCGCAGACCCTCCCCGAGATCGTCGTCACCGCCATCGGCGACGTCGAGGGCGAGCTCGCCGCGGCCGGCACGGCGACCGCCGACTGGCGCTGGACGCTCACCTGGCTCGAGGGCAGGCCCGTCCTCGAACTCGACGACGGCACGACGATCACCTACCGTCCCGACGAGGACGCTGCCCACATCACGCAGCCGCAGGGCCGCGTGGAGGGCGAGGACGACGACGACTGGGGCTGACGCCCCTTCGCGGCGCGGTCCCCGATCCCGGTGAGCGCGCGCGTCCTGCGATCCTGAGCGGAGCCCTCTCCTGCGCTCGAGCTCTAGGCTCGCAGGATGAGCGCTCCCGATCCAGTCGCCGTCCTGCTCGAGCCGAGCGGACTCCCCCACGGGCTCCCCGACTTCGCCGCCGTCGACCCCGAGGCCTACCGCCCGGCGTTCCTCGAGGCCCTCCGCCGGCACCGCGCCGAGATCGACGCGATCGCCGGCGCCTCCGAGCCGCCGACCGTCGAGAACACCCTCGTCGCCCTCGAGCGGGCGGGCCGCGAGCTGCGCCGGGTGAGCGCCGTCTTCTTCACCGTCGCCGCCTCCGACCGCACTCCGCTCACCGACGCTCTGGAGGCCGAGCTCGCTCCGCTGCTCTCGGCCCACAGCGATGCGATCAGCCTCCACCCGCGCCTGTTCGCCCGGCTCCGCGCTCTCGCCGAGCAGTCGACGAACCTCGACCTCGACGCCGAGACGGCCTACCTCCTCGAACGGAGGATCACCGGGTTCGAGCGCTCCGGTGCGCTCCTCGACGACGCGGGGAAGGCACGGCTCGGCGAGCTGAACGAGCAGCTGTCGACCCTGACCACGCGCTTCGAGAAGGACCTGCTCGCCGAGTCGAACGACCGGGCCGTCCTCCTCGACGACGTCGCCGGCCTCGACGGGCTCGACGAGTCCGACGTCTCGGCCGCCGCGCGCGCCGCCGCCGACCGCGGCGTCGACGGCTGGCTGATCACCCTGCCCCTCTACTCCGGCCACCCCTGGCTCGCGCGTCTGCGCGACCGCGGCGTCCGCGAGCGCGTCCTGCGCGCCTCTGTCGGCCGCGGTGCGGAAGGCGGGCCGCACGACACCACCGCGACCCTGCAGCAGATCGTCGCGCTGCGGGCCGAGCGCGCAACTCTGCTGGGCGCGGCCTCGCATGCCGAGTTCGTGATCTCGGGCCAGACCGCGGGCTCGCCGGAGCGCGTCCTGTCGCTGCTGCGCGAGCTCGCCGCTCCCGCCGCCCGGAACGCGAGGATCGAGCTCGAGCGGATGCAGGCCTCCGCCGACGCCGAGCACGACGCCGCCGGAGCGCCGCGCTTCACGATCGAGGCGTGGGATCGCGCCTACTACGAGGAGCGCGTGCGGTCGGAGAGCTACTCCGTCGACTCCAGCGCACTGCGTCCCTTCTTCGAGCTGGAGCGGGTGCTCCGGCACGGCGTGTTCGCCGCCGCCACCGGTCTCTACGGCGTCCGCTTCTCGGAGCGGAGCGACCTGGCCGGCTACAGCGAGCACGTCCGCGTGTTCGAGGTGCACGAGGAGGACGGGACGCCGCTGGGCCTGTTCCTGCTCGATCCCTTCACCCGCGACTCGAAGCGCGGCGGGGCGTGGATGAACTCCCTGTCCAGCCGAACCTCGCTGCTCGGCGACTCCGCCGTCGTCGTGAACAACCTGAACCTGTCGGCTCCGGGCGCGGGCGAGCCCGCCCTTCTCAGCCTCGACGAGGTGGAGACGCTCTTCCACGAGTTCGGGCACGCCCTGCACGGCCTGTTCGCGAGCACGCGGTATCCGCGCTTCGCCGGTACCGCGGTGTTCCGGGACTTCGTCGAGTTCCCGAGCCAGGTGAACGAGACGTGGGTGCGCCGCCCCGGGCTCCTCGCCGAGTACGCCCGCCACGTCGAGACCGGCGAGGCCCTGCCCGCGGGGACCGTCGAGCGCCTCGAGGCGTCCGCGCTGTGGGGCGAGGGCTTCGCGACGAGCGAGTACCTGGCGTCCGCCCTGCTCGACCTCGCCTGGCACTCCCTGCCGGCCCCGGTCGAGCCGCGCGACGCGGCCGCCTTCGAGCGCGACGTGCTCGACGGCGCGGGCCTCCTCCTTCCCGCCGTGCCGCCCCGCTACCGCAGCACGTACTTCGCGCACGTCTTCTCCGGCGGCTACTCCGCGGGCTACTACTCCTACATCTGGAGCGAGATCCTTGACGCGGACACGGTCGAGTGGTTCGAGGAGAACGGCGGCCTCGACCGCTCGGCGGGCGAGCGCTTCCGCCGCGGGGTGCTCGAGCTCGGCGGCTCCCGCGATCCGCTCGAGGCGTTCCGCGCATTCCGCGGGCGGGATGCGCGGACCGAGCCGCTGCTCGCGCGCCGCGGCCTCCTCTAGCGGCGCCGGGGGACGAGCCAGGCGAGGAGGACGAGTCCCACGACCAGGCCCCAGAACGCCGAGCCGATCCCCGCGATGGTCGTGCCGGAGGCGGTGACCAGGAGCGTCGCCGCCGCCGGCAGCCGCAGCCGCGCGTCCTCCACAGCGGCCTGCACCGCCGACACGAACACCCCCAGCAGCGCCAGACCGGCGACCGCCTCAATCAGCAGCGGGCTCGCGGAGGACACCAGCGCGGCGGCCGCTCCGGCGAACACGCCCAGCACGAGGTAGGAGACGCCCGCCGAGACCGAGGCGACCCAGCGCTGCTCCGGCCGCGGCGAGGCTTCGGGACCCGCGGTCAGCGCGGCGCTGAGCGCAGCGTAATTGATCGGCACTCCGCCGAAGACCGCCGAGACCCCGGAGAGAGCGCCGGTCGAGACGATCCCGGGACGCGAGTGGGCCGCGAAGCCGAAGCTCGACAGCACCGCGATGCCCGGGATGTTCTGTCCCGCCATGGTGACCACGTAGAGCGGCAGGCCGATCCCGACCATCGCTCCGATCTCGAACACCGGCGCGACGAACTGCGGCACGGGGAGCAGCGGTGCACCGGCGAGTGCCGCGCCGTCCGTCACGACCAGCAGCACGATCGCCAGAGCGATCGCGGCCGGCACCGCCCAGCGGGGCAGGAGCCGCAGGAGCAGCAGCCAGAGCAGGATCACCGGCAGCGCGAGCGCGGGGATCTCGACCGCCGCGCGCACCGGCGCCAGGACGAGCGGGAACAGGATGCCCGCGAGCATGGCGTTCGCGAGCGGCCGCGGGATGCGCGCGACGAGCCTCCCGAGCGCCGGCCACAGCCCGGTGACCACCAGCAGAGCGGAGGCGACCAGGAACGCTCCGACCGCGCGGTCGAAGCCGCCGGGGAGCGTCGCGGTCGCGGCCAGCAGGGCGGCGCCCGGCGTGCTCCAGGCGAAGGTCATCGGCACGCGGTAGCGGATGCTCAGCGCGATGCAGAGGACTCCCTGCAGCACGCAGACGGCGAGGAGGCCCGAGGCCGCCTGTGCGTCCGTCGCGCCCACCGCGACCACCCCGGCGAGCACGATCGCGAACGAGCTCGAGAAGCCGGTCAGGGCGGCGACGATCCCGGCGAGCAGCGGCTGGACGATGGCGGAGCCTCCCGGGGGATCGACCGGCACCGAGGCGACCGGACGCGCCGTCGGCACGCTCCGCCAGGTTAGGGAAGCGGCAGCGCCTCGCCCGACGATCCGCCGGGCCAATCGCGGTGAACTGGCAGAGCGGGGCGGGGAGCGACTAGGCGCTCTTCTCCTGGCGACGGGGAGCGTGGGGGACGATCGTCGGAGCCGCGTTGTCGAGCACCGCGGCGCGGGTGACGACGACGCGCGCCACCTCGTCCGAGGAGGGCACCTCGAACATGATCGGGCCGAGCACCTCCTCGAGGATCGCGCGCAGCCCGCGGGCGCCGGTCTGACGGAGGACCGCCAGGTCCGCGATGGCCTCGAGAGCGCCCCGGTCGAACTCGAGCTCGACGCCGTCGATCTCGAACATCCGCTGGTACTGCTTCACGAGCGCGTTGCGCGGCTCGGTGAGGATCTGCATGAGCGCGACCTGGTCGAGCTGCGTGACCGTCGTGACGACGGGGAGGCGCCCGATGAACTCGGGGATCAGCCCGAACTTGTGCAGGTCCTCCGGGAGGACCTCGCTGAAGATGTTGATCTCGTCTTCCTTGTTGTGCAGCGGGGCGCCGAAGCCGATGCCGCGCTTGCCCGCCCGCGACGAGATGATGTCCTCCAGTCCGGCGAAGGCGCCGGCGACGATGAAGAGGACGTTCGTCGTGTCGATCTGGATGAACTCCTGGTGCGGGTGCTTCCGCCCGCCCTGCGGGGGCACGGAGGCGACGGTGCCCTCGAGGATCTTGAGCAGCGCCTGCTGCACTCCCTCGCCCGAGACGTCGCGCGTGATCGAGGGGTTCTCGGCCTTCCGCGCGATCTTGTCGACCTCGTCGATGTAGATGATGCCGGTCTCGGCGCGCTTGACGTCGTAGTCGGCGGCCTGGATGAGCTTGAGGAGGATGTTCTCGACGTCCTCGCCGACGTAGCCCGCCTCGGTGAGGGCCGTGGCGTCCGCGACGGCGAAGGGCACGTTGAGGCGCTTCGCGAGGGTCTGGGCGAGGTAGGTCTTCCCGCAGCCCGTGGGGCCGATGAGCAGGATGTTGCTCTTGGCGATCTCGACCTCGTCGTGGATCGCGTCGGCGGCGGTGATGGTGTTGCGGGCGCGCACGCGCTTGTAGTGGTTGTACACGGCGACGGCGAGGGCCTTCTTGGCCTGCTCCTGCCCGATCACGTACTCCTCGAGGAAGCCGAAGATCTCCTTCGGCTTCGGGAGGTCGAACTCGTGGCTCGTCTCCTCGCTCGACTCGGAGAGGCGCTCCTCGATGATCTCGTTGCAGAGCTCGACGCACTCGTCGCAGATGTAGACGCCCGGTCCCGCGATGAGCTGCTGGACCTGCTTCTGGCTCTTGCCGCAGAAGGAGCACTTCAGCAGGTCGGCGCTTTCGCCAATACGTGCCACGGG
Source organism: Rathayibacter sp. AY1F4 (assembly GCF_002931775.1). Lineage (NCBI taxonomy): Bacteria > Bacillati > Actinomycetota > Actinomycetes > Micrococcales > Microbacteriaceae > Rathayibacter > Rathayibacter sp. AY1F4. The sequence goes on from NZ_PSVE01000007.1 coordinate 65,793, forward strand.
GATGCCCCACTTCCTTGTCGTGCGTCTGTCGTGCGTCGGTCGGTCGTGCAACGGAGCGCGGAGCTCCGGCCGGTGCGAGCGGGACGAGCCCCCTGACACTGCTCCGAGCCTAGCCGCTGAGCCGCGAGGGCTCGGCAGGCGGGCCGGATTCGCCGTGCCTTGCGCCTCGTGTGGCGCTTTGCTACGGCGACGGAGGACGCAGAGAGGGGCCGGGCGGCGGATCACTCCGCCACCCGGCCCCTCCTGGACGCCCTACGCCGTGAGAGCCGGGAGGCTCTTGCGGCTGGTGAGCACCTGGTCGATCAGCCCGTACTCGAGCGCGTCGCTCGCACCGAGGATCTTGTCGCGGTCGATGTCCTTCTTGACCTGCTCGATCGAGCGGTTCGAGTGGTGCGACAGCGTCTCCTCGAGCCACTCGCGCATGCGCATGATCTCGGCGGCCTGGATCTCGATGTCCGAGGCCTGGCCCCCGCCCTGCTGCACGGCGGGCTGGTGGATAAGGATGCGCGCGTTCGGCAGTGCGAGGCGCTTGCCGGGCGTTCCCGCGGCGGTGAGCACGGCGGCGGCCGAGGCGGCCTGGCCGAGCACGACCGTCTGGATGTGCGGGCGGATGTACTGCATCGTGTCGTAGATCGCCGTCATCGCGGTGAAGGATCCACCGGGCGAGTTGATGTACATGACGATGTCGCGGTCCGGGTCCTGGCTCTCGAGCACGAGGAGCTGGGCCATGATGTCGTCCGCGGAGGCGTCGTCGACCTGGACGCCGAGGAAGATGATGCGGTCCTCGAAGAGCTTGGCGTACGGGTCCTGGCGCTTGTAGCCGTAGGCCGTGCGCTCCTCGAACGTGGGGAGGATGTAGCGCGAGGACGGTGCGGCTCCGGAGCCGAACGCCGTTCCGCCGAAGGTGGGTGTGGTCATTGTCTGTTCCTGATCTCTCGGCGCGTTCGCTGGACTACTCGTCGATGGCGGTTCCGCCACCGCCGGCCACGTCGGTCGCCGACGAGCGGATGTGGTCGACGAAGCCGTAGGCGAGGGCCTCCTCGGCGCTGAACCAGCGGTCGCGGTCGCCGTCCTCGTTGACCTGCTCGACGGTCTTGCCGGTCGCCTTGGCGGTGATCTCGGCGAGGCGCTTCTTCATGTCGAGGATGAGCTGCGCCTGGGTCTGGATGTCGGAGGCCGTGCCGCCGAAGCCGCCGTGCGGCTGGTGGAGGAGCACCCGCGCGTTCGGGGTGATGTAGCGCTTGCCCTGGGTTCCGGCGGTGAGGAGCAGCTGGCCCATGGAGGCCGCCATCCCGATGCCCACGGTCACGATGTCGTTCGGGACGAACTGCATCGTGTCGTAGATCGCCATGCCCGCGGTGATGGAGCCGCCGGGCGAGTTGATGTAGAGGTAGATGTCCCGCTCGGAGTCCTCGGCTGCCAGGAGCAGGAGCTTCGCGGCGATCTCGTTCGCGTTCTCGTCGCGCACCTCGGAACCGAGCCAGATGATCCGGTCCTTGAGCAGGCGGTCGAAAACACTGTTGGGCATAACCATGTCGGCCATGTATTGCTCCGTTTCAGTTGTCGCTTCGGAGGCGAATCTATCGGACGCCGCCAGGCCGATCCGGCCGTGTTCGCCCGGGGCGGAGCGGGAGTCGCCCGTGTTCGCCCGGGGCGGACCGGAGCCCCGCAACGAGAGGAGCCGCCCTCCGACGGATCGGGGGGCGGCTCCTGACGTGCTCGCGGGGACTACTCCGCGGCCGGGGTCTCCTCGGCGGGAGCGGCGGCCTTCTTCTTGGCCGGCGCGCGCTTCTTCTTGGGGGCCGGGGCGGGCTCCTCCTCGGCGGCGGGCTCCTCGGCGGCGGGCTCCTCAGCGACGGGCTCGGCGGGGACCTCGGCGTCGGCGGCGGCCTGAGCCTCCTCCGCGACCTCGGTCTCGTCCGAGGCGACGGCCTCGTCGGAGGCCTCGACGGCCTCGTCGTCACCGGGGACCGCGGTGAACGCGGTCAGGTCGACGGCGTTGCCCTCGGTGTCGGTGACCTTCGCCTTGCCGAGGACGATCGCGAGCGCCTTGTTGCGGGCGACCTCGCCGACCATCTGGCCGATCTGGTTGTTCTCGGACAGGATCTTGATGAACTCGTTCGGCTCCATGCCGTACTGCGCCGCACCCTGGATGAGGTACTGCGTGAGCTCGTCCTGGCTGACCTGGACCTTCTCCTGCTCGACGACGTGGTCGAGGAGGATCTGGGTCTTGAAGGTCTTCTCGCTGGCCTCCTTGACCTCGGCGCGGTGCTCGTCGTCCTCGAGGCGGTTCTCGCCCTCGAGGTGGCGGTGCACCTCGTCCTCGACGAGACCGGCGGGCACGGGGACCTCGACGAGGGCGAGCAGCGCCTCGACGAGCTTCTCGCGGGCCTCGCCGCCCTGGCCGAAGGTCTTCTGCTGAGCGGCCTGCTCCTTGAGCGACTCGCGCAGCTCGGCGATGGTGTCGAACTCGCTGGCGATCTGCGCGAATTCGTCGTCGGCCTCGGGGAGCTCGCGCTCCTTGACGGCGGTGAGCGCGACGGCGATCTCGGCCTGCTCGCCGGCGTGGTCGCCGCCGAGCAGCGGAGCGGTGAACGTGGTGCTCTCGCCCGCGGTGAGCGAGTCGAGCGCCTCGTCGATGCCCTCGATCAGCTCGCCCGAGCCGAGCTCGTAGGAGATGGCGTTGGCGGTGTCGACCTCGACGCCGTCGATGGAGGCGACCAGGTCGATCTGCGCGAAGTCGCCGGTCTTCGCCGGGCGGTCCACGGTGACCAGGGTGCCGAAGCGGCTGCGGAGCTTGTCCAGCTCGGCGTCGACGTCGGCGTCGGTGACCTCGGCCGCCTCGACGGTGAGCTCGATGCCGTCGTAGTCCGGGACGGTGATCTCGGGGCGCACGTCGACCTCGATGGCGAGCTCGAGGTCGCCGGTGAAGTCCTTGTCGCTCGGCCAGGCGACGATGTCGGCCTGCGGGCGGCCCAGGGGGCGGACCTCGGTCTCGCGGACGGCCTCGCGGTAGAAGCCGTCGAGGCCCTCGTTGACCGCGTGCTCGAGCACTGCGGCCTTGCCGACGCGCTGGTCGACGATGGCGGGCGGGACCTTGCCCTTGCGGAAGCCGGGGACGTTGATCTGCTCGGCGATGTGGCCGTAGGCGTGCGTGATGCTGGGGCCGAGCTCGTCCGGGGTGACCGAAATCGCGAGCTTCACGCGGGTCGGGCTCAGCTGTTCTACCGTGGTCTTCACGTGAGGGGATCTCCTGTGCTGGTTGGTGTCGGCGCCGGATGACGGTCGTCACGGGTCGATGTCGTCACGATGAGTACTCGTGGTCGGGGCGACAGGATTCGAACCTGCGACCTCCCGCTCCCAAAGCGGGCGCTCTAGCCAAGCTGAGCTACGCCCCGGATGCGCGGGCCTGGGCACCGTGCGTGAGACTCTCGTCGAGCCGTCCCCGCACGTGCGCTTGCGCGACACGCCGAAATGGCCTTCGCAAGTGTACTGCACCGCGGCAGCGGCGACCGGAACCGCGCGGCGGAGGAGGACCGGGGTGTCCACGGTGCACGCGCGATGTACTACGCTGTCCTGGTGCCCGGTCGAGAGACCCGGTCGCACCGGTTCGCGGACGTCAGACCGGCGATCCGGGGCTGTAGCTTAGTGGTAAAGCCTCTGTCTTCCAAACAGATGATGCGAGTTCGATTCTCGTCAGCCCCTCTCCTCTCGAAGAGCCCCGGATGTCCGGGGCTCTTCGTCGTTCCGAGGCGTTCCGGGCGTGCTCAGCCGACCGCGCCGCGGTGCTCCTCCGTCAGGGCGAGGTACGAGGCGGCGTTCCGGCGGATGCCCTCGCGCTCCTCCTCCGTCAGCTCCCGCCGGACCCTCCCGGGGACGCCCGCCACCAGCGAGCCCGGCGGGACGACCGTCCCCTCGAGGACGACGGCGCCCGCGGCGACCAGCGAGCCGGTGCCGACGACGGCCCCGTTCAGGACGGTCGCGCTCATGCCGACCAGCACGTCGTCCTCGAGGGTGCAGCCGTGCAGCACGGCGTTGTGCCCGACCGAGACTCCGGCGCCGATGACCGCGTCGTAGTCGGCGTCGACGTGGACGACGACGCCGTCCTGGAGGTTGCTGCCGGCTCCGAGCTCGATCCGCGCGTGCTCGGCGCGCAGGACGGCGCCGTACCAGACGCTCGCCCGCTCCCCCAGGCGCACGGAGCCGATCACGGTGGCGCCCGGAGCGACCCACGCGGTGTCGGCGATCTCCGGGGCGCGTCCCCCGGTCAGGGCGAGGACGCGGGCGCCCTCCGCAGGACTCGACGGCATCGGGTTCTCCTCTTCTCCGGTGGTCAGCGCCCGGCGCGCAGGAAGGCGAGGACCGCCAGCACCCGCCGGTGGTCGGAGCCCGAGTCCTCGAGCCCGAGCTTCTGGAAGATCGCGGTCACGTTCTTCTCCACGGCGCCCACGCCGACGAAGAGAGCGGAGGCGATGCCCGCGTTCGTGCGCCCCTGGGCCATCTGCTCCAGCACCTCCCGCTCCCGCGGGGTCAGCGAGGCGAGCGGGTCGCGGTTGCGCTGCAGGAGCGAGGCGACGACCTGCGGGTCGAGGACGGTTCCGCCCGCCGCGACGCGCTCGACGGCGTCGCGCAGCTCCTCCACGGAGGCGACCCGGTCCTTCAAGAGGTAGCCGAGTCCGCCGTCGCCGGAGCCGAGCAGCTCCTGCGCGTAGGTGACCTCGACGTACTGGCTGAGCAGGAGGACCGACACCTGCGGGTAGCGCCGGCGGATCTCCAGCGCCGCGCGGACGCCCTCGTCGCGGAAGGTCGGCGGCATCCGGACGTCGAGCACGGCGACGTCGACGCCGACCGGGTCCCGCGCCAGATCGGCGAGCAGGGCGTCCGCGTCCCCGAAGGCGCCGACGGTGGCGAACCCCGCGTCCTCGAAGAGGCGGACCAGGCCCTCGCGCAGGAGGACCGAGTCCTCGGCGATGGCGACGCGGATCACGGGCACGCCCTCAGGATAGGGCGGCCGGGCGGTAGGGGACGTGCACCCCGACCGTGGTCGGCCCGCCGACCGGCGACTCCACGCTCAGGATCCCGCGCAGGCCCCGGACGCGCCCGCCGACCCCCTCGAGACCGTGACCGGCGACCGGCGACGCCCCGCCGACTCCGTCGTCGACCACCCAGGCGTCGAGCCAGCGCTCCCCCGGAGTGCCGGAGTCGCGGGTGTCGAGATGCACCCGCACCGATCGGGCACCGGAGTGCTTAGAGACGTTGGCGAGCAGCTCGGCGACGACGAAGTAGACGCTGCGCTCGACCTCGGGCGGCACGTCCGCCACGGGGTGCTCGGTGAGGACCTCGACCGGCACCGGGCTGAGCTCGGCGAGCGAGTGCACCGCCGCCTCGAAGCCCCGGTCCTGCAGGATCGGCGGCGCCACTCCGCGGGAGAGGGCGCGCAGCTCGTCGAGCGCGGCGCGCACGTGCTCGCGAGCCTCGTCGACCAGGCGGGCGGCAGACTCCGGGTCGGCGGCGAGTCGGTTGCGGGCCGAGGCCAGGTCCATCTGGACCCGGATCAGGCGCTGCTGCGGGCCGTCGTGGATGTCGCGCTCGAGCCGGCGCAGCGCGCGGTCCTCGGCGGCGACGGCTGCGCCGCGGGAGGCGCTCAGCTCGGCGACCTCGCGCTGGAGCGCCTCCGACTCCCACGGGCCGAGTAGGAGACGGTCGACCAGCCAGTGCAGGAGGGAGAGACCGCGGGTGGCGAACGGCAGGGTCGAGACGAAGAGGACGGTCGTGGCGACTGTCGCCGCGGCGACCAGTCCCGCCGGAGGCTGCGGGGCGCCCAGCAGAGCAGCTCCGTTCTCCGCCAGCAGGCGGGCCGGACCGGGGGCCCCCGTGAGCGCGGCGGCCACCGTGCCCGGGCCCGCCCAGGTCCACAGCGCCAGGAGCAATCCTGACAGCAGCGCGAGCACCGGAGCCACGACGAGCGTGTGCAGGAGAGCGAGCCAGTAGTGCCCGTCGATCACCGGACCGTAGAGGGCGAAGGTCGACGGAGTGACGGAGGAAGGCGGTCGCCGCCACTGCGGCCGGGGGACGGCGGGCCGTCCGGCCAGCACGTCGAGGCCGACGGCGGCCCGCGAGAAGAAGCGCGCCGTGTAGAGGGCGGCGGGCAGGAACACCAGGCCGATCAGGACTCCGACGAGCCCGAGCGCGACGGCCAGCGCGACGCCGGCGCAGAAGGCGCCGAGGAGCGCGACCGGGATCGCGGCCACCAGCGCGAGCACCTCCCGAGGCAGTCCGCGCCAGAGCCGGAGGTAGGCGCGCGAGGCCTCGCCGAGGGCCGTCGATGCTCCGCTCATCCGCGCCTCCTGTCCGCTCCCGCCGCCGCCGCGACCCGGTCGAGCGTACCGGCGGCACGGCTCCGGGCACCCGGGGGGAAGCCCCCGTGACGCCCCTCGGCGACAGAGGTGAGCCTGTCCTTCACCGGACTGAGCCGAGCCTGCGCTTCCTTGCAGCGCCGAGGGATCTGCGTACTGTTGACGATCAGTCACCCCCTCTCGAAAGGACCAGACGATGTCCACCACGTCCGTCACGTCGCTCACCTCGTCGAACCCGGATGTCGCATCCGGAGTCGCCCAGTTCCTCAGCCCCGTCGTCGTCGAGATGACCGCGCTCGCCGTCAACGGCAAGCAGGCGCACTGGCACGTCCGCGGCGCCAACTTCATCGGCGTCCACGAGCTGCTCGACGCGATCGTCGGCCGCGCCATCGAGTGGGCCGACCTCGCCGCGGAGCGCGTCGTCGCCCTCGGCCTCCCGGTCGACGCCCGCATCCAGACCGTCGCCTCGGCGACGCAGTCCGAACCCCTCACCCCCGGCTTCCAGCGCTCCGAGAACGCGATCGTCGAGATCATCCGCCAGATGGACGTCGCCATCGCGACCGTCAACACGGCGATCGCCGAGCTCGCCGAGATCGACGCGAGCAGCCAGGACGTCGCGATCGAGATCGGCCGCGGCCTCGAGAAGGACCGCTGGTTCCTCTTCGCCCACGTCAGCGAGAGCTGAGCACCACGCCTCGACCGGCCCGCCGATCCTCGGATCCCGCGGGCCGTCGTCGTTCCCGGGCCCGTCCGCGCGATCCGGAGCGGCCGGTGTCGCGACGGGCGCGGGTCAGCCGCCGTGCGTGAAGCGGCCCGCCAGGAGGGTCGCGGCGACCGGCATGGATCGGAGGGCTCCCGCGTCGGCGGCGAGCGGATCGCGGTCGACCACCACGAGATCGGCGGGATCGCCGGCCGCGGGCGTGAGCCGGCGCACCCGGGTCGAGGCGACGATCGCCTCCTCGACGCTCACCCGCTGCTCCGGATGCCAGGGCTCGTCGCCGGGCATCGCCCGCGCGACCGCGGCGGAGATCGCGACCCACGGGTCGAGCGGAGCGACCGGAGCGTCCGAGCCGAGCACCACGCGGGCCCCGGAGTCGAGCAGCGAGCGCAGCGGGAACGCCCGGCCGGTGCGTCCCGGCCAGTACCGCTCCGCCACCTCGCGGTCGTCGAGCGCGTGCGCGGGCTGCACTCCGGCCTCCACGCCGAGCGCGGCGAACCGCGGAAGGTCGGTCTCCGCGAGCAGCTGAGCGTGCTCGATGCGGCCCCCGCCGACCCGGCCGAGCGCGTCCAGAGCCAGCGTCGCCGCGGCGTCTCCGATCGCGTGCACGGTGGAGCGGATGCCCCCGGCGGCCGCGCGGCCGAGCAGCTCGTCCAGCTCAGCGGGCTCCACGGTGAGGACGCCGTAGCCGTCGTGGTCGGCGTAGGGGTGGGCGCAGTAGGCGGTCCTCGTGTTGAGGGAGCCGTCGATCAGGACCTTGAGCGGGCCCATCCGCAGCAGGCCGTCACCGCCGTCGAGCTCGTCGCCCGTGCGCAGTCCTTCCGCGAGGGCGCGTTGGAGGTGGTCGCGGTAGACGCCGGTGTCGACGCGGAGAGAGCGTGTTCCGCCGTCGACGCGACGGGGCCAGTCCCCCGCGTTCCAGCGCATCTCGAGGTCGACGACGCCGACCACCCCGCGAGCCGCAGCCCGCCGGGCCGCCGCGTCGGCGAGCGCGTCGAGCTCGTCGTCGCCGAGGGCTCCGAGTGCGGTGACGAGCTCGAAGCAGGCGTCCTCGCGCAGCAGCTCGGGCTCGGGAGCGACGGCGTAGCGCCGGTACGCGGCGGAGTTCAGCCAGGCGCAGTGCAGGTCGCCGCTGATCAGCACGACGGGCCGTTCCGGAGAGACCTCGTCCAGGAGCGCGGTCGTGGGCGGCTCCGGCCAGAGGCCGTCGCGGAAGCCGAAGCCGATCAGCGTGCCGGTACCGGACTCCTCCGCCAGGCGACGTCGGACCGCGTCCGCCGTCCCGCGGGCCGAGTCCGCCGACGAGACGTCCAGGCGCGGGGCCGTCATCGCCCACTGGGAGAAGTGGACGTGCTCGTCCCAGAGGCCGGGGAGCACCCAGCGCCCGTCGAGGTCGCGCACCTCGTCGCCCGGGGCGGCGGCGGCGTCCGGTCCGACCGCTTCCACGCGGCCGTCGCGCAGGAGCACGGCACCGGGTCGGGACGAGCCGAGGAGGCGGGCGCCCCGGAGCAGGAGACCGCCGGTCATCGGGCGGCCTCGCGGAGCGCGGGGCGGACGGCTCGGCGGGCGCGGGACCGGGCAGGCGTCTCTCCACCGGCGCTCACGACTGGCACACCGGGCACCAGTAGAGCTTGCGCGCGCCGATCTCCTCGAGCAGCACGTTCGTGCCGCAGACCCGGCAGGGCAGGCCCTCGCGCTTGTAGACGTAGTTGCGCTCGGCGCGGCTGCGGACGGCTTTCGAGCGCTCGGTCTTCGTCAGGCCGCGGCGCGTGATCATCATCCCGGTCCGGATGCCGTCCTCGAGCAGGTCCGCCCAGTCCCGCCACAGCTCCTGTGCGAGCTCCAGCGGCACCTGCTTGCCGGGAGTGTGCGGGTCGAGGCCGGCGCGGTAGAGCAGCTCCGCCCGGTAGATGTTGCCGATGCCGCTGACCACGGACTGGTCCATCAGCACCAGCCCGACCGGCGTCGCCGTCCTGCGGAGCCGGTTCACGAAGCGGTCGCGCGCCTCGCCGGAGTCGTCGTCGGCCGGATCCGGACCGAGGCGGGCGAGGAGGGCCTCCACCTGGGCGGGGTCCATCACCTCGCAGGCGGTGGGGCCGCGCAGGTCGGCGACCGTCTCCTCCGTCATGATGCGCACGCGCACCGCGCCCACGGGCGGCGGCGGGAACTCGTCGAGATCGGAGTCGGTCTCGTGCTCCGTCTCGGAGAGGCGCACGGCGCGGCGGCGCCGGGGAGCGCCGATGCTGCTGCCGGCCTTCCCGTCCGGGAACAGCGGCGAGACGTGCCCGAGGAAGTCCCACGCGCCGTAGAGGCCGAGGTGGACGTGCAGCGTCAGGTCGCCCTCGAAGCGCAGCAGCAGGTGCTTGCCGACGGCCGTGGACTCGAGGACCTCGCGCCCGTCGAGGAGCGCGGCTCCCTCGGTGAAGCGGCCCTGGGGGCTGCTGGTCGCGACGCGGTGCCCGACGACGTCGCGCTCGAACTGCAGGGCGATCCGGTGGACGGAGTGCCCCTCGGGCACTCAGCGCTCCTTCGCGGCGGAGTCGACGACCCAGCCGGCGATGTCGCCGGTGGCCTCGTACTCGGCGAGCTGCGCGATGCGGCGCACGTGCCGCTCCTCGAAGGTGAAGGGCTCGGCGACGAACGCGTCGATGAAGCCGGTGGCCTCCTCGACGGAGTGCTGGCGGGCCCCGATCGAGATGACGTTCGCGTCGTTGTGCTGGCGGGCCAGCACGGCGGTGCTCAGGTTCCAGACGAGCGCCGCGCGCACGCCCGCGACCTTGTTCGCCGCGATCTGCTCGCCGTTGCCCGAGCCGCCGAAGACGACGCCGAGGGCCTCGACCCCCGCCTCCTGATCGCGGACGACCGCGGCGGCGGCGTTGACGCAGAAGGACGGGTAGTCGTCCAGCGGGTCGTAGGACGTGGGGCCGTGGTCGATCACGTCGTGACCGGCGGCGCCGAGGTGCTCGATCAGGTGACGGCTGAAGTCCAGCCCTGCGTGGTCCGTGGCGATGTGGATGCGCACGAGAGAACTCCTCCGGAAGAGCCGTCTGGGGCCCGCGGTGCCCGGGCCGGGAGCCAGAGTACCGCGGGTCGGCTCAGTCGAACTGCGGGTCGCGGGTCCGCGAGCGCTTGAGCTCGAAGAAGCCGTCGAAGGAGGCGGCGGCGACGATGCCGTCCCAGAGGGTCAGCGCCTGCTCGCCCCTCGGGATCGGCGAGATGACGGGGCCGAAGAAGGCGACGTCGCCGATCGCGATGACCGGGGTGCCGACGTCCTGGCCGACCCGCTCGATCCCGTCGAAGTGGGAGGCGCGCATCGGCTCGTCGTACTCGTCCGAGTCGGCGTGGGCGGCGAGCTCCGCGGGCAGGCCGAGCTCGGCGAGCGACTCGGCGATCACCGCGTCGACGTCGGTGCGCCCGCCCGGGTGGATCCGGGTGCCGAGCGCGTCGTAGAGAGGCTTCACGTGCTCGCGGCCCTCGCGCTCGGCGACGGCGGCGACCAGGCGCGTGTAGCGCAGCGCGCGCGGGAGGAAGGCGCGGTACGAGTCGTCCACGTCCTTGTCCTCGTTGAGGACGGCGAGGCTCATGATGTGCCACTGCACGTCGAGGTCGCGCGCGGGGGTCACCTCGTCCACGAATCGCGAGGTCATCCAGGCCCACGGGCAGGAGGGGTCGAACCAGAAGTCCACAGAGGTCATGGGGACACGCTACGCCGCTCGCCGGGGCCGCGTCCGCGCTCCCCGGCGGCTCCGCAGGATCGGCGCCACGGGGCTCCACGGCGGGTCCCGGCAGCTCTAGGGTGGATCGGCGGCGCCCGCACCCCGGCGCCCGCGGCAGCGCCCGAGACGAACGGATGGAGCACCCCCGTGCCAGGAGACAACCTCACCCGGAGCGAGGCGCAGGAGCGCGCCTCGCTGATCCAGGTCCACGACTACGACATCGCCCTCGACCTGACCCGGGGAGCCGAGACCTTCCTCAGCACGACCACGGTGCGCTTCTCCGCCACCGAGGGCGCCTCGAGCTTCATCGACGCCGTCACGGGCACGGTCCACTCCGTCACCCTCAACGGCGCGGAGCTCGACCCCGCCGACGTCGCCGACGGCGTCCGCATCCGCCTCGACGCCCTGGCCGCGGACAACGAGCTCACCGTCGTCGCCGACGCGCTCTACACCAACACGGGCGAGGGCCTGCACCGCTTCGTCGACCCCGTCGACGGCGAGGTGTACCTGTACTCGCAGTTCGAGGTGCCCGACTCCCGCCGCGTCTTCGCGGTGTTCGAGCAGCCGGACCTCAAGGCCGAGTTCCGCTTCACCGTCACCGCGCCCGCGCAGTGGCAGGTCGTGTCGAACCAGCCCACTCCCGAGCCGGTCCCGGCGGGCGAGGGGATCGCGACCTGGAGCTTCGAGCCCACCCCGCGCATCTCCTCCTACATCACGGCCCTCGTCGCCGGACCCTACGTGGTCGAGACCGACTCGCTCGTCTCCTCCGACGGCCGGACCATCCCGCTGGGGGTCTTCGCCCGGGCCTCGCTCGCGCCCTTCCTCGACGCCGACTACGTGTTCGAGAAGACGAAGCAGGGCTTCGCCTTCTACGAGGAGAAGTTCGGCGTCCCGTACCCGTTCGCGAAGTACGACCAGCTGTTCGTCCCCGAGTTCAACGCCGGCGCGATGGAGAACGCGGGAGCGGTGACCTTCACCGAGACCTACGTGTTCCGCTCGAAGGTGACGGATGCGATCAAGGAGCGCCGGGTCGTCACGATCCTCCACGAGCTCGCCCACATGTGGTTCGGCGACCTGGTCACGATGAAGTGGTGGAACGACCTCTGGCTCAACGAGTCGTTCGCCGAGTACGCCTCCACCCTCGCCACCGCGGAGGCGACGGAGTGGACCGAGGCGTGGACCACCTTCGCCGCAATGGAGAAGAGCTGGGCCTACCGCCAGGACCAGCTGCCCTCGACCCACCCGATCGTCGCGACGATCAACGACCTCGAGGACGTCCAGGTCAACTTCGACGGCATCACGTACGCCAAGGGCGCCTCGGTGCTCAAGCAGCTCGTCGCGTGGGTCGGCGAGAAGGAGTTCCTCGCCGGCGTCCACGAGTACTTCGTCAAGCACGCCTTCTCGAACACGGAGCTGCGCGACCTGCTGGTCGAGCTGGAGGCCACCAGCGGGCGCGACCTCACCGAGTGGTCGGCGCAGTGGCTCGAGACGGCCGGCGTGAACACGCTCCGCCCCGAGATCGCGGTCGACGAGAGCGGAGCGATCGCGTCCTTCGCGATCCTGCAGACCGCGGTCGAGGAGTACCCGACGATCCGCCCGCACCGCCTGGCGATCGGCCTGTACGACTTCAAGGGCGAGCGCCTCGTCCGCGTCGAGCGCCTCGAGCTGGACGTCGACGGGGAGCGCACCGAGGTGCCCGAGCTGATCGGCCGCACCCGTCCGGCGCTCGTGCTGCTCAACGACGACGACCTCGCCTACGCGAAGGTCCGCCTCGACGACGCCTCGCTCGCCGTGGCCGTCGAGCACCTCGCGAGCATCGACAGCCCCCTGGCCCGCTCGCTGGTCTGGGGCTCGGTCTGGGACTCGACCCGCGACGCCGAGTCGGCGCCGCGCGACTTCGTCCGCCTCGTCCTGGGCAACGTCGCGACCGAGACCGAGTCGACGACCCTGCGGACGGTGCTCAATCAGCTCGTCGCCACCGCCACCCAGTACGTCGCTCCGGAGTACCGGGCCGAGGTCGTCGAGGAGGCGGGCGATCAGCTGTGGACGCTCGCGCAGAGCGCCGAGCCGGGCAGCGACGCGCAGTTCCAGTTCGTGAAGTTCTTCGCCGCGATCGCGTCCACCCCGGCGCACCTCGAGGCCGTGCAGGCGCTGCTCGACGGCTCCACCGCCCTCGGCGGCCTCGACATCGACACCGACCTCGGCTGGGAACTGCTGATCGCTCTCGTCGCCGGCGGGCGGGCCGGTGCGGACGACATCGACGCGGCGCTCGCCTCGGACAACACGGCGACCGGCCAGCAGTCGGCCGCGCACGCCCGTGCCGCACTGCCGACCGCGGAGGCGAAGCGCGCGGCGTGGGACTCCGTCACGGCCGACGACTCGGCACCGAACACGATCGTCCGCTCGACGGGCCTGGGCTTCCAGCGCGCCGCCGACCCGCGCCTGCTCGACGCGATGGTCCCGGTCTACTTCGACGCCCTCCGCACCCTCTGGGAGTCGAAGAGCTACAAGATCGCCGAGTACCTGGTCGTCGGCTTCTACCCGGCCGCCACGCCCTCGCAGGAGATCGTCGACGCCACCCGCGCCTGGCTCGACGCGAACCCGGAGGTCCCGGCGCTGCGCCGACTCGTGATCGAGAACCTGGCCGGCGTGGAGCGTGCGCTCCGCGCCCAGGAGCGCGACACCCGGGGCTGACAGTGAGCCGCCCGGTCCCCCGGCGCTCGGCGCTGCGGGACCGGGCGGCTCTCCCCGCTCCCGGCGCCTACCGCTGCGGGACCGAGCGGCGCTCCGGCCCGTCGTAGGCGGACAGCGGCCGGATGAGCGCGTTCGCGCCCCGCTGCTCGATCACGTGGGCCGTCCAGCCCACCACCCGCGCGGCGACGAACAGCGGAGTGAAGATCCCGGTGTCGAAGCCCATCAGCCGGTAGGCGGGGCCGGACGGGTAGTCGAGGTTCGGCAGGATGCCCGTCCGCTCGGCCATCGCCGCGGCCAGAGCGTCGTACAGCTCCATCATCTCGCCGGCCCCCTCGTGCTCGGCGAGCCGCCGGAGAGCGGCGTCCATGGTCGGCACCCGCGAGTCGCCCGACTTGTAGACCCGGTGGCCGAACCCCATGACCTTCCGGCGCTGCCCGAGAGCCTCGGCGAGCCACTCGCGGGACCGCCGGTCCGCCTCCGGTCCGGTGCCGACCTCGTCGAGCACGTGCAGCACGGCCTCGTTCGCCCCGCCGTGGAGCGGTCCCTTGAGCGCTCCCACGGCGGCGGTCACGGCGGAGTGGACGTCCGACAGCGTCGACGTCACGACGCGGGCCGTGAAGGTCGAGGCGTTGAAGGAGTGCTCGGCGTAGAGCACCAGCGAGACGCGCAACGCGTCGACGACGACCGGCTCCGGCACCTCGCCGAAGGTCGTCCAGAGGAAGTTCTCGGAGTAGTCGAGGTCGTCGCGCGGCTCGATCGGCTCGAGGCCGCGCAGGCGGCGCTGGGCGTAGGCGACGATCGCCGGCAGTGCCGCCCAGAGCCGCACGGAGCGCTCCAGCACGGCCTCGGCAGCGTCGGCGTCCGGATCCTCCTCGAGCGCGCCCAGGACGCTCACCGCCGTCCGCACCACGTCCATCGGGTGCGCCGACAGCGGCAGCAGGTCGATCACGGTCCGCACTTCGGGGGCCAGGGCGCGGTGGGCCCGCTCCACGGCGGCCAGCCCGGCCGCCTCCTCCGCAGTGGGGAGCTCGCCGTGCCAGAGCAGCCAGGCCACGTCCTCGAACGAGGTCCCCGCCGCGAGCTCCTGCACGGGGTAGCCGCGGTAGAGCAGCGAGTTCGACGCCGGGTCGACCTTCGAGACGGCCGTCGTGTCGACGACGACCCCCACGAGTCCCTTGCGGATGTCCTGATCGGTCGTGCTCATCCTTCGCTCCTTCGCGAGAGGCGGGCGGCGGCGCCGGGGAGCGCCGCCGGTTCGTGCGGGTCGGCGCGCTCAGGCGCCGTAGTGGTCGGCGAGCGAGAAGTCGAAGACGCCCTCGTCGAAGCGGCTGTACGAGGCGTAGTCGAGGAGCTCGTAGAGCTCGGCGCGCGTCTGCATGCCCGGGACCTCCGAGCGGAGCGACCCCTCCGCCTTGAGGGCGTCGAGCGCCCGCATCGCGGCGCCCATCGCGATCCGGAGCAGCGAGACCGGGTGGATCACGACGTTCACGCCGACGTCGGCGAGCTGCTGCGCGGTGAACAGCTCGCTCTTGCCGAACTCGGTCATGTTGGCGAGGATCGGCACGTCGATCGCGGCGCGCACGGCCTCGAACTCGGACAGGTCGCGCATCGCCTCGGGGAACACTGCGTCGGCTCCGGCGTCGACGAGGCGCTTGGCGCGGTCGATCGCGGCCGGCAGGCCGTCGAGGGCGCGGATGTCGGTGCGGGCCATGATCACCAGGTCGGAGTCGCGGCGCGCGTCGACGGCCGCCGCGATCCTCCGCACCGAGGTCGCCTCGTCGACGACCGCCTTGCCGTCGAGGTGCCCGCAGCGCTTGGGGTTCACCTGGTCCTCGATGTGCAGCCCCGCGACTCCGGCGTCCTCGAGCATCTGCACCGTGCGCGCGACGTTCAGCGGCTCACCGAAGCCGGTGTCCGCGTCGACGAGGACCGGCAGGTCGGTCAGGCGCGCGATCTGCTGCGAGCGGCCGGCCACCTCGCTGAGCGTGGTGAGCCCGATGTCCGGCAGCCCCAGCTCGGCCGAGAGCACGGCGCCCGAGACGTAGATCCCGTCGAAGCCCTTCGCCTCGATGAGGCGCGCGGAGAGCGGAGTGAACGCGCCGGGCAGCTGCAGCAGCTCGCCCGAGGCGAGGCGCTCGCGGAAGAGGCGGCGCTTCTCGGCGGGAGTCCGGGTGGAGTGGAGCATCGGGCGTCCTTCCCAGGGCGGTGTCCGGGTCCGAGCGGACCCGCCTCGAATCTATACGCGCGCGGGGCTCGTGCACCCGTCTCGGAGGGAGGCGTCCCGTAGCCTGGAGCGGTCATGCTGCTTCTTCAGACCTCCACCCCGGACCCTGTCGCCGCCACCGTCTCCTTCTTCGAGTCCGAGCCCTTCTGGAAGGTGGTCGCGATCCTCGGGATCGTGCTGGGCGCGCTGCTGGTGCGCGTCATCGCCCACTTCGTGATCGGCCGCGTCGTCGATCAGATCGTGTCGGGAGTGAAGCGCCGCCAGCGCGTCGAGGACACCCAGTCGATCGCCGCATCGCCGCTCGCGGCCGTGCGGGTGGTGCAGCGCACGCGCACGCTCGGGTCGATCCTCAACAACCTGAGCTCGATCCTGATCGTCGTCATCGCCCTGGTCATGGTCGTGACGACGATCGACAAGGACCTCATCGGCTCCTTCGCCCTGCTAACGGCCGCCCTCGGCGCGGGCCTCGGCTTCGGCGCGCAGAACATCGTCAAGGACGTCCTGAACGGGCTGTTCATGGTCGCGGAGGACCAGCTCGGGGTCGGCGACGTCGTCGACACCGGGCAGGCGACGGGCGTGGTCGAGTCGGTCGGCGTCCGGGTGACGCAGATCCGCGATGTCAACGGCACCCTCTGGTTCGTCCGCAACGGCGAGATCGTCCGGGTCGGGAACATGTCGCAGGGCTGGTCGCGCGTCATCGTCGATCTGGCCGTGCCTTACGAGACGGACCTCGAGCAGGTGCAGTCCACGGTCCTCGCGACCGCGAACGAGCTGGCGGCGAGCAGTCGCTGGCGGGCCCGGATCATCGACAAGCCCGAGCTCTGGGGCCTGGAGTCCATCGCCGACGACGCCCTGGTCATCCGGGTCGTGGTCAAGACCCGCACCACCGCCAAGGACGACGTCGCCCGCGAGCTGCGCCTGCGCCTGAAGAAGTCGCTCGACGCGCTCGACGTGAAGCTCCCCTCGCTGGCCACCGTCGTCCTCGAAGGCTTCGAGGGGGCGACGAGCGTCGGAGGCGCCAAGCCGCCGCGGACCACGCCCTCGCCCACGATCAGCACCGAGCACGGCAAGCCCGTGCGGCTCCCCCGCGCGCTGCGGCGCGGGAGCGGGACGCCGCCCTTGGACGGCGGCGGCACCTCCGGCCCGACGGGAGCGCGCTCGTGAGCGGCCTGCAGATCGGCGGCACGCCTCCGCTGCGCAGCTTCTGGGAGCACATCGGCGGCCGGCCGACGTTCGAGCGACTGGTCCGCCGCTTCTACGAGGGCGTCCGCGAGGACGAGGTCCTCTGGCCGATGTACCCCGAGCACGACCTCGAGGGCGCGATCCAGCGGCTGACCGGCTTCCTCGAGCAGTACTGGGGCGGGCCGGGCACCTACAGCGAGGAGCGCGGCCACCCGCGCCTGCGGATGCGGCACCAGCCCTTCCGGATCAACCCCGAGGCCCGCGACCACTGGCTCCAGCACATGCGGACGGCCGTCGACGATCTCGAGCTCGCTCCGGCCGACGACGCCCTGCTCTGGGACTACCTGGAGCGCGCCGCCCACGCGATGGTGAACACCTTCGAGGAGTAGCCGCTCAGCCCGGGGTGCGGACCAGCACGTGTCCGCGCCGTGAGGTGAGGCGGCGCCAGGCGCCGCTCTCGAGCAGGGCGACCGGGTCGTCGGCGCCGAGGAACCCGAGCGCGAAGAGGGCGAACGCCGCTCCCGCCGGGACGTCCTCGAGGCCGTCGAGCGGGCGGCCCCAGACGCTCGACCGCACGCGGCCGACGATCTGCTCGCCCGTCTCGGAGCCGACGGCCGCCGCGATCTCGTCGATCCCCTCGCGCGCGACGCGCTCCAGGAAGCCCGGGTCCACGGGCTCGCGCCGGGTCCAGCCGCCGCGGGGCGGGGAGACGCCCGCCCAGGGTCCCGCCGTCGCGTCGTCGCCGTCGGGCAGCACGACCGGCTTTCCGTCCGCTCCGCCCGGCTCCCACTGCAGGCGGGCGAGGCGGTCCGACAGCGCACGGATCGGCATGACCCGGTCGAAACCGGCGGGCTCGTCGAGCGCGAAGACGCGCAGGCCCAGCACGGTCGCGGAGCGGTCGAGCAGACCGCGGGGCTGGAGGATCGGCGTGTAGGCGGCCAGCACGTGGTCGTCGGCGAGGAGCCGGACCGCACCGTCCTCGACCCGGGCCGAACGGCCGAGGAAGACGCGCAGATCCGACAGGCTGGGCGGATCCGCCAGGGAGAAGGACGAACTCATCGCGTCGATAAACTTACCCGAGGCCGCTCGCCCCACCGCCCGACACCCCGGAGGTACCGTGCCCGATCCCCTGTCCTCGTTCCTCACCGCGCTCGACCTGACGGACACCGGCGCCCGCACCAGCGAGGACATCTCGACGGGTCCCTCGCAGTGGATGCCCGAGGGGCGGGTCTTCGGCGGCCAGGTCCTCGCGCAGTCGCTCATCGCGGCCGGTCGCACCGTCGAGGGGCGCTCCGTGCACTCGATGCACGGGTACTTCCTCCGCCCCGGGGACGTCTCCCTGCCGATCACGTTCTCGGTCGACCGGATCCACGACGGCCGCTCCTTCTGCACGCGGCGGACGCAGGCCTACCAGAACGGACGCCCCATCCTCTCGATGATCGCCTCGTTCCAGACCGAGGACGAGGGTCTCGACCACCAGGCGCCGATGCCGGAGGGGATCCCCGACCCGGAGTCGCTGCCGAGCACCGCTGAGATCCTCGCGGGGATCGACCACCCGGTCGGCAGCTTCTGGGCCACGCAGCGCCCCTTCGACGTGCGGCACGTCGAGCAGCCGGTGTACCTCCGGGCCGACCCCGAGCGGGTCGCGCACCAGAGCGTGTGGATGCGCTCGCTCGGATCGCTGCCGGACGATCCGATGCTGCACCGCGCCGCCCTCGCCTACGCGAGCGACTACACGATCCTCGAATCCACGCTCCGCCGGCACGGTGCGGCGTGGACGACGCCCGGCCTGCGGATCGCGAGCCTCGACCACGCGATGTGGTGGCACCGCCCCGCGCGCGTGGACCAGTGGCTCCTCTACGTGCAGGAGGCGCCGAGCGCGTCCGGCGGACGCGGACTCTCGCTCGGGCGCATCTACACGCAGGAGGGCGTGCTCGTGGCGAGCGTCGCCCAGGAGGGCATGGTCCGCGTCCCCCTGGGCTGAGCTCAGCCCCGCTTCGAGAAGGTGATGGGCTCCTCGACGTAGGGGCCCCACGCCTCGCGGAGCTCCTCCGGGATGCGCTGGGGCCTGCCCGTCGCGGCGGTGACCAGCACCAGAGTGGTGGCCGCCTTCGTGAAGAGCACCCGCGGGACGACGCCGGCGGGCGAGTAGAGCTCGTAGCAGACCTCGAGGCTCGCCCCGCCGATCCGCCCGATCCACAGCTCCACGTCGATCGGCGCGCGCATGTACGGGATCGGCGCGAGGTACTCGATCTCCTGCCGGGCGATGAGGCTGATCGACTCGGCACCCGGCCGTGCGTCGAGCACCGCCGTCGCCATCCCGCCGGGCTGCGGCGAGTCCGGCTTCCAGAACGCCTGAATGCGCGCCTCCTCGAGCAGGCGCAGCATCTCGGCGTTGTTCACGTGCGCGTAGGCGTCGAAGTCCGACCAGCGCAGCGGGATGGCGACGTGCAGGCGCATCAGTCGCGGGTGAGCTTGCGGTACGCGGAGCGGTGCGGCTTCGCCGCGTCCGGGCCGAGGCGCTCGATCTTGTTCTCCTCGTACGCCTCGAAGTTGCCCTCGAACCAGTACCAGTTGGCCGGATCCTCCTCGGTGCCCTCGTAGGCGAGTATGTGGGTCGCGATCCGGTCGAGGAACCACCGGTCGTGCGTGATGACCACGGCGCAGCCCGGGAACTCGAGGAGCGCGTTCTCGAGGCTGCCCAGGGTCTCGACGTCCAGGTCGTTGGTGGGCTCGTCGAGCAGGAGCAGGTTGCCGCCCTGCTTGAGCGTCAGCGCGAGGTTGAGGCGGTTCCGCTCGCCGCCGGAGAGGACGCCGGCCTTCTTCTGCTGGTCCGGGCCCTTGAAGCCGAACTGCGAGACGTAGGCGCGGGAGGGGATCTCGGTCTTCCCGACGGTGATGTAGTCGTGCCCGTCGGAGACGACCTCCCACAGGTTCTTCTGCGGATCGATGCCGCCGCGGCTCTGGTCGACGTAGGAGATGTCGACCGTCTCGCCGATCTTCAGGTCGCCCGAGTCGAGCGGCTCGAAGCCGACGATCGTCTTGAAGAGCGTGGTCTTGCCGACGCCGTTCGGGCCGATGACGCCGACGATGCCGTTGCGGGGCAGCGTGAAGCTGAGGTCGTCGATGAGGACGCGCTCGCCGAACTGCTTGTGCAGCTTCTTCGCGTCGATGACCTGGGAGCCCAGACGGGGGCCCACTGGGATGACGATCTCCTCGAAGTCGAGCACGCGCGTCTTCTCGGCCTCGGCCGCCATCTCCTCGTAGCGCGCCAGGCGCGCCTTCGACTTGGCCTGACGGCCCTTGGCGTTGCTGCGCACCCAGTCGAGCTCGGTGGTGAGCCGTTTGGCGAGCTTGGCGTCCTTCTTGCCCTGGACCTCCAGGCGGGCGCTCTTCTTCTCGAGGTACGTGGAGTAGTTGCCCTCGTAGGGGTAGAGGTGTCCGC
The DNA here is from genome assembly GCF_002931775.1 of Rathayibacter sp. AY1F4. Taxonomy (NCBI): domain Bacteria; kingdom Bacillati; phylum Actinomycetota; class Actinomycetes; order Micrococcales; family Microbacteriaceae; genus Rathayibacter; species Rathayibacter sp. AY1F4. Next base: position 86,128 of record NZ_PSVE01000007.1, read on the forward strand.
GGTCGACCTCGGCGATCCACTCCGCGACGTTGTCGAGGAAGTACCGGTCGTGGGTGACGGCGAGCACGGCGCCGGGGTACTTCGAGAGGAACTGCTCGAGCCAGAGCACGCTCTCGGCGTCGAGGTGGTTGGTGGGCTCGTCGAGCAGCAGCAGGTCGGGCTTCTGCAGGAGGAGCTTGGTGAGCGCCACGCGGCGCTTCTCGCCACCCGAGAGGTTGGTGACGAGGGAGTCCCCCGGCGGGGTGCGCAGCGCGTCCATCGCCTGCTCCAGCTGCGAATCCAGGTCCCAGGCGTCGGCGGCGTCGATCGCCTCCTGCAGGGTCCCCATCTCGGCGAGGAGGCTGTCGAAGTCGGCGTCCGGGTCGGCCATCGCGAGGGAGATCTCGTTGAAGCGGTCGATCTTGCCCTTGATCTCGCCCACGCCCTCCTGGACGTTCTCGAGGACCGTCTTGGTCTCGTCGAGCTCGGGCTCCTGCATCAGGATGCCGACGGTGTAGCCCGGGCTGAGCCGCGCCTCGCCGTTGCTCGGCGTGTCCAGCCCCGCCATGATCTTCAGGATCGTCGACTTGCCGGCGCCGTTCGGCCCCACAACGCCGATCTTCGCTCCCGGCAGGAACGACATGGTGACGTCGTCCAGGATCAGCTTGTCGCCGACCGCCTTCCGCGCGCGCACCATCGAGTAGATGTATTCAGCCATGCCCAGTCCTCAAGTCCGTCGGTCTGCGCGGAGTCGGGTCGCCCGCCGGTCCCTGCTCCGCGCGGAGGCGCTGACGGAGGCTCGGACCGGGGCGGGACGCCGGGCCCCGGCCGACGCGGAGCGCAGGCCGCGGGACCGTCCGCACCAGTCGAGGATAACGGGAACTCGCCGGTCCGCGTCGGAGGGAGCGTCTCAACGCGGACCGCCCTCCGCTCCGGCCGGGCCGGTGGGGAGGGCGGATCGCGTCAGCGGCCGACGGTGCGGATCAGCTGCAGGGCGTCAGGCGCTCCACCGCCTCGGACAGCGTGTCCGTGCTGCCGAGCAGGATCACCTGCGTCGCCTTGGACGCGGAGATGTCGGCGAGGACCGCCCGGGGCACGCAGGTGGGCTGGACCGCGAAGAGCGGGCTCCCGGTGTAGCCCGCCGCCGTGGCTCCGGCCAGGGCGTCGGGGAACTTCTCACCGGTCGCGAGGTAGACGGTCGTCGCCGAGGTGAAGGCCGCCTTGTTCAGCTTCTCCGAGGTGTCGTACCGGTCGGTCCCGCCGATGCGGGTGATCACCGGGCCCGTGATCGAGCGCTCGATGCCGGCGCTGACCGAGAGCGAGGAGCCCGCGATGGTCAGCGTCCTGATCTTGAGGCCGCTGATGATCTGCTGGGTGAGGGGGTCCACCGTGGAGCCGGTTCCGTTGGTCAGCACCACCGGAGCGTCCTTCGCGCCGGCCGCGGCGCTGGCGCTCAGAGCGTCGGGGAACTTCTCGCCCGTCGCCAGCCAGGCCCTCGAGGAGCCGGCGGGGAAGGCGTACTGGAGGATCTTCTTCGACGTGTCGTAGCGGTCGACTCCGCCGAGGCGCGTGATGTTCCTGTTCGTCGCGTACCCGGCCAGGTCGCTGTAGACCTGGCTGCCGACGCTGAGCTCGGAGCCGACGACGACGATCTTCGCGGGCTTGAGACGCGTCAGCTCGGTGCGGACGACCTGGCTCATCGAGTCGCGGTCGACCAGGAGCAGCGGCCCGCCCGCCTTGGCCGCGGCGGGTCCGGCGCTGAGCGCGTCCGGGAAGTTCTGCCCGGTGGCGACGTAGACGACTGGGACGTTCGCCGGGAAGGTGCGCTTGGACACCTCGACCGCGGTGCCCTGACGGTCGGTGCCCGAGATGCGCGAGACGACCGGCGAGCCGGCGGGCGGGGCCGTCGGCGTGGCGGTCGGCGTGGGCGTGACCGGAGGAGTGGTCGGAGTCGGCGTGACCGGCGGGGTGGTCGCGGTGGCCGTCGGGGTCGGCGTGACCGGCGGGGTGGTGGCTCCGCCTCCCGTCACACGGACCGCGGCGTCCGACGTGATGGTCGCTCCGCGGGGCTGGTCCACCCTGCCGTTGCTGACGCCGGTGACCTGGACGAGGCTGTTGACGCGGTCCTTGTAGGCGTCGTAGGCGCTCGAGGGGATCGTGACGGTGACCTTGGACTGGTCGCTGTCCGCACTCACCTGGGCGGGGATCCGCTCGGTCCTGCTCGGACCGACGTAGGCGGCGAGACCCTGGAGGTCGTAGAAGCCGGGCTGGCTCGTCTCGAGGACGACGGTGTCGCCGCCCTTGACCTCCGGTAGTTCGGCGGCGCTGCTGTACGCGAAGTAGGCGGCGCTGCGCTGCAACGTCTGCGCGGTTCCGCTGAGATCGACCCTGCCGACGCCGCCGCTGCCGGAGGCTCCGGCGACGGAGAGGGTGGCCGATGTGGTCAGCTCGTAGCCGCTGTCGACCGGCTGGCCGATCGGCTCCCGGGGGGTCTTGACGGGCTGCTTCTGCGCCGTGATCTGGAGAGCGACGGTCCCACCGCCGAAGGAGGCGAGGGGCTGCTTCAGCTCGATGCGGAAAGAGCGGCTACCAGAGGCGAGGTTCACCGTCCCGGCGAGGTCGTAGTCGCCTATCGCCCAGTTGTAGGTCGTGAACGCCGGATACGTGCCCGTCGGCCGAGCGGAATCGGACAGCGTGACGTCGAGCCCGGTGACGTCGCCCGCGACCGGGGCGACCTGGGCTGCCGAGAACGTCTCGGTAGTCGACCAGTTGTAGGGGCTGACCAGCGCGGTCATGCGGCTCTCTGCGGCGGCGGCCGCTCCGGCTCCGGTCGTCACTCCCAGGACGACGGCCGCTGTGCTCGCGACCGCGATGGCGGTGCGCATCCACCTCGCTCGCGTCGGCGTCTGCGGACGGGATGTGGTCATGGCGAGTTCCCCCTCGTCGTGGTCCTCGTGCCGAGCGCTCCCGTCGGCACGTCCGTCCCGGTACCCCCGCTGGGGCACACGTGTCGGCCAGGGCAGCCTAACCGTGCGGAGCGGACTCCCGGGGAGGGCAGGCCGGCGTCGATCGCCCCTCCACCGACGGTCCCAGCCGGAGGAGACGGCGCCGATCCTCCTCTCCGCACCGCTCGCAGTGGTCCCCCGGCGGTGCGGGACGGTTTCCCCGCTCTCTCGCGATCGGGAGGCGTGGAGGCATGTCGAGGATCCCTTCCTCCTTCTCGACCCCGACCGGGGCACATGACGGGGCGTCTCGTCTCGAGCGTCGCCGGGTCAGCCGTCGATCGGGACGGTCCGGCCGACCAGGCAGGCGCCGGTCGCGATCGGTGCCGCGATCACCGCCCGCACCCCGCCGCTCTTCGGGCCGTACTGGCCGATGAGGCACGACTCACCGAGCTTGACGGACACCTGCACCGAGTCCGCGTCGAGTCCGACCGAGGTCTCGTCGGCCGTCAGCTGCATCGACTCGCGGGAGAACCCCGCCGCGACGAGCGCGTCGACCACACTGGAGCCGCTCACCTCCGGATCGGGCTCGGCCGCCGCGCGAAGGGTCTGCTCGAACACGGGGAGGTTCTGCTCCGTCGTCCCGCCCGGCACGAAGGCGACGGGTGCGGTGGACTCCGCCGGTGCCGGCGCCTCGGCCGCGGAGGAGGACACCACGGGGTCCGGCGCCGACGGCGACGTGCAGCCGGAGAGGCAGACGGCGAGACCGCCGAGCACGAGCGCGATGCGGGCCGCTCGGTTCCGTGTCACGCCCGGCTCCTCCCGACCGGGACGGCTCTCGCTCCGGTCCCCCGGATCAGAACGGGGTGTCCCCGGATCCTACCGAGAGACCGGGAGCGCCTCCGCCGACGCCCGCCGCTATCGGCGGCTCGGGCGCGGCATCACCGCGGTCATGGCCCGACGCGCCCCAGTCCCCCGCCGCGGCGCCCTCGCGCGGCGCCTCCTCGCTCCACGCGGGCTCGGCGGCGGGGGCGGGAGCAGAGGCGCGCCCGACGGTCTTCGTGAAGCTGCTGGTCCCCCAGGCGAGGTCGTGCCCGATGCCCTCGGCCGTGAGGACCACATCGGTGCCGGCCTTGCCTCCCGCCTCCCAGGCCCTCACCCCGAGCCGCCCGGTGACGAGGATCCGGTCGCCGCGCGACAGGGAGGACAGCGCATTGCCGGCCAGGCCGTTGAACGCGGTGACGGTGTACCAGTTGGTCGAGACGTCGACCCAGCGCTGCTCCGAGCGGTCGTAGCGCCGCTGCGTCGAGGCGAGCCGGAAGCTGGTCATCGCGGTGCCGCTGGAGGTGTCGATGCTCCGCGGCTCGGTGCCGATGGTCCCGATGACGGTCAGCGTGTCGGTCATGGTCGTGTCCTCTCTACTCCTGCCCCGCCACGGCTGCGACGGGCACGGCGCCCGGGCGGAGGGGGCTGGTACCGCTCGGGCGCCGCAGGGCCAGTGTCGCGACGAAGGGCCCGCCTCCGAGGTGGAGGCGGGCCCTTCTGGGGAGAGGACGAGCGGATCGTCCCCTGTGGAGGAGCGTTACGACGCCGTGATGTACCTCGAGTAGGACTTGCGGATCTTGTTCACCTTGGGCAGTGCGACCGCCATGCAGTAGCCCTGGCCCGGGTTCTTCGCGAAGAAGTCCTGGTGGTAGTCCTCGGCGGGGTAGTAGACGCCCAGCGGCGAGATCTCGGTGACGATCGGGCCGTCCCACCACTCGGACGCACGGTCGCGCGCGGTCTCGAACAGCTCCTTCTCCTCGTCGGAGGAGTAGAACATCGCCGAGCGGTACTGCGTGCCGACGTCGTTGCCCTGGCGGTTCAGCTGTCGCGGGTCGTGCAGGGTGAAGAAGACGTCGAGGACGACCTGCTCGGGGATGACCTCGGGGTCGAAGGTGACGGCGACGGCCTCGGCGTGGCCGGTGCGCCCGGAGCAGACGTCCTCGTAGTCGGGCTCGGTCGTGCGGCCGCCGGTGTAGCCGGAGACGACGTCGGTCACGCCGTCGAGGACGCGGTAGACGGCGTCCAGACACCAGAAGCATCCTCCGGCGAGTACGAATGTGCGCATTGCGTGTGACTCACTTCCTGTCGCGTCGACGCGTCCGGGGTGCCGGAGGCGTCAGTCGGTCCAACACGCTCACCGCCCCCTGCATTCCGCGGATCCGCCCCCTGCAATAGAGTCGCGCCGTGAGCTACGACGCCGCCCCCGCCCGCTACGACCGCATGGACTACCGACGCACCGGACGGAGCGGCCTGCTGCTGCCCGCCCTGTCGCTGGGCCTGTGGCACAACTTCGGATCCGACCGCTCCCTCGACACGCAGCGCGCGATCCTCCGCCGCGCGTTCGACCTGGGCGTCACCCACTTCGACCTCGCGAACAACTACGGACCGCCCTACGGCGCCGCCGAGACGGCCTTCGGCCGCATCCTCGCGGAGGACCTCCGCCCGTACCGCGACGAGATCGTCATCTCGTCCAAGGCCGGATACGACATGTGGCCCGGCCCGTACGGGGACGGCGGCTCGCGCAAGTACCTGCTCTCCTCGCTCGACCAGAGCCTGCAGCGGATCGGCGTCGACTACGTGGACGTCTTCTACTCGCACCGGCCGGACCCGGAGACTCCGATCGAGGAGACCATGGGCGCTCTCGTCTCGGCGGTGGAGTCGGGCAAGGCGCTCTACGCCGGCATCTCGAACTACTCGCCCGAGCAGACCCGGGCCGCGCAGGCGGCACTGGCGGGCAGCGGAGTGCCGCTCCTCCTGCACCAGCCCCGCTACTCGCTCTTCGACCGCGGACCCGAGGACGGCCTCTTCCCCGTGCTCGACGAGCTCGGCACCGGCTGCATCGTCTTCTCGCCGCTGGCGCAGGGGCTCCTGACGGACCGCTACCTCGACGGCACCGTGCCGGAGGGGTCCCGTGCGGCGACGTCGCGCTTCCTCTCCTCCGACCGGATCGACGAGGCCTACCTCACGCGGGCCCGCGGTCTGAACGCGATCGCGCAGCAGCGCGGCCAGTCGCTGGCCCAGCTCGCCCTGAGCTGGGTGCTCCGGGTGCCCACCGTCACGAGCGCCATCATCGGAGCGTCGAGCGTCGCGCAGCTCGAGCAGAACGTCGCCGCGCTGGACGCCGGCCCCCTCTCGCAGGAGGAGATCGACGCGATCGAGGAGTTCGCTGTGCACGGCACGACCCTGCGCTGACGCCCCGGCGGGGATGTCGGTGGTCGGCCGTAGTCTGCGACAGCACTCGGCCGGTGGGTGCTCCGAGACTCGAGCAGGAGGAACCGATGTCCCTGTCCACGCTGCACGCCACCCGCACCCCGCCGACGCTCACCCGGGTCAACGCCCGGCTGTGGCGCGTGAGCACCGGCTCGGGCGCCGTGGTCGGTCACATCGAGCTGGTCGAGGATCCGCTCGGCGAGCGGTACCGCGCCCGGCTGCTACGGGCGGGCATGCCCGCCGGCGCCGAGCTCGGCGAGTTCTGGAGCGTCGACGACGCGATCGAGGTCTTCCGCGTCGCCTGACGCGCCGATCCGCCCGGTCGGCGGCGTGCCGACCGGGCCGCGGCGACCGCCCCGGATAGCGTTCGCCCCATGCAGTGGTGGAACGAGTTCATGTCCTGGATCCGCACGAGCGACGGGCACCAGGCGGTCTTCACGGCCGCTGTGGTCCTGCTGGCCGTGGTGGTCGGAGCGATCGTGATCGCCTCCGTCTTCCGAGCGTCCATCGCGCGCCTCATCCGTCAGCAGGATCACGAGCGGAAGAACGCGGTCATCGCGACGCTCGTTGACGCCGCGGTCGACGCCTCGGCCTGGAACGTCCTCAGCAGCCCGGAGCGCGTCCTCAGCGACCGCGCGTCCGCGCAGGCCGAGACGCACCTGCGCCTCCTGCCCGTCAAGGGCTCCGGCGTCGCGGCCAACTGGGCCGCTCACGAGCTCGCCGAGCTGAAGCACACGTCGAGCACCGGCGGCTACCAGACGCAGGCGAGCGTGGGCGAGTTCCGCGACCGCCTCGTGCAGTGGCGGGACAAGCCCGGGCGCGCCCGGAAGGCCTTCCTCGCCGACCTCGAGCGCTGGCGCTTCTCGGAGACGGGTCGAGACCGCTCCGCCGAGTCCGCTCCGTCGTCCGATCGGGCCGCGAGCACCGCCGAGGCCGCTCCCCAGCGCACCGCTCCCCCGGCCGCCGCACCGACCGCCGTCGCACCGGTCGTCGTCGGCGCGGGCTCCGCCTCCGGCTCTGCAGCCCCGCAGACGCCCACGATCGTCCTCCCCGCGTCGGCCGGGGACGCCTCGCAGGAGGAGACCCGCCGCCTGCTCGCCGACGTCGACCGCCTGGAGGTGCCGTCGCGCGAGCGTCCCGTGGAGGAGCTGCCGCCCGTCGACCCGCAGCGCTCGGCTCCTGCCGCCGAGCCGCAGCCGGACGCGGAGCACGACGCGACGCCGTCGGCTCCGGCCGACGGAGACCGAGACGACGTGCCGGCCGACGACGAGGCGGTCGTCCGGGCGGACGAGGCCCGGTTCGAGCGGTCCGCCTCGGACGACGACCGAGGCCAGGAGCGCAGCTCGGTCTGAGTGCTCCCGACCACGAGAAGAAGGCCCCGATCGCGAGTGCGATCGGGGCCTTCTCCGTGGTGCGGGCGGTGCGTGTACTGACTAGCTGTGTGCATCACGTGCACGGGCGACTCGGCCGACCAGTACGGCGAGGGGCGCCGCGACGATCGTCCACGCGACGGCGATTCCACCGAGGATGGCGAGGAGCAGCATGGTCGTACCTCCGTTCGTTACGTCGTTGTAATTCCGGACACCCCAAGACTAGGTGCCTGAATGGCACTCAAACGACTTCGGGTGGGAAACACGCCGGTGTTGCCTCCGATTTGCCGGTGTGTTACTGGTGCAGCGACCGCGAGTCCTCGTCCGAGGGTCACCGGAGCGGAGGAAAACCCCGTGGGTGCCGGGCGTCACTCCTCGGAGGAGCGCAGCGCAGCCCGAGGAGAGGCCGCGACGCGGTCGAAGGACGAGCGCGAGGCGTCGTCGACGATCCCCAGGCCACCGGGGACAAGTCCTGAGACCGCGACCGGAGCGCTCCCGATCCGATGGTGCCCCCGGCAGGAATCGAACCTGCGACCAAGAGATTAGAAGGCTCCTGCTCTATCCGCTGAGCTACGGGGGCGGACTCGGACCACGATACCGAAGCGCAGGGGCCGCGCCCGCCGGGGCCTAGGCGCCCCGGACGAGTCCCAGCACTCCCACGACCAGGGAGACCACGGCGAGAGCGAGCGACACGCCGATGAGGACCGTGTGCACGCGGAGGAAGGTCGTCGCGCGGCCGTCCGCGTCGCGCGCCCGCGGGTCCTTGCGGACGCGGCGGAGGAAGGGCGGCCAGACGATCGCGTTCCACACGGCGTTGACGATGAGGAGGCAGCAGGCGAGCGTGATCACGAGGGACCAGTGTAGGACGAGCGGGACGGCCGGACCGGGTGTCGGCGGCCGCCGATAGACTGCCCCGCATGAGTAGCGCCCCCGACCGTCTTGTCTGGATCGACTGCGAGATGACGGGGCTCGACCTCTCCGTCGACGAGCTCGTCGAGATCGCCGTCGTCGTCACCGACTTCGAGCTGAACCCGCTCGACGAGGGGCTCTCCCTCGTCATCCGGCCCGACGCGACCGCGCTCGAGAACATGGGCGACTTCGTCCGGTCGATGCACGAGACCTCCGGGCTGCTGGTCGAGATCCCCTCCGGCGTCAGCGTCGCGGAGGCCGAGTACGAGGTGCTGGAGTACGTGCTGAAGCACGTCCCGGCGGAGCAGCAGGCCCCCCTCGCCGGCAACTCGATCGGCACCGACCGCGCCTTCCTCGCGAAGTTCATGCCGCGTCTCGACGGCCACCTGCACTACCGCAACGTCGACGTCAGCACGATCAAGGAGCTGGCACGGCGCTGGTTCCCGCGCATCTACTTCAACGCGCCCAAGAAGCACGGCGGACACCGCGCTCTCGCCGACATCCTCGAGAGCATCCGCGAGCTGCAGTACTACCGCCGTGCCGTGTTCGTGGAGCAGCCGGGGCCGAGCACGGCCGAGGTGCAGGCCGTGTCGGCCGCCGTCGTGGACGAGTTCGCCTCGCGGATGTAGTACTCTCGTACAGTTGCTTCGGCGGGTCACCCCGCCGGAACACGCTCCTGGTGGGTATAGCTCAGTTGGCAGAGCGCCTGGTTGTGGTCTAGGAGGTCGCGGGTTCGAGCCCCGTTACTCACCCCAGTGGCTGTGCATGCAGCGGAAGAGGCCCGGAGTTCCGACTCCGGGCCTCTTCGCACATCCGGCGACCGGCAGCGATCGCCGACGCAGAGAGGTCCCGGATGCTCGAGCTGGACGAGGACGCCTTCGAAGCCCTGGTGATCTCCGAGCTCGACGCGCTCCCGGACGACATGGTCGACGGGCTCGACAACGTCGTGTTCGTCGTGGAGGACCGGCCCGAGGACGGGACCCTGGATCTGCTCGGCTACTACGACGGCGTCGCCCTCACCGAGCGCGAGCGCTACGGCTTCGGCGAGATGCCCGACCGCATCGTGCTGTTCCGCGAGCCGCACCTCGCCGCGTGCGACGATCTGGACGCGCTGCGCGACGAGATCCACGTCACGCTCGTCCACGAGATCGCCCACTTCTACGGCATCGACGACGACCGGCTGCACGAGCTCGGCTGGGCCTGATCACCGCCGAGGGCGAGCCTCCCACCGGCATCCGCGCGTCGCCGCGCTCGGAGGGGACCCCTCAGCCGCGCACCGCTCCCCCGCCGCCCGTGTCCAGCACGAGGTCGGCGTTCTCCCGGGGCCGCTCCCGAGCGCAGTAGGAGCGGAAGTCGCGGTCCCAGGCGTCCCAGTGCGGAGCGAAGAGCTCGCCGTCGCGCTCGAGCGCGCGCACGCGCCGCACCTCGTCGTCGGCCTCGAGCCAGACCACCAGATCGGCGTGGCGGCGCGCGGCGGCGCCGGCCGATCCGCAGCCCTCGAGCACGAGAAGCGGCTCGCGGACAACGCGGCGCCCGGCCGTCGTCCCCGCGGCCCAGTTCCAGGGCCGCCAGTGCGCCGCGAGGCCGAGGCCGTGGGGGCGGACGAGCGTCCCGGCCGTCTCCCGCGACGCCCGGTCCAGGCCCGTCCAGCCGGGGTAGAGGTCGTCCATCCGCACGAGCGCGACCGACGGTGCCGCCGGCGCGAGACGGAGCTGCTCGACCAGCGCGCGCGCGAACGTCGACTTGCCGGAGCCGCTCGGTCCGTCCAGCAGCACCGTCCGACGACGCCGCGCGATCACGGAGCGGGCGAGGTCGCCCGCCGTGTGATCCGTCAGCGGCAGGATCCGCTCAGCCATGCAGGACGAAGCTCCAGGAGCCGGTGACGACGGCGGCGGTCACGGCGACGGCAGCGATCAGCACTCCGCCCGCGAGCAGCAGGAGGTCGCCGGCTCCGAGGCGCGACTGCCGCGCCCAGGTGCGCGGGACGCCGGAGCCGAAGCCCTTCGCCTCCATCGCCGTCGCGAGCCTGCTCCCCCGCCGGATGGCCAGCACGAGCAGCGAGAACGTGCGGGCCGCGAGGCTGCGGAGCGCCTCGACGGGCCCGCGGCCGTCGGCGACCCCGCGGGCGCGGCGGGCCATCGACAGGGTGCGCCAGTCGTCGACGAGCAGACCGACGAGCCGCATGCCGGCGAGAGCGCCGAGCACGAAGCGCGAGGGCAGTCGCAGGATCTGCGCGAGGCCGTCCGCCAGGTCGGTCGGGTCGGTGGTGGCGATGAGGACCACGCTCGGCAGTCCGATCGCCAGGACGCGCAGCGCGATGGCCAGCCCGAGGGCGACGGATCCCTCCGTGACCGAGACGATGAGGAACTCCGCGTAGACGGCGCCGCTGTCACGCCCGTAGAGGACAGTCGAGAGGCCGGCGAGCGGAGCCGCGATCCAGACGGGAGCCGTCCGCCGCACGAGCTCACCCGCCCGGAGCCCCGCGAAGGGCAGAACCAGCAGCTCGAGCGCCAGCGCCGTCGCCGCGGAGACCGCATCGACCGTGAGGAGGAGCGCGAACGCGATGACCAGGCTGGCGAGGAGCTTGGCGACCGGGTTGGCCCGGGCGATCCGGCTGCGCGCGGGAACGGAGTCGAGGAGCGTCATCCCGACACCGCCTCGCGGGCGCCGAGGGTGACGGCCGAGTCGGCGAGGGCGGCGACCAGCGCCTCGTCGTGGGTGACGGCGAGCACCGCCGTGCCCGCGTCGCGCTGCTCGGCGAGGAGGTCGACGAGCACCTCCCAGGTCAGGCGGTCCTGCCCGAACGTCGGCTCGTCGAGGACGAGCACGGACGGCGACCGGGTGAGGGCGGACGCGACGGCCAGGCGCCGCTTCTCGCCTCCGGAGAGGGTGAACGGGTTGGCGTCGGCGAGGTGCGCGAGGCCGAGGCGCTCCAGGAGCTCCTCCGCCCGATGCCGCTCCGCCTCGTCCCGGGCGCCCAGCGCGAGCTCGGCGCGCACGCGAGCGGTGAGGAACTGGTGCTCCGGCTCCTGGAACACCATCGCGATCCGTCCGGCGAGCTGAGCCGAGGTCCAGCGGATCGGCTCGGGGCCCGCACCGGCGCGGAGCGACTCGGAGGCGGTCACCCGCCCCGCGACCGGCGGCAGGAGACCGGCCAGCGTGAGCGCGAGGGTCGACTTCCCCGCGCCGTTGGGTCCCAGCACGGCCGTGGCCCGCGCGGAGTCGACGGCGAGCTCGAGCCCCGAGGCCACGATGGTCGAGCGGCGGCGCCCGAGGACGGGCCGGCCGATGGCGAGGTCGTGCGCGCTCAGGGCGGCGGGCGAGGGCAGCACGCTCGCCCCGCGCCGGGCGGGGGTGTCACCGGGCAGCCAGACGCCGGAGGCGCGGAGCACGTCGTGCGTTCGATCGAGGACCTCGACCGGAGCGCCGTCCGCGACGACCGCGCCGTCCCGCCCGAGCACCACGACCCGGTCGACGAGGCCGACCCACACGTCGACCCGGTGCTCGACGACGATCAGCGTCGCCCCCGTGCGGGCGGCCGTGCGCTCCACCGCCGCCCGCACCTCGCGCACGCCGTCCGGATCGAGGTTGGCGGTGGGCTCGTCGAGGAGCAGGAGCCGCGGACGCATGGCGAGCACACCCGCCAGGGCGAGCCTCTGCTTCTGCCCGCCCGAGAGCGCCGTGGTGGAGTGGTCCAGCGGCACGTCGAGCCCGACGTCGCCGAGCGCCTCCCGCACTCGCGCGGGGATCTCCTCGCGCGGCACGCCGAGGTTCTCGCAGGCGAACGCGACGTCGTCGCCGACCCGCGCCAGGACCGCCTGGGTGTCCGGATCCTGCAGCACGAGCCCCGCGACACCGCGCCGGGTGAGCGGCGCCGCTCCGTCGATCTCGAGCTCGCCGGCCGCGGAGCCGTCCTCCTCCCCGCCGAGGACGCCGGCCAGGGCGTGCAGCAGCGTGCTCTTGCCCGCACCGGAGGGGCCGAGGAGCAGCACGCGCTCCCCCGGCTCCAGCGCGAGATCGAGGCCGGAGAGGGCGTCGCGTGACCGTCCCGCATGCCGCCAGCTCCAGCCCCGCGCCCGGACGGAGGCGCCGCTCATCGAGCGCCCGCGCCGGCTCCCTCGACCGTCCGGCCCTCGCGCCCGGAGGCGAAGCGGTCCAGCGCTCCCGAGGCCGCGAGCCCCCGCACCGCGAACCAGGACAGCAGCCCGGCCAGGAGCGCGCCCGAGACGATCGAGCAGGCGACGTAGACGGTCTTGAAGAGCGCGTCGTTGACGGCGTAGTACGACAGCAGGTCGTTGATCGCGAGGGCCAGCCCGGCACCGGCACCGGCCAGCATCGCGACGAGCGGACGGCCGCTGCGGTAGAGGAAGAGCGCCAGGACGATCTCCGCGCCGAGTCCCTGCACGAGTCCGGAGATCAGCACGGTGAAGCCCCACTGGGTGCCGATCAGAGCCGACACGGCCGCGGCGACCAGCTCGGTGTAGAGCGCGGCTCCGGGCTTGCGGATGATCAGGCCGCCGAGGACGCCGGCGAAGAGCCAGCCGCCCCCGAGGAGCCCGCCGAGCCCGGGCAGGAACTCGAAGGCGAGGCCGAGGACGTTCGTCGCCAGGCCCCAGGCCCAGAAGACGATCCCGCTCGCGACGGCGACGACGCTCGCCACCACGATGTCGACGACCCGCCAGCGCAGATCGCGCCGGGCCGGGGCGGAGGAGGTGAGGTTCTGCGTGTTCGTGTTCTGCGCGTTCGTGTTCTGCGCGTTCGTGTTCTGCGCGTTCGTGTTCTGCGCGTTCGTGTTCTGCGCGTTCGTGTTCTGCGCGTTCGTGTTCTGCACTGACGTGCCCTTTCGTGGAAGCGAATGGAGGGCACGGGTTGGTAAGAGGAGATCGAAACGTTCCTTCGCTGGCATGACCCAGATCAGGTTCGACGGTCGAAGGCTGCTGCCTTCCTCTCAGCCCGGTGCACCGGACTCCCGTGTTCGTCGGCAATCATAGACGTCATGTCGTGGTCGGTGGTCGTCGTCCTGGCCGTGCTGCTGATCCTCCTGCTGCAGGCCCTGCTCTGGCAGCGCCGTGCCCGGATCCGCCGTGAGCTGCTCAGCTACGGCACGCGGGTGCCGGCGCGCGTCGTCGGGCCGGATCCGGCACGCGGCGATCGCGATTCGGCACGGGATCTGGGCCGGCTCCTGGTCGTCTACCGGACCGCCGAGGGTGTGGAGAAGCGCGCGCAGAAGTACCCGCTGAAGCGGGGGGACGCGTGGATGGCCGGAGAGCCCGCCGCGGTGATCTACGACCCCCGCCGGCCGGACGACGTCGAGCGTCTGATCGTCGGCTTCGGCCGGACGAAGAAGAAGTGGTACCCCGCGCGCCAGCAGCGCGCCAGCTGACGCGGGGCCGCTCCGGCTACTTCTTGAGGGCGCGGATGATGCGCGCGAGGGCCTTGCCGGTCACCCAGACGAAGGGGATGCCGACGGCGAGGACCGAGATCACGTTCGGCTGGAACCGCAGGCCGAGGTCGTCCTTGATGTAGGCGCCGATCGGGATGACCGTGGCGCCGCCGCCCCCGCCGCCGCCCTCCTGGCCGTCCTCGGAGCCGCTGCCTCCGCCGAAGCCGAACCAGCGGAGGGCGACGGGGACGAGCGAGACGCCGTCGACGGTGACGGGCTCGCCGTAGATCGTCGCGGTACCCGCGGTGGTGACGGTGTCGGCCAGGGAGACTGCGATGTTGGGCATGGTGCGACGGTACTCCGCGGCTCTCCGCGGCGACAAGCGGCCCGCCGGGGCGCACAGGACTCGTCCATGGACCTCCGGGGACCTGCTGCCATGATCGACGGATGTCCGCCCGCACCCGCCGCCGCCGCCCCGTGCGCTCGGCCGCGGTGGCGGTCGCGAGCCTCGTGCTCGCAGCCTTCCTCGCCTTCCACCGTGCGCTGCCCGATCCGATCGGCTGGCTGTCGGTCCTCGAGGTCGGGATCCCCTGGACGGGGCTCCTCGTGCTGCTCCTCATCGCGGCCGCGGCGGCCCTCCGGTCGCGCCGGACGGCGGCCGCGGTCACCGTGCTGGCGATGGTCTACGGCGTGCTGGTGCTGCCGGTCGCACTGCCGGCGCCGGCCGTGCGCTCCGGCTCGTTCACCGTCGTCAGCCAGAACATCGAGACGAGCGGCGACGCCGGCGGGCTCGCCGCCTCGCTCGCCGCCCGCGGCCCCGACGTGATCGCGCTGCAGGAGCTCGACGGAGACGCTGTGGACGCGGTCGACGCCGAGCTGGCCGACGAGTACCCGTACTCGTCCGTCTCGAGCACCGTCGGCGTCTGGAGCCGGACCGAGCTGACCGACGAGGAGCCGCTCGACCTCGGTCTCGGCTGGGAGCGCGCGCTCGCCGTCGACGTCGACACGCCGGTCGGCAGCGCGCGCCTGTTCGTGGTGCACCTGGCCTCGTTCCGGCCGGGCGACCACGAGGAGCGGGACACCATGCTCTCGAACCTCGCCACCGCTCTCCGAGACGACGAGTCGGAGCGGACACTGGTCATCGGCGATTTCAACACGCCGACGGACGACCACCTGTTCGCTCCGGTGCTGGCGGAGGCGGGCCTCGTCCGCACGGGCGGAGTCGGCTTCCCGGCGACCTGGCCGTCCCTGCTGCCGCTCGTCTCGCTCGACCACGCGCTCGCCGACGGCGTCAGCGCCGCGACCGTCGCGGTCCTGCCGCCGAACGGCTCCGACCACCGCCCGATCAGTCTGACGATCGGTTCCGCGTAGCGAGCGTGTCGCTGAGGTCGATCCCCTTGGCCGACTCGGGAGCCGACCGGGACAGGAGCGAGGCGGGACGCACGGCCCCGGAGCCGAAGCGGGCGGCCACGCCGTCGACCGCGAGCTCCGCGTCGCGCCAGTCGTCGGAGTCGCTCCACAGGGAGAACGCGACGTCGTCGCCCTCGACCAGCTGCTCGCCGCGCACGCCGATCAGCCGCACGGGCCGCCGCATCGGGTTGGCCGCCTCGAGGAGCGCGGAGGAGGCCTCGTAGAGGACCCGCGCCACGTCCGTCGCCTCGACGAGCGTGCGGGAGCGGGTGAGGGTGCTGAAGTCGCCGAAGCGCACCTTCACCGCGACGGTGCGGCAGCGCACTCCCGAGCGGCGCATCCGCACGGCGACCTTGTCGCAGAGCCGCAGCAGCTCACGACGGACGAGCTCGGGGTCGGCCACGTCGTCGGCGAACGTGATCTCGTGTCCGGCGCTCTTCTCGATCTGGCGGGTGTCGACCGGCCGCGGATCCACCCCGTTCGCCAGGGCGTGCAGGCGCCTCCCGGTCGCCTCGCCGAGGGCGGACACCAGCGACGGCAGCGGGGTGGTCGCGACGTCGGCGACGGTGCGCAGACCGCGGCGCAGAAGCGCCTCCTCCGTGCTTGCGCCGACTCCCCACAGCGCGCTCACGGGCAGCGGATCGAGGAACTCGCGGACGCCGTCGGCGGGGACGACCAGCAGACCGTCGGGCTTGGAGCGGCCGGAGGCGAGCTTGGCGACGAACTTGGTGCTGGCGATCCCGACCGAGCAGGTCAGCCCGAGCTCGGCGTGCACCCGGCGGCGGATCTCGGTGCCGATCGCGAACGGCGAGCCCGAGATGCGGCGGGCACCCGCGACGTCGAGGAACGCCTCGTCGATGCTCAGACGCTCGACCAGCGGCGTGAAGGAGTCGAAGATCGCCATGACGCGGCGAGAGGCCTCGCGGTAGCGCTCCATGTGCGGCTCGAGGACCACGGCCTGCGGGCAGCGGCGGAGGGCGACCGCCATGGGCATCGCCGAGTTGACGCCGTAGCGGCGCGCCTCGTAGGTCGCCGCTGTGACGACGGAGCGCGCTCCGTGGTGGCCCACGATGACCGGCCTCCCGCGCAGATCCGGTCGGTCGAGCAGCTCGACGGAGGCGAAGAACGCGTCCATGTCGATGTGCATGATGCTCGCGCGCGGATCGTCGAAGGGCTCGGTCGTGACCTGCCGCCCCGTGCCGTCCTGCTTGCTCACGCGGTGCCGTCCTGCTCGCTCACGCCGTGCCGTCCTGCCTGCTCACGCCGCTCCGTCCTGCTCGACCACACCTCCGGACATGATCGCACCCGCCACCGACATCGGCTTCCCGGCCGCTGCGCCCGGGCCGGCCGGGAATGAGCGCCGACCACTCGCGGTTGACCCGAGCACCACGACGCTCCGGAGAGACCATGACGCACGAGCAGCCCGACTCCCCCACCGCCACCGAGACCGGCCCCGGCGCCGAGATGAGCCGCTGGCTCGATCTGCAGGACCGCGCCCACCGCGCCTTCGAGCTCCGGCTGAGCGCCGTCGAGGACTGGTCGGCCCCCACGCCCGACACCGAGTGGGACACGCGCGCTCTGGTGCTGCACGTCGTCCGCGAGCAGCAGCGCGCGCACACGCTCCTCTCGGGGGGCGACGAGTCGGCGCTGCGCCTCGAGTCCGTCGCCACCGATCTGAGGAGCGAGTGGCGTCGCGTGACCGACCGCCTGCGCGACGCTGTCCGCACCGTCGACCCGGCGGCGACCGTGCAGCTGGGGCGCGACACCGTCAGCGCCGTCGAGCTGCTGCAGGAGCAGACGGCCGATGTGACCGTCCACGCCTGGGACCTCGCCCGCGCGACCGGCAGCGACGAGCGGCTGGACGAGGAGCTCGTCGCAGCGGTCTGGGAGCTCTTCGCACCCCAGGAGGAGACCCTGCGCGCGAGCGGCCTCTACGCCGCGCCCGTGCCGGTCGACGACGCCGCCTCCCCCCAGAGCCGCCTGCTCGCCATCACCGGACGCGACGACCGCCTCGCCGCCTGACTGCCCGGTGCCCGAACGCCGTCAAGGCCTGGGGGCGCCCAGGGACGCCGCGGCAGGATGGAGGGGACCACGAACACGGGGCGACCCGCCCCGACGAGGAGAGGAACGTCCATGACACGCATCGCCGTCATCGGAGCCCACGGCAAGGTGGGGCAGCAGATCCTGCACCTGCTCTACGACGCCGGCCACGAGTCGGTCGGAGTGATCCGCAACCCCGATCACGCCGAGGACATCGTCCGGCTGGGCGGCGAGCCGCTCGTGCACGACCTCGAGGACACGACGCCCGAGGCCTTCGCCGAGGCGCTGGGCCACGTCGACGGCATGGTCTTCACCGCCGGAGCCGGACCCGACTCGGGCCCGGAGCGCAAGCGCACCGTCGACCTGGGGGCGTCCGTCCTCAGCCAGAAGGCCGCCGCGATCGTCGGGGTCCAGCACTTCGTGCAGGTCAGCGCGATCGGTGTGGACGAGCCGCTCCCCGAGGACACGGAGGAGGGCTGGAAGGCCTACGTCGAGGCCAAGCGCGACGCCGACGCGGCACTGCGCGACTCCGGCCTCGACTACACGATCCTCCGCCCGGGCGGGCTGACGGACGACGAGGGCACCGGCACGATCACGCTCGGCACCTCCGTGGAGAAGGGGAGCATCCCGCGAGCGGACGTCGCCGCGACGGTGATCGCCGCCCTGGCGCAGCCGACCTCCATCGCGAAGACGTGGGAGATCGTCTCCGGTCCCACCCCGATCGAGGACGCGGTGGCTCAGGGAGCCTGAGCCCCGGCACCTCCTCCTAGAGTGGGGCGGGTGAGCACCCACCCGCCCCGCCCCTGGATCCGCAGCTACGCGCCCGGCGTGCCGACGGAGCTCGAGCCCCCGACCGGCTCGCTCGTCGACATCGTCACCGAGTCGGCCGAGCGCTATCCCCACCAGGTCGCGCTCGAGTTCTTCGGCCGTTCGACCAGCTACTCCCAGCTCGCCGACGAGGTGGAGCGGGCCGCCGAGGGCCTCCGCCGCCTGGGCGTCCGCGCGGGCGATCCGGTCGCCCTCGTGCTCCCGAACTGCCCGCAGCACGTCGTCGCCTTCTACGCCGTCCTCCGGCTCGGCGCCGTGGTGGTCGAGCACAACCCGCTCTACACCCCGCGCGAGCTGCGCCACCAGTTCGAGGACCACGGTGCTCGTGTCGCGATCGCCTGGAACCGCGTCGTGCCGACGGTGCAGGACCTCCCGGCCGACCTCGGCGTCGAGACCGTCGTCGCCGTCGACCTCACCCGCGCGATGCCCGCCTCGATGCGCGCAGCCCTCCGCCTGCCGCTGAAGAAGGCCCGGGAGTCGCGCGCCGCGCTGACCGGGCCGGTCCGCGGCGCGATCGAGTGGGAGTCGCTGCTGAGGCGACGGATCGACCCGGCGCACCCGCGCCCGGTCGCGGAGGACCTCGCCGTCATCCAGTACACGAGCGGGACGACCGGCACGCCCAAGGGCGCCGAGCTGACCCACGCGAACCTGACGGCGAACGCCGCCCAGTCGCGCGCCTGGGTGCCGACGGTCCGCCGCGGCGACTGCGTGGTCTACGCGGTGCTCCCCATGTTCCACGCCTACGGGCTGACGCTCTGCCTCACCTTCGCGATGAGCATGGGCGCGCGCCTGGTGCTGTTCCCGAAGTTCGACCCGGAGCTGGTGCTGAAGGTCGTCAAGAAGCACCCCGCCACCTTCCTCCCGGCCGTTCCGCCGATCGCGGAGCGCCTGGCGCGCAGCGCGCAGCAGCGGGGCGTCTCCCTCCGCGGCATCGAGATCGCCATCTCGGGTGCGATGCCGCTCGACCCGGCGCTGGTCGAGTCGTTCGAGGCGCTGACCGGAGGCACGCTCGTCGAGGGCTACGGCCTCTCGGAGACCTCTCCGGTCCTGATGGCCAATCCGGTCGGTCCGACGCGACGCGCCGGGACGGTCGGGCTCCCGCTTCCCGGCACCGACGTGCGGATCGTCGATCCCGAGGATCCCGACACGGAGGTGGCGACCGGCGAGCAGGGCGAGCTGGTCGTGCGCGGTCCGCAGGTGTTCCGGGGCTACCACCGCAAGCCCGACGAGACGGCGGCGACCTTCACCGGTGACGGCTGGTTCCGCACCGGCGATATCGCGACGATCGACGAGGACGGCTTCGTGCGCATCGTCGACCGGATCAAGGAGCTCGTGATCACGGGCGGCTTCAACGTCTCGCCGTCCGAGGTGGAGGAGGTGCTGCTCCGCCTGCCCGAGATCAAGGAGGTGGCGGTGGTCGGCCTGCCCGATCCGCGCAGCGGCGAGTCCGTGGCGGCGGCGGTCGTCCTGGAGCCGGGCGCGCAACTCGACGTCGCAGCCGCCCGCAAGGCCGTCCGGGAGGCGCTGACCCCCTACAAGGTGCCCAAGCGGATCACCGTCGTCGACGAGCTGCCGCGGAGCATGATCGGCAAGGTCCTCCGCCGCCAGGTGAAGGCGATGCTGACCGACGAGGACTAGCCCGGAACGAGCAAGGGCCCCCGACCACTGTCCGTGATCGGGGGCCCTCTGCAACGGGGCTAGAAGCCGAAGTCGCCGCCTCCGAAGTCGCCGCCCCCGCCGAAGTCGCCTCCGCCACCGAAGTCGCCGCCGCCGGAGTCGCCCCAGCCGCCGCCGTCTCCGGCGTCCGCACCGGAGGCGTCCGCACCTCCCGCATCCGCTCCACCGTCGGCCGAGGCGTCTCCCCCGCCGTCACCGCCGGCGTAGTCGCCTGCCCCGTCGGGGAGGAACGCGCCCGCGATGGCCGAGCCGATCGCGAACCCGGCGATCGTGCCGAGCATCGAGGAGGCGAGGACGCCGCCGAAGCCCATGCCTCCGCCGCCGGAGAAGCGCCGCTCCATGAATCCGGGCTGGCGCAGCTCGCTCCGCGTGGCGGACTGGGCGAGCGTGCGGGGGTCGTCGTCCTTCGGCGCGTCGCCGACAGGGGCCCCCTCGCTGAGCTCTCGGAAGACCTGCTGACGTTGCTCCGGGGTCAGCTGCTCGAAGGCCTCGCGGTGCACCTGCTCGATCGCCTCGGGCGGCGCGGTGCGGAGGAGGTAGCGGTAGCGCTCGATGGCACGCTCATCGTCGGTGCGCGGAGACGTCGCCGGAGGGGAGCCGTACTCGGGCCTGCGGTCCGCGGCCTGCGGCGGCGCGTACGTCGAGCGGCGTGCGCTCTCAGGCTGCTCGTCGCGGCCCAGCAGTCGGTCCAGGAATCCCATGATCTCCTCCTCGGCGCCCGACGGACGCACACCGCCACCGTAGGCCTCTCACCGCTCCGGGTGCTGAGCGTTCTCTCAGAGGCTGCTCGGAGCGGGGGCCTCGGTCATTTCTGCTTCGGGATGACCACCCACATCACGAGGTAGGCGATGATCTGCGGCCCCGGGAGGAGGCACGAGAGCACGAACAGGAGACGCACCACGAAGGGGCTCCAGCCGAATCGGCGGGCGAGACCGGCACAGACGCCGGCGATGATCCTGCCCCGACGGGGGCGCACGAGAGTAGCCATGACTCCACTCTGGCGCAGGGCGCCTGAGCGGGGCATCCGGGAAACCCCCTAGGTCTGCGCGGGAGTCCCGTCGAGCTCCTCGGGCCGGAACGCTCCGACCGAGCGGGCGAAGGCGGCCGCGCGCTCGGCGTCGGCCTCCGGCCAGACCACGTGGAACCGCTCGAAGACCACGTCGCCGAGGCGGCCCGGTGAGACGCGGGCGAAGTAGCGGCGGTGGCCGTCGAGCCAGGAGGCGCGCGTGCGGTCCCCCTCGCCCTCGACCCAGGCGAACGCGTCGTCGACGGAGTCGAGCGGACCGGTCCGCACCTCGTCCGTCACGAGGACGACACGCGCCGCTCCCGCGCCGTCGCAGACGATCCAGTGGTCGCCCGCGACGGGCGCCCCCTCCTCCGCGAGGGACGCCGTGGCCGTCTTCACTCCGCGCCGCACGAGACCCAGCAGCTCGTCCGCCATCGCCGTGCTGTCGCCGAACGCCTCGACCGGCGGGAGCGCCTCGTCGACTCCCGGATGCGCGGAGCGGTACTCCGCCCAGAGGAGCGCCGCCGAGGCGGCGTCGGTGTCGGGGAGGGCCGTGCGCTCCGGCGCGACGGGCACGAGCGCCACGATGTTCGCCCCGGCCAGAGAGGCGGGATCGTCGGGGTGGTTGTCGGGCGTGGTGACCGTGTCGAAGGGCCAGTGCTGCTGGAGCCAGCGGCGCGCGTAGGCGTCGAGCTCCTCCTCGAGCCGCGAGCCCCGGACGGCGGGGACGACCCACCAGGAGGCCTCGGCGGAGTCGCCGCCGCCGGGCCGGACGCTCAGAGCGCCCAGCGCCTCGGTGCGGTCCGGGCCGACGAGCAGGAACGCGTGCGCTCTGCCCGCACGCGACTCCTCCTCGAGGCGCAGGAGACCCCGCACGTCATCGCCGAGGGACGCCGACGGCAGGGCGGCCGGATCGTCCCCGCGGAGGAGAGCCGCGAGCCACGGTCTCTGCTCGCCGATCACCGCGTGCAGGAGGTCCGCGTCGCTGGAGACGAGAGGACGCAGGAGGGCGCCCGCCGGCAGCTCGAGCCGCGCGGGAAGGGGCGCGTCGCCGGTTCCACCGCTCATGACCGCACCTCCCCGCGCACCGGCTCAGCCGGCCGCGCGCTCCAGGACGAGCTCGCGGACGCGGGCGGCGTCGGCCTGCCCCTTCATGGCCTTCATCACGGCACCGATCACGGCACCGGCGGCCTGCACCTTGCCGTCGCGGATCTTCGCGAGCACGTCGGGCTGCGAGGCCAGTGCCGCGTCGATCGCCTCGATGAGCGCTCCGTCGTCCGAGACGACCGCGAGTCCACGGGTGTCGACGACCTCCTGCGGGGTGCCCTCTCCGGCGATGACGCCCTGGAGGACCTCCCGGGCGAGGCGGTCGGTCAGCGTGCCGCTCTCGATCAGACCGGCGAGCTCGGCGACCTGGGCCGGGGTGACCAGGGAGGCCGGGTCCTCGCCCGCCGCGTTCGCGAGGCGCGCGATCTCCCCGGTCCACCACTTGCGGGCCGCCTGCGGAGCGGCTCCCGCGGAGACGGTCTCGGTGATCTCGACCAGCAGGCCGCTGTTGGCGACGTCCTGGAACTCGAGGTCGGTGAAGCCCCACTCCTGCTTGAGGCGGCGACGGCGGTCGGCAGGCTTCTCGGGGAGCGCGGCGCGCAGCTCCTCGATCAACTCCGGGCTCGGCACGACCGGGAGCAGGTCGGGCTCCGGGAAGTAGCGGTAGTCGTCGGCGTCGCTCTTGGGCCGGCCCGCGGAGGTGCGGCCGGTGTCCTCGTGCCAGTGGCGCGTCTCCTGCGTGATCGTGCCGCCCGCGGCGAGGATCGCCGCCTGGCGCTGGATCTCGTAGCGGACGGCGCGCTCGACCGAGCGGAGCGAGTTGACGTTCTTGGTCTCGGTGCGGGTGCCGAGCTTCTCCTGGCCGATCGGGCGGAGCGAGACGTTCGCGTCGCAGCGCAGGTTGCCGCGCTCCATCTTGGCGTCCGAGATGCCGAGCGCCAGCACGATGTCGCGGATCGTCGCGACGTAGGCCTTCGCGTACTCAGGCGCGCTCTTCCCCGCGCCGTAGATGGGCTTCGTGACGATCTCGACGAGCGGGACCCCCGCGCGGTTGTAGTCCACGAGCGAGTACTCGGCGCCCTGGATGCGGCCGGTGGCGCCGCCGACGTGCGTGAGCTTGCCGGCGTCCTCCTCCATGTGCGCGCGCTCGATCGGGATCTGCACGAGCGAGCCGTCGGCCAACTCGATCTCGACCGAGCCCTCGAAGGCGATCGGCTCGTCGAACTGCGAGATCTGGTAGTTCTTCGCCAGATCCGGATAGAAGTAGTTCTTGCGCGCGAAGCGGCTGGACGGGGCGATCGAGCAGCCCAGGGCGAGGCCGAGGCTGATCGAGTAGCGGACGGCCTGCTCGTTCACGACCGGCAGCGAGCCCGGGAGGCCGAGGTCGACCGGGGTCACGTTCGTGTTGGGCTCGGACCCGAACTCGTTCGGCGCGTCCGAGAACATCTTGGTCTTCGTGTTGAGCTCGACGTGCACCTCGAAGCCGAGCACCGGCTCGAAGGTCTCGAAGACCTCGTCGTAGTCCATCAGCTCGGGAGCGGACGTGTGCGCGGAGGCCATCAGACGGCACCTTCCTCGGTCGCGGAGAGCACGGAGTGGGTCAGGTCGGGGGCCTGCGCGAGGAGCGGGCGGCCCCACTTCTCCTCGAGCAGCGCCTCGAGCGCGGCGCCCACGGTGTAGAGGCGCACGTCCTCCCGGGCGGGAGCGAGGAACTGGATGCCGACGGGCAGCCCGTCCTCGTCGGCGAGGCCGGCGGGGACGGAGATGCCGGGGATGCCGGCCAGGTTCGCCGGGATGGTCGCGACGTCGCCGCGGTACATCGCCAGCGGGTCGTCGAGCTTCTCGCCGAGGCGGTAGGCGGTCGTCGGCGCCGTCGGCGAGGCGATCACGTCGACGTTGGCGAAGGCCGCGTCGAAGTCCCGCTGCACCAGGGTCCGGACCTTCTGCGCGCTGCCGTAGTAGGCGTCGTAGTAGCCGGCCGAGAGCGCGTAGGTGCCGAGGATGATCCGGCGCTTGACCTCGGGGCCGAAGCCCTGCTCGCGGGTCGCGGACATGACCTGCTCGACCGTGCCGCCGCCCTCCGGCGTGACGCGGAGGCCGAACCGGACCGAGTCGAACTTGGCGAGGTTGCTGGAGGCCTCCGCGGGGAGGATCAGGTAGTAGGCGGCGACCGCGTGCTCGACGCTCGGGAGGCTCACCTCGACGACCTCGGCTCCGGCGCCCTGCAGGATCTCGAGCGCCTCGTGGAAGCGCGCCAGCACGCCGGGCTGGAAGCCCTCGCCGCCGTCGAGCTCCTTGACCACGCCGATCCGGAGGCCCGTCACGTCGGCGCGGCGCACCGCGTCGGCGAAGGAGGGCCAGGAGTCGCGCAGCGACGTCGAGTCGCGCGGGTCGTGGCCCGCGATGACGTCGTGCAGCAGCGCGGAGTCGAGGACCGTCCGGGAGACGGGGCCGATCTGGTCGAGGCTCGAGGCGAGCGCGATCGCTCCGTAGCGGGACACGCCGCCGTAGGTCGGCTTCACGCCGACGGTGCCGGTCACGTGCGCGGGCTGGCGGATCGATCCCCCGGTGTCCGAGCCGAGAGCCAGGGGCGCCTCGTAGCTCGCGACGGCCGCGGCGGATCCGCCGCCGGAGCCGCCGGGGATGCGGTCGAGGTCCCACGGGTTGTGGGTGGGGCCGTAGGCGCTGCGCTCGGTGGTCGAGCCCATCGCGAACTCGTCCATGTTGGTCTTGCCGATCGGGACCAGCCCGGCCTCGCGGACCTTGCGCATGACGGTCGCGTCGTAGGGCGGGCGCCAGCCCTCGAGGATGCGGGAGCCGCTCGTGGTCGGCATGTCGTTCGTGACGATGACGTCCTTGACCGCGAGAGGCACTCCGGCGAGGGGGTGCAGCGACTCGCCGTCGGCCCGCCGGCGGTCGATCGCCTCGGCGGACGCGACCGCGCCCTCGCGCGCGACGTGGAGGAAGGCGTGGACCGCTCCGTCGACCGCATCGATGCGCTCGAGGTGGGCGCGGGTGGCCTCGACCGAGGAGACCGAGCCGTCGGCCAGCTTCTCGGAGAGGGCGGACGCGCTGAGGCGGACGAGCTCGTCGCCGTGCGCGCTCACTGCTCCTCCCCCAGGATCGCGGAGACCTGGAAGCGGCTGCCGTCGTGCTCGGGCGCGCCGGAGAGGGCCTGCTCGAGCGTGAGGGTCTCGCCGACCACGTCGGGCCGGAAGACGTTCTCGAGCGGGATCGGGTGGCTGGTCGCCGGCACCTCGGGCGTGGCGACGGCCTGGACCGCGCGCACGGAGTCGACGATCTGGCCGAGCTCCCTGGTGAGGCTCCCGATCTCGTCGGAAGTGAGGTCGATCCTGGCCAGCTGGGCCAGATGGGCGACCGTGTCGGCCGTGATCTCGGACATGCGTCTCCGTCTGGTGGTTCGGGGGGATTTCCGGCCGCCAGTCTACTCGGCGCGCCCGCACCGCCTCCGCCCGTGCCGCCCGCCCGTCAGGAGCCGCCGAAGAGGCTGGAGCCGTGCTTCAGGAGTGCGTTGTACGCCCCCTCGTAGGTGGTCGGCAGGTCCTCGCCGGGCTCGCCGTACCGGGCCAGCAGCAGGCCCATCAGGCCGACGGCGGGCGGGCTCAGCGGCTTGTCGCGGTTCACGTGCGCCGGATGCGCCGGTGCCGCCTCGGGGTTCGGGGGCAGGTACTGCGGCACCGTGGTCGGCCAGTCGCCGATCTGCCGCGGCTCGTCGAGCGTCAGCACCCCGAAGAGGTCGGGGGCGGAGGCGTCGCGAGCGGTCAGCGGCTCGAGGCCGTGCAGGGCGCTGAGGGTCCGGATCACGGCGCCGTGGTGCAGCTCGTCGTGCACGATCGTGCCGGCCCTCGTGTACGCCGAGACCGCGATCGCCGGCACGCGGCAGCCGAGCCGGTCGAAGGCGAAGCCCATCTCGCCCTCGCGGCCGTCGCCCGGCGGAGTCGCCGACGGCGGGGGGACGTGGTCGTAGAGGCCGCCGTGCTCGTCGAAGGTCGCCAGCAGGAGCGTGTTCACCGCGTTCGAGCCGGTCGTGCTCGCGCTCTCCCGGATCGCCGAGTACACCTGGTGCAGCAGCAGCTCACCGGCGCGGACGTCGGACAGCGCGCTGTCGTAGACGGGCGTGCCGTCGACCTCGTCCTCGTGCAGGACCCCGGTCGGCGGGTGCATGTCGTTGTGGTCGAAGACGAGCCGCGGCTCGAGGAAGGCGTAGTCGGGCAGCTCGCCGTTCTCCACGTCGGCGTAGAAGCGGTCCATCGTCGAGAAGTGGGTCTTCCAGTACTTCTCGAGCACCGGCGCGTGCAGGAACCCGGTGTACGAGACCACCTGCAGCGCGTCGAAGTAGACGCGCCAGGTCCTCCCCGCCTCCTCGAGGCGGTTGAACACCGTCGGCGCGTCGGCCAGGTCGTCCGCGAGCCACTTCTCGTAGCCGCCGCCCTGCTTGTTGGTGACGAAGCCGTGCGAGGTCGACGCGTGCAGGAAGGACCGGTTGCAGAAGGTCTGGGAGGGGACGGCGCAGAACCACTGGTCGAAGACGGCGAACTCGCGGGCGAGGGTGGAGAAGACGGGCAGCATCTCCGGCGAGAAGCCGCCCATGATCGTCCGCGCCTCCTCCGCCGTGGGCTCCTGCCCCTTCTTCATCACCCTCAGGTGCTGGACGTAGTCCTCGAGGAAGCCGCTCATCGTCGGGGCGGAGGCGTCGGCGGGCGCGTTGAAGGGCGCGGTCATGGCGCCGACGGTGCGGCCGGCGTTCTCGGGCGGATCCACCGTGCCGAAGAGCTGAGTGTTGACGTGCGGGTACTCCTCGCCCGGGTCCGGGTCGGGCTGGCGCATCACGGAGTCGGTGGCGCCCTCGTAGACGTGCGTGCCGACGGTCAGTCCCCCGGCGCTGGTGTTCGTCCGCTCGTCGGGGAGGAGGCCCTCGAAGTTCTCGCCCGCGGGCAGGTCGTCCGGTTCGTAGAGGCGGCCGAGGACGTTGTCGAAGGAGCGGTTCTCGAACATGATCACGACGACGTGGTCGAATCCCGGCTCCGTGCGGGCGGGCAGTCGCGGCTCCTCCTCGCGGCGGGGGCCGGAGGCGACGGCCGCGCCGATCGCGCCACCGGCGAGGGCTCCGGCTCCGACTCCGGCGGCGGCGGTGCCGGCCAGGAAGCGGCGGCGCGAGCGGGAGCGGGGAGCTCCGTCGTCGTGCTCCGAGGGAGTCCGCTCGCTGGTCATCTCCGCCGCCTCTCCTGCGCCGCCTGCGCCTGCTCGGAGTGTAGCGACGCGCCCGGGACGGCGGCTCGAACGCGGGCGAGCAGTCCGGCCTCCGGCTCGGGGTCGACGTGCGCGCGGCGGGCCGCGTCGCGGAGGCGCCGCCCGACCGGCGCGGGCGGCGCGAACGCCGGCGCCGTGCGGGGCCAGCGCGCGAGGGACCGGTCGGGACCGCCGAGGAGTGCGGCCAGCTCTCGGACCTGCGGATCGACGAGGGCCCGGCGCCCGCCCGCCCGGGCTCGGACGAGCTGCGCGGGAGTCTCCGGACCGAGCGGCACGCCGATCCGTGCACCCGAGGGGACGGCCGAGGCGAGCACGAGCGCCGGCACCGTGCCGGGCCGCTCCGCGCTCCCCCGCGCGGTGACGAGGAGCAGCATCCGCCGCCCCGCCCGCTCCCCGTCGCGGACGGCGTCGAACACGACGTGCAGCAGCTGCTCCGCGAGGCGCGCATCGGCGGATCGATCGGTGCCGGCGGCTGCGGCGTCGGCGAAGTCGGCCGGATCGACGAGGGACCGCGGCTCGACCAGGACGAGCGGAGGCAGGGTGCCGGCTGCGGCCTCGGCGGCCAGCGCGTCGATGGGAAGGAGGCGCCCGCCGCGGGAGCCGGCGGCGCCCGGATCGCGGTGGGGCCACTCCGGATCGGCGAGGAGCGTGGTCGAGACGCCCTGCCGCTCGTCGACCGCGAGAGCCCAGCCGGTGCCG
This sequence comes from Rathayibacter sp. AY1F4, assembly GCF_002931775.1. NCBI lineage: Bacteria > Bacillati > Actinomycetota > Actinomycetes > Micrococcales > Microbacteriaceae > Rathayibacter > Rathayibacter sp. AY1F4. The sequence goes on from NZ_PSVE01000007.1 coordinate 113,944, forward strand.
GTCTCCCGGGCCGCGCGCAGGGCCGCCGGCAGCGGATCGCGGCCGTCGGCGCGCCAGTGGTCGGCCCGGGCGAAGGCCGTGGCGAGGAGCGCGTGCACCGGCAGCATCTCGGGGGCGAAGCGCGCGCCCGGAGGATCGTCCGGGCCGGGCGCTGTCATCACGGCGTCCGTGCCGCCCGTGAACACCGGGCCGTCCGGATCGTCGAGCGCGCCGAGGACCTGGTCGCGGCTGCGGCCGGCGAAGGAGAGCACGACCACGTGGTCGATCCGCCCGAGCACCTCGGCGGTCCGACGCTCGGCGGTGGTGGGCCGAGCCGCGGCGTCGAGCGCGAGCGAGGCTGCGTCGGCGAGGGAGCGGCGCAGGAACGCACGCCGCTCCCCGCCGCCCGCGTCAGGCATCGGGCCCGGTCGGCTCCTCCGTGCTCGGGGCGGCCGCGTCCGGGACGGCGTCGGTCTCCGGCACGGCGTCGTCCTCCGGCGAGGCGTCGGAGCGCGATGCGCCGGCGACGTCCCCGTCCGGGCCGGCGGCGGCCTTCTCCGGAGCGTCGGCGGACGCCTCCTCCGGCAGCGCGATCGCGTCCGGTCCCTCCGTCACCAGGAGGTGGAACTCGGCCGCGGTGATGATCCGGAGCCCCAGGGCCTCGGCCTTGCCGAGCTTGCTGCCGGCGCCGGGACCGGCGGCGACGTAGTCGGTCTTCTTGGAGACGCTCGAGCCGGCCTTGCCGCCGGCCGCGAGGATGGCCTCCTGCGCCCCCTCGCGGGAGTACCCCTCCAGGCTGCCGGTCGCCACGACCGTGAGACCCGCGAGCACCCCGCCGGCGGCGTCCGCGGCACCGGGACCGTGGTGGCCGGGCGTGGCGAAGCGCACTCCGGCCGCGGTCCAGCGGTCGACGATCTCGACGTGCCAGTCGACCTCGAACCAGGCGATCAGGGCGTCGGCGATGATCCCGCCCACCCCGTCGACCGCGGCGAGCTCGTCGCGGCTCGCCCCGCGGATCGCGTCGAGCGAGCCGAAGTAGCCCGCCAGCGCGCGCGCGGCGACCGGGCCGACGTGCCGGATGCTGAGCGAGACCAGCAGGCGCCACAGCTCCTTGGTCTTCGCCCGCTCGATGTTCTCGATCAGCCGGAGGGCGTTGGTGGAGGGCACGGAGGCGGCGTCCCCCGCGAATGCTCCCGCCTCCGGGTCGAAGGCGCCGTCCTTGGCGAGCTGCCGCTTGCGCTTGAAGGGCGTGACGACCTTCGGATCGCCCTTCGCGTCGAGCTTCTGCAGACCCGTCTCGGAGTCGCGGACGACGACCTCGATCGGGAAGAGATCGGCCACCGTGAGCTCGAACAGGCCGGCCTCGGTCCGCAGCGGCGGCTCGGCGGGCACCAGGGGCTGGGTCAGGGCGGCGGCGCTGACCTCGCCGAGCGCCTCGATGTCGAGCGCGCCGCGGCTGCCGATGTGCTCGACGCGCCCGCGGACCTGCGCGGGGCAGGACTCCGCGTTGGGGCAGCGCAGGTCGACGTCGCCCTCCTTGGCCGGAGCGAGCGTGGTGCCGCACTCGGGGCACTGCGTCGGCATCACGAACTCGCGCTCGGAGCCGTCGCGGAGCTCCACCACCGGGCCGAGCACCTCGGGGATGACGTCCCCGGCCTTCCGCAGCACGACCGTGTCGCCGATGAGCACGCCCTTGGCCTTGACCACGTCGGCGTTGTGCAGCGTGGCCTGGCGCACCTCGGACCCCGCGACCTTCACCTTGGTCATCTGGGCGAACGGCGTCGCGCGGCCGGTGCGCCCGACGCTCACGACGATGTCGAGGAGCTTCGTGTGCACCTCCTCGGGCGGGTACTTGTAGGCGATCGCCCAGCGCGGCGCCCGGCTGGTGGCGCCGAGCTCGTCGTGCAGCTCGAGCTCGTCCACCTTCACGACCACGCCGTCGATCTCGTGCTCGACCGAGTGCCGCTCGCGGCCATAGCGCTCGACGAAGGCGAGCACCTCCTCCACCGAGGCCGAGACGCGGTTGTGGCCGCTCACCGGCAGTCCCCAGGAGGAGAGGAGCCCGTAGACCTCGGACTGGGTCGCGACCGGCGGGTCCGGCCAGGCGCCGATGCCGTGCACGTAGAGCGCGAGGGAGCCGACGCGCGCCTCGCCGGCGCGCAGGTCGAGACCCGACTTCTTGTCGAGCTGCTGGCGGAGGCCGCCGCTCGCCGCGTTCCGCGGGTTGGCGAAGGTCGGGAAGCGCCGCAGTGCGCTCGTGCGCGCCTTCTCCTCCTCGAAGACGCCTCGGGTGGCGGGCGGGCGGGACGACCAGCGGGTCCGCGCCTCCTCGACCGCCTCGTCGCGCAGCGTCTCCTGAAGGGCGTTCAGCTCGGCGAAGGCGGCCACGGGGATGAAGACCTCGCCGCGGACCTCGACGAGTGCCGGGTGGCCCTCACCGGAGAGGCGCTCGGGGATGCCCGCGACGCGGAGGGCGTTGACGGTGACGTCCTCGCCGGTGCGGCCGTCACCGCGGGTCGCCGCCGTGACGAGGCGGCCGTTCTCGTAGTGGAGGGAGATCGCGAGCCCGTCGATCTTGAGCTCCGTGAGCCAGGCGACGGGGCGGTCGGCCGAGGCCACCGTCTTCTCGCACCACTCGCGCAGCTCCTCGGCCGAGAACACGTTGTCGAGGGAGAGCATCCGCTCGGCGTGGTCGATCGGGGCGAGGCCCGCTCCGACGATCCCGCCGACGGTCCGCGTCGGCGAGTCCTCGGCGGCGAGCTCGGGGTGCTCGGCCTCGAGCGCGGCGAGCTCGCGCACCAGGGCGTCGTACTCGGCGTCGGACAGCGGCGAGGAGTCGGCCGCGTAGTAGTCGTCGCTCGCCGACCGGATCCGCGCCCGCAGCTCCTCGACGCGGGCGGCGGGCTCGACGGCGCTCACAGGAGCACCGCGGCGTCGGCCGCGACCGTGCGGTCGATCGTGCACTGGCCCAGCACGCGGGTGCCGAGGTAGACGACGGCCGTCTGGCCGGGGGCGACGCCGTCGAGCGGCGAGTCCGGAGTGATCACGAGCTCCACCCTGCCATCGACGTGCGACACCACCGCGGAGGCGGGGACCGGGTCGGCGTGCGCGCGGATCTGGACGTCGCAGCGGAAGGGCGCGTCCGCGTCCTCGGGAGCGGCGCCCGCCCAGGTGAACCGCTCGCCGGCGATCTCGCCGATGCGCAGAGCCTCGCGCGGACCGACCACGACCTCGTTGCTCACCGGCCGCACCTCCAGGACGAAGCGGGGCCGTCCGTCGGGCGCGGGGACGCCGAGGTGCAGGCCCCGGCGCTGGCCCACCGTGTACCCGTGGGTGCCCTCGTGGGAGCCGACCACCGCGCCGTCCCGATCGACGACCGCTCCGGTCTCGGGGGCGACGCGCTCGGCGAGCCAGCCGCGGGTGTCGCCGTCGGGGATGAAGCAGATGTCGTAGCTGTCGGGCTTGCTCGCGACGCTGAGGCCCCGCTCCGCCGCCTCCGCGCGCACGATCGCCTTGGACGGCGTGGAGCCGAGCGGGAACATCGAGTGCCGCAGCTGCTGCTCCGTCAGCACGCCGAGGACGTAGGACTGGTCCTTCGCCTCGTCACTCGCGCGGTGGAGCTCCGGGGAGCCGTCGGCGGCGGTGCGGAGGGAGGCGTAGTGGCCGGTGCAGACCGCGTCGAAGCCGAGGTCGAGAGCCTTCTCGAGCAGGGCGGCGAACTTGATCCGCTCGTTGCAGCGCATGCAGGGGTTCGGGGTGCGGCCCGCCGAGTACTCGGCGACGAAGTCGTCGACGACGTCCAGCTTGAACCGCTCGGAGAAGTCCCACACGTAGTACGGGATGCCGAGGACGTTCGCGGCGCGCTGCGCGTCCATCGAGTCCTCGATCGTGCAGCACCCCCGGCTGCCGGTACGCAGCGTGCCGGGCATCCTGCTCAGGGCGAGGTGCACGCCCACCACGTCGTGCCCCGCCTCCACCGCGCGGGCCGCGGCCACCGCCGAGTCCACTCCACCGCTCATCGCCGCCAGAACCTTCACCGTGCGAGTCTACGTTTCCCGCGGGCGCGGCCGGCAGGGGTTCAGGCGGGCAGCACCGCGCGGTTCGACAGTCCGGCTCGGGCGGCGCGGGCGTAGGCGCCGGGCAGCGCGGCCAGGAGGGCGTCGACGTCCGCATCGGTCGAGGTGTGGCCGAGCGTCATCCGGAGCACCCCGCGGGCCTCGTCCTCGCTCCGGCCGAGCGCGAGGACCACGTGCGAGGGCTCCGGGATCCCCGCCGTGCAGGCGGACCCGGTCGAGACGGAGACGCCCGCGGTGTCGAGGAGGAAGAGGAGGGAGTCGCCCTGCGCACCGGGGAAGGCGAGGTGCGCGTTGTTGGCGACCCGGCGTCCGGAGTCGAGGGCGGGCCCGGTCAGGGTCGCCCCCGGCACGGCGGCGAGGACGCCCGCGACGAGCCGATCGCGCAGGGCGGCCAGGCGCTGCGCCTCCGCCGACAGCTCGGCGTCCGCCTCGACCGCGGCGGCAGCGAAGGCCGCAGCGCCGGGCACGTCCTGGGTGCCGGAGCGGACGCCCCGCTGCTGTCCGCCTCCGTGCAGCACCGGGACCACGCGGGCGTCGCGGGCGAGCACGAGCGCACCGGTCGCGATCGGCCCGCCGACCTTGTGACCCGAGACGCTGACGGCGGCCAGTCCCGCGCCGCGCCCGGAGCCGGAGGCGCGGCGGATCTCGGCGATCCGCAGCGGCACGTGCCCGAGGGCGGCGACCGCGTCGACGTGGAGGGGGACGCCGGCGCGGGCGCACGCCGCCGCCAGCTCGGCGATCGGATTGATCGTCCCGATCTCGTTGTTGACCCAGAGCACCGTGACCAGGGCGACCGAGCCGGGGTCCTCCTCCAGCGCCGCGGCGAGCGCCTCCGGCCGCAGGGTGCCCTCGTCGTCGAGAGGCAGCCACTCGAGGACGGCGCCCTCGTGCTCGGCGAGCCAGGCGGCGGAGTCGAGCGTCGCGTGGTGCTCCCCCTCGGCGACCAGGACTCGGACGCGGGCCGGGTCCTCGCTCCGGCGCTGCCAGTAGAGGCCCTTGATCCCGAGGTTGACCGCCTCGGTGCCGCCGGCGGTGAGGATCACCTCGATCGGCTCGCAGTCGAGCACCCCGGCGAGCGCCGACCGGGCGTCCTCCAGCCGACGGCGCGCCTCCTGGCCGGAGCCGTGAACGGAGGAGGGATTGCCGCCGTGGGCGGACGCCTCCGCGAACGCGGCGAGCGCCGAGGCGCGCAGCGGGGTGGTCGCGGCGTGGTCGAGGTAGATCACAGCAGCCCTTCGTCCCGCGTCGGGGGCACGGAGGGAGCCGGTGCCCGTCACTACTGTAAGTCGCATGACCTCTCACGATCCCCTGGCCCGGCTCGGCGTGACCGTGGACGATCAGGGCGGTGAGCTTCGGGTCTGGTCCGAGAGCGCGAGCGCCGTCGATCTCCTGCTGTACGACGAGAAGGATCCGACCTGGGTGACCCGCACGGTCCCGCTGGCGCGCGACGACGCCGCGGTCTGGTCCGCGCGCTCCGATCTGCTGGCCCCCGGCCGCCGCTACGCCCTGCGCGTCGACGGGCCGACGGGCCCCCGACACCGGTTCGACCCCCGCCGGGCCCTGCTGGAGCCGTACTCCCGGGGCCTGCACCGGGTGGCGGAGAACGAGTGGCGCTCGGTCGTCGTGGACGACGCGTTCGACTGGGGCTCCTCCTCCCGGCCCGGCACCCCGATGGACCGCACCGTGATCTACGAGGCGCATGTGAAGGGGCTGACCCGGCTGAACCCGGCGCTGCCCGTGGAGCTGCGCGGCACCTACGCCGGCCTGGCGCACGAGTCGACGGTCTCGGCGCTGCTCGATCTGGGCGTGACGGCGGTCGAGCTGCTGCCCGTGCACGCGTTCGTGTCGGAGCAGCGCCTGCTGCGGCAGGGGCTGACCAACTACTGGGGCTACAACACGCTGAACTTCTTCGCCCCGCACGCCGCGTACGCCTCCTCCACCGCGCAGCGCGGCGGACCGACCGCGGTGCTCCGCGAGTTCAAGGGGATGGTGAAGCTCCTTCACGAGGCCGGCCTCGAGGTGATCCTGGACGTGGTCTACAACCACACCGCCGAGGAGGGGCCGGGCGGGCCGATGTCGAGCCTGCGCGGGATCGACGACGCCGGCTGGTACCGCCAGACGCCCGAGGGCCACTACGTGGACGTCACCGGCTGCGGGAACACGATCGACTTCGGCCGGCCCGCGGCGCAGCGCCTCGCGCTGGACTCGATGCGCTACTGGTCGGGCGAGGTCGGGATCGACGGCTTCCGGCTCGACCTGGCCGCGACCCTCGGCCGGGACGAGATCGCGCACTTCCGGAGCGACCACCCGCTGCTGCGGGCCGCGGTCGAGGATCCGGCGCTGGCCGGCGTGAAGATGATCGCCGAGCCCTGGGACGTCGGCATGGGCGGCTGGCAGACGGGGAACTTCCCGACCGGGTGGTCGGAGTGGAACGACCGCTACCGCGACCGCGCCCGCAACTTCTGGCTCTCGGACATCGACTACGCCCGCCGCGCCGGCACGGCCCCCGTCGGCATCGGCGGCTTCGCGACCCGGCTCTCGGGCTCCTCCAACACCTTCTCGGCGGAGCGGGGACCCCTCGCTTCGGTCAACTTCGTCACCGCGCACGACGGCTTCACGCTGGCGGACCTCGTCTCGTACAACGTCAAGCACAACATCGGCAACGGCGAGTCGAACCGCGACGGAGCCGACACCAACCGCTCCTTCAACCACGGCTTCGAGGGCCCCACCACCGACGAGCGGATCACGCTGGCGCGGCGCAAGGCGATGCGGAACCTCCTCGGCACCCTGCTGCTGTCGGCCGGCGTGCCGATGATCACGGCGGGCGACGAGACCGGGCGCAGCCAGCGCGGCAACAACAACGCCTACTGCCAGGACTCGGACCTGACCTGGGTGCGCTGGGAGGGCCTGGCCGACTGGCAGCTCGCGCTCCGCGCGCACACGCGCACCCTGCTGCGCCTGCGGCGCGAGCACCCGGCGCTGCGTCCCTCCCGCTACGGCAGCGGCGACGCGAGCGAGCCGGGCGCCACGACCATGACGTGGTTCGACGCCCACGGGCGCGGGATGAGCGAGCACGACTGGACCTCCGCCGCCAACCGGACGCTGCAGTACCTCGCGGCCTCGACGCCGGTCGAGGGCGAGCCGGACCGCGTCCTGCTGGTGGTGCACGGCGTCGAGCAGGACACCACGGTCGTGCTCGCCGACGGCGAGGGGGTCACCGGCTACACGCGCCTGTGGAACAGCGAGGAGCCGGAGCCGCTGGAGCACGGCGAGTCGTTCGAGCCGGGGCAGGTCATCCGCGTGGCCGGCACCTCGATGCAGCTCTTCGCCGCGCACGGGCCGGCGGCCGAGCAGGACGCCTGATGGCGCGGAGCGGGCCGGGGACCCCGGCGACCGTCGCGCTGACGGCGGCGGGCGTCCCCTTCACTCCCCGCCAGTACCGGCACGACCCGGCCACGACGCGCTACGGGCTCGAGGCGGCCGAGGCGCTCGGCGTCGAGCCGGAGCGCGTGTTCAAGACCCTGATGGTCGATGTGGACGGCGAGCTCGTGGTGGGCGTCGTGCCCGTCACCGGCTCGCTCGGGCTGAAGGAGCTCGCGGCCGCGGTCGGAGGCAGGCGGGCGGCGATGGCCGACCCCGCGCTGGCCCAGCGCCGGACCGGCTACGTGCTCGGCGGCATCTCGCCGCTCGGGCAGAGGACGCGGCACCGCACCGTGATCGACGAGACCGTCGAGCTCCACGACACGGTGCTCGTGTCGGGCGGGCGCCGGGGCTTCGACATCGAGCTCGCCCCCGCCGACCTCGTCGCCGCGACGGCCGCCCTCCTCGCCGACATCGCGCGCTGACCCCTGCTCCCCCGCCGTCCTCCTCCGGGCGCCGTCCTCCTCCCGCGAGACCCCGTCCCGGTCCGCGAGGCGCCGAGGAAGGCGCACCGGAGCGGCATCTCGCGGAGAGGGACCGGGCGGGGTCAGCCGGCGGCGGCGGCCAGGCCCAGCTCGGCGGAGCGGGCCAGGAGGGGGTGCCGCGGCACGACGCGGACGGTGTAGCCGAAGGAGCCGCTGCGGTCGAGGGTGACCACTCCGGCGTAGGGCACGCGCCCGACCGCGTCGGCCGGCACCACTGCACCCGACTCCTCGACCACCTCGAGCTCGTGGTGGCGGACCTCGGTGAGCGAGCCGTCAGCGGACGTCGTCCCGTACACGACCTCGACCGAGACGTCCGCCGGCGAGAGCTCGCCCAGGCGCACGCCCGCCCGCACGGCGAGCCGGTCCCCGCGCTGGGGCACCGCGTCGATCCCGCCGGACTCGACGGACGCGACCGCGACCCCGGGCCAGCCGGCGCGGACCCGCCGCTTCCAGGTCGCCAGCTCCTTGGCCGGCTCGAAGTGGTCGGCGGCGACGGCGCGCCCTGCCTCGGCGGCCGGCGAGTAGAGCGCCTCGACGTACTGGCGCACCATCCGCTCGGCGGAGAGCTCGGGCGAGAGGGTCGCGAGGGTGTGCCGGATCGAGCGCACCCACCGCCGGGGCACGCCGTCGTGGTCACGCTCGTAGTAGCGCGGCACGACCTCGGTCTCGAGCAGCTCGTAGAGCGCCTCGGCCTCGAGCGTGTCGCGGGCCTCCGGGTCGAGCGCGCGGTCGGAGGAGGGGATCGCCCAGCCGTTCTCGCCGTCGAAGTACTCGTTCCACCAGCCGTCGAGGATCGAGAGGTTGAGCGAGCCGTTGAGCGCCGCCTTCATCCCCGAGGTGCCGCACGCCTCGAGCGGGCGCAGCGGATTGTTGAGCCAGACGTCGGTGCCCGGGTAGAGCAGCTGCGCCATCGCGATGTCGTAGTCCGGCAGGAAGACGATCCTGCGGCGCACGTCCGGCTCCTGCGCGAAGCGGACGAGCCGCTGGATCAGGCGCTTCCCCTCCTCGTCGGCCGGGTGGGACTTGCCCGCGATGACGATCTGGATCGGGTGCTGCGGGTGGGTGAGCAGCGCCCGCAGACGCTCGGGGTCGTGGAGCATCAGGGTCAGCCGCTTGTAGGTCGGCACCCGCCGTGCGAAGCCGATGGTGAGCACGTCCGGGTCCAGCAGCTCGTCGAGCCAGGCCGGCGGGAGGCCGCCCGGGTTCTGCTCGCGCCAGGAGCGGGCGGCCCGGCGGCGGGCGTCCCGCACCAGCTGCTCCCGCATGGCCCGGCGCGCGGCCCACAGCTCGGTGTCGCCGAGCGCACCCGAGGCCCAGTCGGCCCGCGTCGTGTCGTCGGTGCCGAGCCGCTCCTCCGCGAGCCGCCGGAGGATCGGATCGGTCCAGGTGGCCGCGTGGACGCCGTTCGTCACCGAGCCGATCGGCACCTCCGCCGTCTCGAAGCCGGGCCAGAGGCTCGAGAACATCGATCGGCTGACCTCGCCGTGCAGCGTCGAGACGCCGTTGGAGCGCTGCGCGAGCCGCAGGCCCATGTACGCCATGTTGAACGCCGTCCCGGAGTCCCCCGGCTCGGCGCCCAGCGCGAGCACGTCCTCGACCTGCACGCCCGGGAGCAGCTCCGTGGAGAAGTACTCCTCGATCATCCCGCGGTCGAAGCGGTCGATGCCCGCCGGCACCGGAGTGTGCGTGGTGAAGACCGTGCTCGCCCGCACCACCTGGAGAGCCTGGTCGAAGTCGAGGCCCGCGCCGATCAGGCCGGAGATGCGCTCGAGCCCCTGGAAGCCGGCGTGCCCCTCGTTGGTGTGGAACACCTCCGGGAGGACGCCGCCCGAGACCTCGGCCCAGAGTTCGAGCGCGCGGACCCCGCCGATGCCCAGCAGCAGCTCCTGCAGCAGGCGGTGCTCGCCCCCGCCGCCGTAGAGGCGGTCGGTGACGGAACGGAGCGAGTCCTCGTTCTCGGGGATGTCGGTGTCGAGCAGGAGGAGGGTCACCCGGCCGACCTCCGCGCGCCAGACCCGGGCGTAGAGCGCGCGTCCCTCGGGGAGCGCCAGCACGATGCGGGCGGGCGAGCCGTCGGCGAGACGGACGACGCGCAGCGGCAGCCCGTCCGGATCGAGCGAGGGGTAGGACTCGAGCTGCCATCCGTCGGCGGAGAGCTTCTGCGAGAAGTAGCCCGACCGGTAGAAGAGGCCCACGCCGGTGAGCGGCACGCCCAGGTCCGAGGAGGCCTTCAGGTGGTCGCCGGCGAGGATGCCGAGTCCGCCGGAGTACTGGGGCAGCGCCGCCGCGATCCCGAACTCCGGCGAGAAGTAGGCGATCGAGCGCGGGGCGGACTCCGGCAGCGACTGGTACCACCGCGGCTCGGTGCGGTAGCGCTCCAGCTCGTCGCGGAGGCGCCACGCCTCGTCGACGAAGCCCTGGTCCCCCGCCAGCTCGGCGAGGCGCTCGGGGCTCACCGCTCCGAGCAGGGCGGTGGGGTCCGCTCCCCCGCTCCGCCACAGCTCCGGATCGACCCGCTCGAACAAGCGCCGGGCGGGCTCGTGCCAGGCCCAGCGCAGATTGCCCGCCAGATCGCCCAGAGCCGAGAGCTCGGGCGGGAGGACGGAGCGGACGATGAAGCGGCGGATCGCCTTCACGGCACCCCTCGACTCTCTGCGGACCCCGGAGCGCCCGGTCGCGGAGCACCGGGGCGGTCGCGCTCGGTCACCCTAGCGGACCCCGGCCACCGCGGATCGGCGGGACGCGGACCCGCCTCGACGCGCCGGCGCGCGCTCCCCGGGCTCGTTTGCACAGGCCCGAGCGCGGGCGCAAGCGTCGTGTGCGAGCCGCCGCCGGTCGCTACTGTCGTGACGTGGCTCAGATACCTTTCGGCAAGGCTCAGAACGGCAAGGACGCACGGCGAGCGGGTCGCGGACGCGCACCCCAGGAGGCGTCGGCGCCTCCCGAGACGGCCGCTCCGGCGCCCGCCGCCGCCCCCGAGGCGACTCCTGCTCCCCCCGCGGCCGACAGTGCTCCGGGCGCCCCGGTGACCGCGGACGCACCCGACGCGTCGCCGGCGCCCGCGACGACCGGGAGCGGCTACCGCGTCCGCGCCGAGCGCCTGCCGATCATCGACCCGCAGCCCCGGCTCGAGGACGACCGCTGGCCGGCGAAGGCGTTCGTCGGCGAGGTCGTCCCCTTCGCCGCCACGGCCTTCCGCGAGGGGCACGACCTCATCGGCGTCGACCTCCTGCTGCGCTCGCCGTCCGGGGCCGAGTCGGAGCACCGCATGTCGCTCCTCGCGACCGGCACCGACCGCTACGGCCGTCTCGTGGCCCTCGACGAGGAGGGCGACTGGAGCTACCGCATCCGCGCCTACGCCGACGACTGGGCGACCTGGCTCCACACGGCCGAGGTCAAGATCCCGGCCGGCCTGGACATCGACGTCACCTTCGCCATCGGCGAGGGTCTGCTGCGCAGCGGCGCCGACGACTCCGCGCGGCCCGAGGGCGAGCGCAGCCTGCTCTCCGACACCGCCGCCCGCGTCGGCGACACCACGCTGAGCGCCGAGGAACGCCTCGCCGCGGCGACCGGTCCCGCCGTCCACGGCGCGCTCGACGCCCGCCCGGTGATGAGCCTCACGAGCGTCTCGGAGCCGCGCACCGTCCACGTCGAGCGCACCCGCGCCGGCGTCGGCGCCTGGTACGAGTTCTTCCCCCGCTCCGAGGGCGCCGTGCGCCACGAGGACGGGACCGTGACCAGCGGATCCTTCCGCACCGCGATCGACCGCCTCCCCGCTGTGGCCGCAATGGGCTTCGACGTGCTCTACCTGCCGCCGATCCACCCCATCGGCCGCTCCTTCCGCAAGGGCCCGAACAACACCCTCGACGCCGGCGAGAACGATCCCGGCTCGCCGTGGGCGATCGGCTCGGCCGAGGGCGGGCACGACGCGATCCACCCGGACCTGGGTACCGAGGACGACTTCCGCGCCTTCCACGCCGCGGTCGAGGCCGCGGGCCTCGAGCTCGCCTTCGACTTCGCCCTGCAGGCCTCGCCCGACCACCCCTGGGTCACCAGCCACCCCGAGTGGTTCACGACGCTCCCCGACGGCTCGATCGCCTACGCCGAGAACCCGCCGAAGAAGTACCAGGACATCTACCCGATCAACTTCGACAACGACCCCGAGGGCATCCGTCAGGAGTCGCTGCGGGTCCTGCAGCACTGGATCGACCTGGGCGTGCGGATCTTCCGCGTCGACAACCCCCACACGAAGCCGCTCGACTTCTGGGAGTGGATCATCCACGAGGTCAACGCCGAGCACCCCGAGGTCGTCTTCCTCGCGGAGGCGTTCACCCGCCCCGCGATCATGCGCGCACTCGGCAAGGTCGGCTTCCAGCAGTCGTACTCGTACTTCACCTGGCGCAACACCAAGGAGGAGCTCGGCGAGTTCTTCACGAGCATCTCCCACGAGACGGCCGACTACATGCGGCCGAACCTCTTCGTGAACACTCCGGACATCCTCACCGAGTACCTCCAGTACGGCGGCCGCTCGGCGTACAAGGTACGGGCGGCCCTGGCCGCGACCGCGTCGCCGCTGTGGGGGGTCTACGCCGGCTACGAACTGGTCGAGAACGTCGCTCGCCCCGGCGCCGAGGAGAACATCGACAACGAGAAGTACGAGTACAAGACGCGCGACTGGGCCGGCGCCGAGGAGTCGGGCCGCTCGCTGGCGCCGTACATCACGCGACTCAACGAGATCCGGCGCTCGCACCCCGCGCTCGGGCAGCTGAGGAACCTGCACGTGCACGGCAGCGACGACGACGCGATCCTCGTCTACTCCAAGCACCTGCAGGCCGCGTTCACGGGTACCGGGACCGACGACACGATCATCGTCGTCGTCAACACCGACCCGCATTCGGCCCGCGAGACCACGGTCCACCTCGACCTGCCCGCGATCGGGCTCGACTGGAGCGCGACCTTCGAGGTCGAGGACCTGATCACCGGCGCCGTCTGGACCTGGGGCAGCGACGACTACGTGCGGCTCGACTCGTTCGTCGAGCCCGTGCACATCCTGAGCGTGAAGGCGGACGAGCGATGAGCGGAACCACCCCCGAGGGTACGAGCCCGGCCGAGGAGGCGGGCCTCGGCGCGCACGCCGAGACGGTCCCGACGACCGGCACCAGCTCGGCGACCACCTCCGGCCACGGCGCGCACGTCGCCGACGCGGCGCCCGACGTTCGACAGCACCCCGGAGCGGACGGCGAGAACGCGCGCAGCTACGCGGTCGGGACGGTCCCGGAGGCGCCTCAGCCGGTCGCGGCCGACGACGCCGTGACCGTCGAGCCCGACGCCGACGACGCGGAGTCCGCTCCGGTCGGCAGCGGGGCCGAGGGCGACCTGCCTGACGACACGGACGCCGCCGATTCCGTCGCAGCCGACAGTGCCGCGCGCTTTGAGACGACCGCCGGCCCCGCCGAGACGACCGCGGAACCCGCCTCCGCTTCGGGCCCCGTCGACGGCACCGCTGCGATCGCGCTGCCCGACATCCCCGAGTGGGTGCTGCAGCAGCTCGCCACCGGCAGCAACGCGCTCCCCCACGACGTCCTGGGCCAGCACCTCGTCGCGGCCCCCGGCGTCTCCGACCCGGTGACGGTCGTCCGCGTGCGCCGCCCGCTCGCCGAGAAGGTCGCCGTGGTGCTCGCCACCGGCGCCCGCGTCGAGCTGAGCCACCTCAGCGACGGGATCTGGCAGGGCTTCCACGTCCTCGGTCCGCAGGCGTACACGGTCGAGGCCCGCTACGGCGGTGGCGGCGAGTGGACCGCGGAGGACCCCTACCGGTTCTCGAAGACGGTCGGCGACTTCGACCTCTACCTCATCGGCGAGGGCCGCCACGAGCGCCTCTGGGAGGCGCTCGGTGCCCGCCACCGCGAGCACGAGGGGGTCTGGGGCACGAGCTTCGCCGTCTGGGCCCCGCACGCCCAGGCCGCTCGTGTCGTCGGCGACTTCAACGACTGGAACGGCGAGGGCCACTCCCTCCGCAACCTCGGGACGACCGGGGTCTGGGAGATCTTCGTCCCGGGCGTCGAGCCCGGAGCCTCCTACAAGTTCGACCTGCTCTCGCGCGACGGCCACTGGGTCCGCAAGGCCGACCCGATGGCCCGCGCCACGGAGGTGCCGCCTGCAACCGCCTCGAAGGTCCCCGTCTCGCACCACCAGTGGGGCGATTCCGGCTGGATGGAGAAGCGAGCCTCGGTCGATCCGCACACGCAGCCGCTCAGCGTCTACGAGATGCACCTCGGCTCCTGGCGTCCGGGACTGGGCTACCGCGACCTCGCGGACCCGCTGATCGAGTACGTCACCGAGCTGGGCTTCACGCACGTGGAGTTCATGCCGCTCGCCGAGCACCCGTTCGGCGGCTCCTGGGGCTACCAGGTCACCGGCTACTACGCCGCCTCGAGCCGCTTCGGCACGGCCGACGACCTCAAGTACCTGATCGACCGTCTGCACCAGGCCGGCATCGGCGTCATCGTCGACTGGGTGCCGGGGCACTTCCCCAAGGACGACTTCGCCCTCGCCCGCTTCGACGGCGAGCCGCTCTACGAGCACCCGGACTGGCGCCGCGGCGAGCAGATGGACTGGGGCACCTACGTCTTCGACTTCGGGCACACCCAGGTGCGCAACTTCCTCGTCGCGAACGCCCTGTTCTGGCTCGAGGAGTTCCACGTCGACGCCCTGCGGGTGGACGCCGTCGCCTCGATGCTCTACCTCGACTACTCCCGCAAGGAGGGCGAGTGGCTGCCGAATCAGTACGGCGGACGCGAGCACCTCGAGGCGATCAGCTTCCTCCAGGAGGTCAACGCCACGGCCTACAAGCTGCACCCCGGCATCATGATGATCGCCGAGGAGTCGACGAGCTGGCCCGGCGTCACCCAGCCCACCAGCTCCGGCGGCCTCGGCTTCGGGCTCAAGTGGAACATGGGCTGGATGCACGACTCGCTCGACTACATGGCGAACGACCCGCTCTGGCGCCAGTACCACCTGGGCGAGATCACCTTCTCGTTCGTCTACGCCTTCAGCGAGAAGTTCGTCCTGCCGATCAGCCACGACGAGGTCGTGCACGGCAAGGGCTCGCTGATCCAGAAGATGCCGGGCGACCACTGGCAGCAGCTCGCGAACGTGCGCGCCTACCTCGCCTTCATGTGGGCCCACCCCGGCAAGCAGCTGCTCTTCATGGGCCAGGAGTTCGGCCAGTACTCCGAGTGGAGCGAGGAGCGGGGCCTGGACTGGTGGATCCTCGATCAGCCGAGCCACCGCGGTCTCTGGAGCCTCGTCGGTCAGCTGAACCGCGTGTACCGCGACTCGCCGTCGCTCTGGGAGCTCGACCACGAGCAGTCGGGCTTCGAGTGGATCGACGGCGGCGCGGCGGCGGCCAACGTCGTCTCGTTCCTGCGCAAGGACAGCGAGGGTCGCCCGATCGCCGTCATCGCCAACTTCTCGGGTTCGCCCGTGCACGGCTACCGCGTGAGCCTGCCCACGGCCGGCCGCTGGGAGGAGCTCGTCAACACGGACGCCGAGATCTACGGCGGCAGCGGAGTCGGGAACTTCGGAGCGGTCGAGGCTCGCGAGGAGCCGTGGGCCGGCCGCCCGGCTTCCGCCGAGCTGGTCCTGCCCCCGCTGGCCGTGCTCTACCTGCGACCCGCCGACTGATCGGTCCCCGCACGGAAGAGGCCGCCCGCCGCGACGATCGTCGCGAGCGGGCGGCCTCTCGGCGTTCCGGCCGGCGTCAGTAGAGCAGGCCGGTGAGCCGGGCCCGAGCCTTGTTGACGCGCGGGTCGGTCTGACCGACGATCTCGAAGAGCTCCAGGAGGCGCGCCCGGACGGCGGCCTTCCCCTCGGCGTCGAGGCGCGGGAACATCGAGAGCAGCCGGTCGAAGGCGTCCTCGACGTGGCCGCCCGAGACGTCCAGGTCGGCGACGGCGAGCTGCGCGTCGAGGTTCGACGGCTCGGCTGCGGCGGTCGAGCGGATGTCGTCGAGCGTGCGGCCCTGGAGGCGGGCCAGCAGCCGCACCTGGGCGAGACCGGCGACGGCGAGGTCGTCGCGCGGGTTCTGCGCGATGGCGGTCTCGTACTCGGTGATCGCCGCGGCGTAGTCGCCCCGGTCGATCGCGTCGTAGGCCTCCTGGTGGTGCGGCGGCAGCGGCTCGGGCTCGGGCTCGCCGCCCTCGGCGGGAGCGGCTCCCTCCACCGGCACTGTGCCCGTCACACCGTTCTGAGCGGCGAGCTGGAGGACCTGCTCGAGCAGGTCGCGCAGCTGCTCCTCGGCGACGAGGCCGCTGAACAGGGGCACCGGGCGGCCGCCGATGATCGCGGCGACCGTCGGCACGGACTGCACCTGGAACGCCTGCGCCAGCTGCGGGCTCGACTCCACATCGACCCCGACGAGCACGAACGCGCCGGCGTACGAGACGACGGCCTTCTCGAGCAGCGCGGTCATGCTCTGGCTCTGGTCCGACCAGGAGCCGCGCAGGTCGACGATCACCGGCACGCGCGACGAGAGCTGGACCACCTGGTCGAACTCGGCGTCGCCGGCGGTCAGCAGCAGCGGATTCGCGCCGGGCGCGCCTCCGGGAGCGGCGGGCGCGGCCGGGGCGCCGGCGGAGGCGGCGGGCGGGGTGCGGCGGTTCACCAGCGACGAGAGGTCGACGGCGCCGCGGAGGTTTCCGGGCAGGGGCGGGACGGTGCTCACGGCAGCTGCACCACCGAGACGAGTCCCTGGCTCCATCCGAGCATCACGATCTTCTCCTCCGATCCGACGGGCGGTACGTAGAACAGCAGTTGGTATCCGTAGGTGGTCTCGATGCCGGTCGTCGACTTGTCCGTGCCCAGCAGGGTCTGCGAGGCGCCGGAGGTCGAGACGGTCGAGCCCTCGGCAGTGGGGCGGACGGTCGACGTCTCGGCGATGCTCGCGGCGACGAGGGCCCCCGAGTCGTTCGTCGCGAGCGCGATCGTCGGCGACGTGCCGGCGGCGTTCGAGAACTCGATCGAGGCGGTGTCCGGCAGCGCCTCGCGGTCGGCGTTCTTCTTGTCGACGCCGACCTGCCCCCGGAGGGTGTCGCCGTCGGCCGCGAAGAGCTCGGCGTACTGGCTCGAGTCGCCGTTGGCGAGCACGTCCGCGTACGCGGAGCCGACGGTCTGCGGGGCGAGCTTCATCAGGCGCGAGTCGGGCGCCACGATCGACGTGCCGACGGTGACGGGCGCGACGTCGGGGATGCGCGCGTTGGCCTCGAGCGAGATGGCGTAGTCGACCTTGTAGTCGACGCGCGGGCTCGCCTGGCTCATCATCAGCGCGATCGGGGCCTGGGTGGTGTCCGTCGAGTTCTGCACGACGGCGGTGACCAAACGCGGCCACGACTCCGTGTCCTGCGGGAGCACCAGGCTCACCGGGGAGGCCGGGATCGTCTGCGGGGGGTCGATCGTCCCGCCCTTGGCGACGACGTCGTAGTTGGTGGTGCGCTCGGTGAGCGCCTCGCCCTGGAAGCGCTCGGCCAGGATCCCTGCGTCCCGGGCGGCGTCGGCGCGCGATGCGACGTCGGCGACCTCGGCGACGACGGCCTCCGCCTGCTGCGTGGTGACCACGGGGGTCGGCTCGGCCGAGACCGGCTCTGCCCCCGCGGTCGCCGTGGCGGACGCGGTCGGCGCCTCGCTCGCGCCCGCGGCGAGATCAGGCCAGTAGTCGGAGCTGCAGCCGGAGAGGAGGACGGTCGTCCCGAGGACGACGGGCAGCACCAGGGCGGCACGGCGGCGCGAGGGCGCCGGCGACGCCGTGGAGGCCTGGACCCCGGCACGCGGCCGGGGGCGGCGGGCACCGCGGGGGATCCGGCCCTGCGGTCCCTTCCGGCGCGGGCCGTGCTGGTGGCGCAGGTGGACGAAGGCCCAGATGTAGAGGACGAGCCCGAGGAGGAGGAACACGGCTCCTCCGAGCAGCAGCGGGCCGGCGAGGGGCGTCGCGGTGTCCACGGGCCAGCTGACGCGCACGGAGTCGGCTGCCGGCGCGGTGCCGTCGCTCGCGATGAGGATGGAGACGTCCTCCGGCACGTCGAGCGCCAGGGTCACGCTGCCGCTCCCCTCGAACTCCTCGAGCCAGAGGTCGGAGCCGCGCGGATCGACGACCGCCGCGTCGGCGGTCTCGACGTCGGAGGAGAGCTGGACGCGCTCGCCCGTCTCCTCCGCGGAGGTGAGGGTGTCGTCGGCGCGCTCGTAGCCGATGGCGTCGTAGCTCGAGCCGCCCACCCAGCCCAGCACGTCGGAGGTCGGTGCGTAGGCGACGACGAGGTCGCCGCTGCCCTCGACCGTGATCGTCTGGCGTCCCGGGTTGGCGCCCAGGGTGCTGCCGTCGATCACCGCGTAGGGAGCGGAGGAGTCGAGCGCGGTCTCGGCGGTGAGGGACTCCGGAGGAGCCCAGACCGTCCGCTGACCGATGCCGAGCACGATCATCGCGGCAGCGATGACGGTGGCGATGATGGCGAAGACGAACCGCACGAAAGTACTCCTCCTGCGTTGCCGGATCGGGGTGACGGCCGGGGCCGGCTCGGGGTACGCAGCCGGACCGGGGCGCGACGGCAACAGACAAAGACAGTCCACGATAGCCGATGCCCTCGCTCCGATGCCCGGGAGAAGCCGAGAGTGCGGCCCGAGCGGCGCGCGGTGCGGGTGTCGCCCCGGCCGCGGCCTCCCTGCTGAATACACTTTCCCAGTGCCGCGAGCCCCACCGCGGTCCTGCTCTGAAGGAGACGACGTGGCGAACGACGAGGCCGAATTCACCCAGGTGTTCCGTGGCTACGACCGGGACGAGGTCGACAAGGCCGTCCAGGGCCTGCGCCGCGAGCTCATCCACTCGAACACCCAGGCGGCCGAGAGCGGCCGCGAGGTGAAGCGCCTGTCCTCCCGGATCGAGGGCCTCGAGAAGGAGCTGCAGCAGGTCGGCACTCCCACCTACGCCGGCCTGGGCGCCAAGCTCGAGCACACCCTGCGCGTGGCCGAGGAGCAGTCCGAGCGGATCATCGCCCAGGCCGAGAACGACGCCTCCGCTCTCCGTCGATCGACCCGCGACGACGGCGACCGCATCCTCCAGGAGGCGCGCGACGAGGCCGAGCGCCTGGTGACCGAGGCGCGCCGCCGTGCGGACCGGACCCGCGACGAGTCCGAGGCGCAGGCCGCGGCGACGCTCGGCAAGGCCGCCGACGACCGCGACGTGATGACCCAGGACGCCGTCCGCGAGGCCGCCGCGATCCGCGGCACCGTGGCGACCGAGGCCGCCGAGACCCGCGCCACCGCGAAGCGCGAGGCCGCCGCGATCCGCTCCGAGGCCGAGCGCGAGGCCGCGGAGATGCGCGCCGTCGCCGCCCGCGAGATCGAGGTCGCCCGCGCCGAGGCCGCTCGCCTCGCCCAGGCCAACGAGCTCCTGCGGGCCGAGGTCGCCTCCGAGGTCGACCGGCTCCGGGCGGCCGTCGAGGCCGAGGTCGCCCAGGCGCGCGCGGCGGTCGAGGCCGAGGTGCTCTCGACCCGCGCCGCGCTCGACGCCGAGGTCGCGGCCGCCCGCGCCGAGGGCGCGCGCGAGATCGCCGACCAGCGCACCCGGCTCACCCAGGAGCGCGCCGAGGCCGTCGCCGTGCTCGACGCCGAGCTGGCGGGCCTGCGTGCCGCGTCCGCCGACGAGGCCGCCGCGCTCTCGCGCGAGGTCGGGCAGGCCCGGATCGACCTGGTGGTCGAGCTCGCCGCGCGCCGCGAGGAGGCCGACCGCGACGACCTGCTCCGCCACCAGGAGGCCGTCGCGCAGACCCAGCGCTACCTCGACGAGTCGAACCTGCAGCTCGCCGACGCCATCCGACGCGCGAACGACAAGCGCCTCGAGGCGGACGCCCTCCGCAGCGACGCCCTCGACGACACGACGCGACTGCGCCGGAAGGCCCAGGACGACTCCGACGCCCTCCTCGACGACGCGCGCGACCAGGCGCAGAAGCTCGTCGCGGACGCGGAGCGCCGCAGCCGCGAGCTGATGGACACCGCCGAGCGGCGCCTCGACGAGATCCGCACCGAGCGCGACGCGATCGCCGGCTACGTGTCCGGACTGCGCGGGCTCATCGGCCACATCGACGGACTCGCGGACGACAGCGACGGCGACGACTCCGACTCCGACGGCAGCGGCTCCGACGGCGACTCGTCCGGCCGCTAGGCGGTCGCCGCACGGGCGGGCTCAGCCGAGCTCGCCCGTCCACTCCGTCGGCAGCGGGGACGAGGCGGGCGCGACCACGCGCACGATCTCGTCGAGGACCCGGCGGGTCTGCGCCTCGCCGACCCAGAGGTGCTTCCCGCCCTCCACGGCGACGAGGTCCAGCTGCGGCACGCTCGCGAAGCGCTCGGCGGCCGCCTCCGGCCGCAGGTAGTCGTCGAACTCCGGGACGAGCGCCACGAGCGGGCGGCCGTCCTCGCCCCAGGCGGCGACCTCCTCCGCGCTCGTGCGGTGCAGCGGCGGCGAGAGCAGGATCGCTCCCTCGACGGGGTGCTCCCTCCCCCACTTCAGCGCGAGCTCGGTGCCGAAGGACCAGCCGACCAGCCAGGGGTGCGGCAGTCCGCGGTCCGCGACGAGCGCCAGGGCTGCGGCGACGTCGGCGCGCTCCTCGGTGCCGTGTCCGAAGGCGCCCTCGCTCGTGCCGCGCGGCGACGCGGTGCCGCGGGTGTTGAAGCGGAGGACCGCCAGGTCGGCGAGCGCGGGCAGGCGGGCGGCGGCCTTCCGCAGGATGTGCGAGTCCATGAAGCCGCCGTGGGTGGGCAGCGGATGCAGGGTGACCAGGGTCGCGACCGGCTCGCGCTCCAGGGGCAGCGCGAGCTCCCCGACAAGGGTCAGCCCGTCAGCCGTGTGCAGCTCGATGTCCTCGCGACGGGCGGGGAGGACGACGCCTCCGCGGATCTCGTGGGTCATCGTGCTCCTCGGATTCTCCAGCAGTGCGTGTGCCAGTGGCGGCGGCCGGCCAGATCGGCCGCGTCGCCGAGCGCGCCGTCGGCCCGCCAGGTGACCAGGTGCGGCTGGCCGATGTCGATGGTGAGCCCGCAGCCCGGGCAGAGGTAGTTCTTCACGGCCCGCGCTGCGGAGACGGGCTGGACGTTCCACTCCCGACCGGCGTGGGACTCGGTGCGCCGGAAGCCGGCGAGCATCTGCGAGAGGTCGCGCTGCTCGTCGTCGTCGTCACGGCGGCCGCCCCGGGGTCTGTTGCTGCGCGGCATCCCCCCAGTCTAGGAGGCCGCCGCCGTGCCCCTTCCGTCAGTGGGAGCTGTCGTCCATCTCGAGCCGGGTCTCCTCGGCGTCGAGCATCAGTTGCGCCCGCCGCAGCGTCCGCGAGGAGTAGACCCCGCGCCCCCGTGCGTCCAGCAGCGCCTCCCGCTCGGCGAGCAGGACCGCTCGGCGCAGCCGCAGGTACTGCGCGTGCGGGCCGAGGGGCGCGTCCTCCGCGCGGCCGACCTGCTCCCACGCCACCTGCGAGCGGGTCAGAGTGTCGCGGCGCACGCGCTCGAGGACGCGCTCGCCCGCCTCGCCGTCGGGCAGCTCCGCCACCGCCTCGGGGAGGGCCTGGATGCCCGTGGCCGCGACCTCGTCGAGCAGCGTCGCGAGCTCGCGGCGGTCGGCCTCTCCGTCGGTGCCCTGGATGCCGGTGAGCCGGATCAGCGCGGGGAGCGTCGCACCCTGCAGGAGCAGCGTCACGACGGCGACGGTGAAGGCGATCAGGATCAGCTGGGAGCGGTAGGGAGTCTCGTCCGGCAGCGACTGGGCCGCGGCGAGCGTGACCACGCCGCGCATCCCGGACCAGGACAGGACGACTCCGCCGCGCCAGCCGAACGCCTCGCTCGTGGTCGCGGCCAGATCGGTCTCGCGCCGGAGGTAGAGCCGCTCCGCTCGCACCTGCCGCCGCCGGAAGCGCTCATCGCTGGTGGCGCTGTTGCGCAGTCGCATCAGGCCCACCGCCAGCCGCCGGTTGATCCGCTCCGCCCGCCGACCGGAGCTGCGCAGCCAGAGGAGCAGCGGCCACACGAAGAGGGCCCGCAGCACGATCAGGATGACCACGGTGGCCAGACCCAGCAGCACCGCGGTGCCCACTCCGAACTCGCCCGGGTCCACGACCCCGGAGACGATCGCCTTGATCTCGGCGCCCATGAGCAGGAAGACGCCGTTCTCGAGCAGGAACTGCGCCGTCCGCCAGTTCACCCGCTCGCTGATCCGCGATTGCGGCGAGAGGAAGCGCGCGCTGTTGTGCCCCGTGTAGATCCCGGTGACCACGACGGCGAGCACCCCGGACGCGCCCAGCTCCTCGGCCGGGATGTAGGCCAGGAACGGCACGGCGAAGGACACGGCGGTGTCGAGCACCGGGTCCCGCAGCTTCGAACGCACGAAGACGGTGAGCACGCCCATCACCAGTCCGAGGACGATCGCCATCAGGACGGAGTAGACGAAGAGGACCCCCACCTCGCCCACGTCGATCGCGTCGGTCGTGACGGAGGCGCCGACCACGGCCGCCGCAGCCGTCGCGGCGCGCAGCAGCACCAGCGCCGACGCGTCGTTCACGAGGCTCTCGCCCTCGAGCACCGTCACCAGGCGGGGCGGGAGTCCGAGCTTCTTGCCGATCGAGGTCGCGGCCACCGCGTCGGTCGGGCTCACGACGGCGCCCAGAGCGATCGCTGCGGGCAGGCTCAGATCGGGGAACACGAGGTAGAGGAAGCCGCCCACCACGAGGGCGGTCACGACGACCAGCAGCACCGAGAGCCCGAAGATCGAGCGCAGGTTCCGCCGGAAGTCGGTGAGGGGCACCTGGATCGCGGCCGAGTACAGCAGCGGCGGCAGCACGCCCGCGAGGATCAGCTCAGGCTCGACCTCGATGTCCGGGACCCCGGGGAGGTAGGACGCGCCGATACCGATGACGACCAGGAGCAGCGGTGCGGCGATCCCGAGGCGGCGCGAGAACCGCGCGACGGTGACGACCGTGATGATCCCGACGACCCCGAGCAGCGCGTAATCCACGGCACCAGGGTAGCGAGCGCCTCAGCCCGCCGGACGCGGTGCCGAGCGGAGGGGAACGATCAGTACCAGCCGACCGACTCGGAGTGGGCCCAGGCGCCGCAGGGCGAGCCGTAGCGGCCGGAGATGTAGCCGAGGCCCCAGGTGATCTGGGTGCTCGCGTTGGTCGCCCAATCGGAGCCGGCCGTCGCCATCTTGCTGCCGGGGAGTGCCTGCGGGATGCCGTAGGCACCGCTGGACTTGTTCTCGGCGTAGACGTTCCAGCCGGACTCGCGGTTCCAGAGGAGGACGAGGCAGTCGTACTCGCTGTCGGCCCAGCCGCGCTGCACGATCATGTCGTACGCGATGGCCTTCGCGGATCCGGGATCCGGAGCGGCGGCGCGCTGGACGGGAGCGGCGGTCTCGGCCTCGGCGGAGCCCGACTCCTCCTCGTCGGCGGTCGCGGAAGGGGTCTGAGTCTCGGTCGGGGTGGGCGTCGGGGTCGGAGTGGGCGTCGGCTTCGCCTCGGCGCCGAACGAGTCGCGCTGGACGGTCCGCTCGACGGCGTCCGCGACGACGAGTCGCTGCGCGGAGTCGCCGTTGAAGCGCGCCGGGGCCTGGTAGTAGGGGGAGGCGACCGCGCCGCTGGAGGGATCGACGACGTTCACCATGGCGAACGCGATGGACGCCGTGAAGGCCAGCACCGTCACCGGGATCCGAGCCCAGGAGCGCCGCACCGGGGTCTGGTGCGGGACCGCCGGGCGACCGCTGGTGCGGTTCGCGGGCGTGTGGGCGACGGAGGTCTGAGGATGCTGAGCCACGATTACGAAAGCATAACGGACGATGACCTGATCGGCCAGCAGATCCGGCTCCGGTCAGCGGACCGCCAGCATCACGTCGACGACCGTGTCGAGCAGCAGGTCGACCTGGGCCTCGGCGTACCCGCCGCGCTGCGGGGCGAAGGAGACGGTCCGCACGTCGTCCACGGTCAGCACCGATCCGTCGCGGAAGTAGCCGGAGATCCTGTCGGCGAAGGCGTCGACCTGGCGGATGTTGTAGCCCGTCGTGAGAGCGCCGGCCCGGGTGAACCGCTCGCGGGGAGCGCGGGCCAGCCGGTTCACGATCTCCTGGGCGGTCGACCGCGCGTCCGCGAGCCACGCCTCCTCGCCCCGGGCCGCGATCGCGTACTGGCGCTCCCGCAGGGCGAAGGCGTCCTCGAGGCGCTCGAGCGCCGCATCGACGTGGGGCGCGGAGTAGCCGCCCTTGCGCAGGGTGAACGCGGTGTGGCGCAGGTCGGCGGCGCGGAGGTCCGCCGGTCCCCCGGAGAGCTGCGAGTAGGCCTCGCGCGCCGACGCGAGGAAGGAGTCGACCTCGGCCGTGTCGTAGCCGGGACGGGACTCGCGGGCTCGGGGGAAGGGAGCGGTCATCCCGACATCATGCCAAGCCGCGCGCCGGGAGCGGAATCGGCACGCCCCGGTGAGGCGCCCGCTCAGTGGGCGAAGAGGAAGTACAGCACGTAGGCCGCTGCGGCCGACGGCAGGATCGAGTCCAGCCGGTCGAGGACTCCTCCGTGGCCGGGCAGCCAGGAGCTCATGTCCTTGATGCCGATGTCGCGCTTGATCAGCGACTCGGCGAGGTCGCCGAGCGTCGCGGTGAGCAGCACCACGGCCCCGAACACCGCACCGACCCACCAGGGCTGGCCGAGCATCAGCAGGGCGAGCAGGACGCCGACGACGATCCCCGCGACGGCCGCACCGGCGAACCCCTCCCAGGTCTTCTTCGGGCTGATCCGCGGTGCCATCGGGTGCTTGCCCCAGGTGAGTCCGCTCACGTAGGCGCCGGTGTCGACGACGATCACGAGCACCAGGAACGCGAACGCCCAGAGCTGGCCGCCGGGCTCGGCGACGAGACGGATCGCGAAGGCGCCGAGGAAGGTCGTGTAGCCCTGGACGAACGCGCCGAGGCCGATGTCGAGGGCGAGGTCCCTCCGGCTCGAGGCGGTGCGCCGGAAGAGCTGCTCCCCCAGCCGCCAGAGGCCGACGAGGACGGATCCGCCGAGGACCGTGGCCCACGCGGCGCCGAGGCCGCCGTAGTAGGCGGCCGGCACGGCGACGACCGCCACGATCCCGGTCGGGATGCGCGGGATGTCGCGACCGGCGTGGCGCAGGGCGTTCGAGAGCTCGAGCGCCGCGAGCAGCACCGCCACCCCCGCGAGCACCATGAAGAGCTCCTTGACCAGCAGCAGGCTGACGACCATCGCGCCGCCGCCGAGGAGTCCGATCGCGGTCGCCGACACGAGGTTCCGGCCCGAGCGCGCGGTGAGGCGGTCGTTCGTCGCCTCGAGCTGGGCGCGGGTCGCCTCGAGCTGGCGCTCGACGTCGGCCCGGCCCTGCTGGGCGCGCGCACGCAGCGCGTCGCGGGTGACCATCCGGGATCCCCGGGCACCCGGGACGTGCGGAGACGGTCTCTTCTCGCCGCCCTCGGGTCCTTCGGGGATCTCGGGCACCGCTACACCTCGAGCAGTTCGGATTCCTTGCGCTTGAGCGCCTCGTCGATCGCGTCGACGTGCTGCTTCGTGAGCGCCTCGAGCTCCTTCTCACCGCGGGAGAGCTCGTCGTCGCCGATGTCGCCCTTCAGCGCGTCGAGGTCGTCCTTGCCCTTGCGGCGGATGTTGCGCACCGCGATCTTGGCGTCCTCGGCCTTGGTGCGGACGATCTTGACGAACTCCTTGCGGCGCTCGGCGGTGAGCTCCGGCAGGGTCACGCGGATGATCGTGCCGTCGTTGGTCGGGTTCGCGCCGAGGTTCGGCATGTCCCGGATGGCCTGCTCGATGTCGCGCAGCGAGCCCTTGTCGTAGGGCGTCAGGACGAGCGTGCGGGCCTCCTGGTTCTGCATCGAGGCGAGCTGCGACAGCGGCGTCGGGGTGCCGTAGTAGCTCACCAGCACCTTCTGGAACATGCCGGGGTTCGCGCGTCCGGTGCGGACCGTGGAGAAGTCCTCCTTGGCGACCTCGACGGCCTTGCCCATCTTGGTCTTCGCGTCGGCCAGTACATCCGAGATCACAGGGAGCTCCTTAAGAGAGGGAAGTGGTCAGTCTAGTTCGAGACGAGCGTGCCGAGCTCGGCGCCGCGGATGGCCTTCGCGACGTTGCCCGAGGGCTCCATGCCGAAGACCTGCATCGGCATGCCGTTGTCCATGCAGAGGCTGAACGCGGTGGAGTCGACCACCTTGAGGCCCCGCTGGAGCGCCTCCTGGTAGGTCAGCGCGTCGAGCTTCTTCGCGTCGGGGTTCGTCCGCGGGTCGGCGTCGTACACGCCGTCCACGCCGTTCTTGGCGACGAGGACCACGTCGGCGTGCGTCTCGAGCGCGCGCTGCGCGGCGACCGTGTCGGTCGAGAAGTACGGGAGTCCGGCGCCGGCGCCGAAGATGACGACGCGGCCCTTCTCCATGTGCCGGATCGCCCGGCGGGGGATGTAGGGCTCCGCGACCTGCGTCATCGCGATCGCGGACTGCACACGCGTCTCGGCGCCCGCCTGCTCGAGGAAGTCCTGGAGGGCGAGGGCGTTCATCACTGTGCCCAGCATGCCCATGTAGTCGGCCCGGCCGCGGTCCATGCCGCGCTGCGAGAGCTCGGCTCCTCGGAAGAAGTTGCCGCCGCCGACGACCACCGAGATCTCCACCTCGGTCGCGGCATCGGCGATCTCGCGCGCCAGGGCGCTGATCACGTCCGGGTTCACGCCGAGCGTACCGGCTCCGAACGCCTCCCCCGACAGCTTGAGAAGCACCCTGCGGCGCTTGCCCGTCGTCATCGCATCCGTCTC
Source organism: Rathayibacter sp. AY1F4 (assembly GCF_002931775.1). Lineage (NCBI taxonomy): Bacteria > Bacillati > Actinomycetota > Actinomycetes > Micrococcales > Microbacteriaceae > Rathayibacter > Rathayibacter sp. AY1F4. The sequence goes on from NZ_PSVE01000007.1 coordinate 140,747, forward strand.
CGTCATGGACGTTTCCTCCCGTAGACCCGTACAAACCTATCCCGCGCGGAGCGGGCCCCGCGACCACGCCCGGGACCGCCCCGGGCAGAGCGAAGGGAGCCCGGGTCGACTGAACGACCCGGACTCCCTCCTGCAGTGCTGTTAGGCGCCGACCTTGAAGCGGGCGAAGCCCGACACGGTCAGGCCCGCGTCGCTCAGGACCTTGCTGACGGACAACTTGTTGTCCTTCGCGTAGTCCTGGTCGAGCAGGGCGACCTGCTTGAAGTACGCGTTCACGCGTCCCTCGATGATCTTCGGCAGGGCGGCCTCGGGCTTGCCCTCGCCGCGCGAGATCTCCTCGACGATGCGGCGCTCGTTGTCGACCTCGGACTGCGGCACGTCCTCGCGCGAGAGGTAGGACGGGTTCGCGAACGAGATGTGCTGGGCGACGGAGCGCGCGGTCTCGGCGTCCTCACCCGCGTAGCCGACGACCACGCCGACCTGCGGGGGCAGGTCCTTGTTCGTCTTGTGGAGGTAGATCGCGAAGTGCTCGCCCGAGACGGAGGCCACGCGGCGCAGCTCCACCTTCTCGCCGAGGATCGCGGCCTCGTCGTTGATGAGGTCGGCGACGGTCTTGCCATCGGCGGGGGCCGCGAGGGCCTCCTCGACCGTGGTGGAGCCGGCGGCGACGACCGCGGCGAGCACGGCGTCGGCGAGGGCGATGAACTTCGTGCCCTTGGCGACGAAGTCGGTCTCGCACGCGAGCTCGATCATCGTGGCGACGCCGTCCTTCTCGGCGGCGGCGACGAGGCCCTCGCTCGTGGAGCGGTCGGCGCGCTTCGCGTTGCCCTTGGCGCCCTTGAGGCGGAGGATCTCGACCGCCTTGTCCAGGTCGCCGTCGGCCTCGACGAGCGCGTTCTTCGTGTCGACCATGCCGGTACCGAGCTGCTCGCGCAGCGTCTTGACGTCAGCGAGGCTGAAATTTGCCATGTTCTCGGAACTCCTCTTGGTTCGGAAACCCTGTGGCGCCGTCACTCGCGGCGGGCTCACGGGAGGAGCCCAGCACGCCGAGGTGACGGCGGTTCTTACTCGTGGTGAACGTGCACCGACCGAGCGGGGGCCGGACGACCGCGGGTGCGGCGTCCGACCCCCGTCACGGAACGGGGTGTCAGGCGGTGGCGGTCTCGTCGGTCGAGGTCTCGGCGGCGTCGGCCTCGGGGGCCTCCTCCGCGGCGGGGGTCTCGGCCTCGACGACGGCCTCGTCGGCGGTCTCGGCCTCGGCGTCGGCGACCTTCTCGGTCTCCGCGCCGGCCTGCTCGTTCGGCTCCTGCACGTCGGCGGCGGGCGCGCCGGTGGAGAGCAGCTCCTGCTCCCACTCGGCCAGCGGCTCGACGGCGGAGACGTTGCCCTCGGCCTCGGGCTTCTGGTGGCGCTGGATGAGGCCCTCGGCCGCGGCGTCGGCGACGATGCGGGTGAGCAGGCTCACCGAGCGGATCGCGTCGTCGTTGCCCGGGATCGGGTACTGGACCTCGTCCGGGTCGCAGTTCGTGTCGAGGATGCCGATGACCGGGATGCCCAGCTTCTTGGCCTCGTCGATCGCGAGGTGCTCCTTCTTGGTGTCGACGACCCAGAGGGCCGACGGCGTCTTCGAGAGGTTGCGGATGCCGCCGAGCGACTTGTGCAGCTTGTCGAGCTCGCGCTTCTTGATGAGGAGCTCCTTCTTGGTGAAGCCGCTCTTCGACGTGTCGTCGAAGTCGAGCTCCTCCAGCTCCTTCATGCGGGCGAGGCGCTTCGAGACCGTCTGGAAGTTGGTCAGGAGGCCGCCGAGCCAGCGCTGGTTCACGTAGGGCTGGCCGACGCGGGTCGCCTGCTCCGAGATCGCGTTCTGCGCCTGCTTCTTGGTGCCGACGAAGAGGATCGTGCCGCCGTGGGCGACCGTCTCCTTGACGAAGTCGTAGGTCTTGTCGATGTAGGCCAGCGACTGCTGGAGGTCGATGATGTAGCTGCCCGAGCGCTCGGTCAGGATGAAGCGCTTCATCTTCGGGTTCCAGCGACGGGTCTGGTGCCCGAAGTGGACGCCGCTGTCGAGCAGCTGGCGCATGGTGACGACTGCCATGAGTCGTTCTCCTTGTCTCGGGGCCCGGGCGCACGACGGCGCCGAACTCCCGTTCGGTTGTCTGCGACGGCCGGTCGGCACGTCGCCCTGGCGCCCGGCGCACTCCCGCCCCGGCCGCGTGAGCGGAGAGGGACCGTGGGGAGCGGAGGCCGAATGGGCGCGCGTAGTCACCCCGACGAGCGAGGTGCTCCGTGGAGTCTAGCACCAGGACGGCCGCCTCCCCCGCTGCTGCGGGAGGGCGGCCGTCGGGGCTCGGAAGACCGGTGCTACTTGCGCGCCGACTTCATCACGGTGCGGATGTGCAGGGTGTCCATCTCCTCCAGCGAGCGGCCCTTGGTCTCGGGCACGAACATGAAGACGAACACGAACGAGATCGCCGCGAAGGCGGCGTAGAGGCCGTAGGCCAGGGTGAGCGACACGTCCTGCGAGAGGATCGGGAACGTCACCGTGATGGCGAAGTTCGCGATCCACTGGGCCGAGGCCGCCAGGCCGAGCGCGGCCGCCCGGATCCGGTTCGGGAAGATCTCGCCGAGGAGGACCCACACCAGCGGGCCCCAGGTCGCACCGAAGAAGACGACGAACGCGTTCGCCGAGACGAGGGCGATCGGGCCCCACGCGCCGGGCAGCGAGACGTCCTCTCCGCTGATCGTGGACTGGCTGAAGGCGATGGCCATCAGCGCGAGCGAGACGGCCATGCCGGCCGAGCCGACCAGCAGCAGCGGCTTCCGGCCGACCTTGTCGACCAGGAAGATCGCCACGAAGGTGACGACGACGTTCACGACCGAGGTGAAGACCGAGATCGCGAAGGAGTTGGACTCGTCGAATCCGACCGCGCTCCAGAGCGAGGTGGAGTAGTAGAAGATCACGTTGATGCCCACGAACTGCTGGAACACCGACAGCAGGATGCCGACCCAGACCACCGGGAGCAGGCCGAGGGCGGGGCCGCGGAGGCTGGAGCGCTTCGCGTTCTCGGAGTCCTCGTCGATCTTCTTCTGGATGTCCGCGAGCGCCTCGTCGACCTCGTCGCGCGGCGTGACCGTCGCGAGCACCGCGCGGGCGTCCTCGGAGCGGCCGCGGGTCGCGAGGTAGCGGGGCGACTCCGGCAGGGTCAGGGCCAGGAGGCCGTAGATCACGGCCGGCACGGCGCAGGCGATGAACATCCAGCGCCAGGCGGCGACGCCGAACCAGAAGGGCTCGGAGGCGCCGTCCGCGCCGTTCGCGATGAGGGTGTCCGAGAGCAGGGCGGCGAAGATGCCGAGCGTGATCGCCAGCTGCTGCAGCGATGCGAGGGCTCCGCGGATGGCCTTGGGCGCGATCTCCGAGATGTAGGTCGGAGCGATCACGGAGGCGATGCCGATGCCGAGGCCACCGACCACGCGCCAGAGCACGAGGTCCCAGACCGCGAACGCCGCGCCGGCGCCGATGGAGGAGATGAAGAAGAGCCCGGCGCCGAGCAGCATGACCTTGATGCGGCCCCAGCGGTCGGCCAGGCGGCCCGCGAGGTACGCGCCGAGTGCGCAGCCGAGCAGCGCGGAGGCGACGGCGAAGCCGATCAGCGCGGCCGAGAGCTGGAACTCGCCCTGCACCGCCTCCACGGCACCGTTCACCACCGACGAGTCGAAGCCGAAGAGGAAGCCGCCGACCGCCGCCGCGATCGCGAGGCCGATCACCTTCCTCTTCAGCTTCGCCGCCGAGGGGTTCGGGATGTCCGCTCTCCCGCTGGTCGTGTCAGATCGTCCGCTGGTCATGGTCGTCTCCGATTCTCGCCGCCGGTGGGGGCGGGGTGCCGCTCCCGAGCCGGATCACCGGCACGTTACTCCTCGCCGCGGCACCGCCGGGACGGGTTGCGCTCTCCCCCGGCCGATGTCCTCCCTCCACAGCCGGGCCCGCCGCGCTCTCCTCCCCTGATCCGCTCGGCCGCCCACCGGTCCCGGACCGGCTCCAGGAGGGTGGCCGCATGCTCCGATCCCGACTCCTGCGCCCGGGCGTGTTCGCCCTCGCCGCTCTGCTCGTCGGGGCGCCTCTCGGCGCCTCGCCCTCCGGCACCTCGTCCCCCGGCCGGTCCGATCCACGGTGGACCTCCCCCGTCGCGGGCTTCTCCGTCGTGGAGCCGTGGGGCGCGCCGGCCCACCGCTACGCCCCCGGGCACCGCGGGATCGACCTCGCGGCAGCGGCCGGGCAGCCCGTGGTCGCCGTCGCGGCGGGCACCGTGTCGTTCTCGGGCAGGGTGGTCGACCGGTCCGTGGTGAGCATCGTGCACGCGGACGGTCTGGTCTCGACGGTCGAGCCGGTCGACGGATCGGTGACGGCGGGGCAGGTCCTCACCGCGGGCCAGCCCGTCGGAGCAGTGGGTGCGGGCGGCCACTGCGACGGGAGGTGCGTGCACCTCGGCGTCCGCGAGGGTGGCGACTACGTCTCGCCGATGCGGTTCTTCGGCGGGATCCCCCGGGCGGTGCTCCTGCCGATGGACGACATGGCGCAGGGTGTTCAGCGAGTGGCGCGGAAGGGTGCGTCCAGCGACTCGCGCGTCCGGTCAGGCGCGGGGGTGGGCGAGGCGGTAGGCGTCGCGGATCCGCTCGGTCGAGACGTGGGTGTAGATCTGCGTGGTGCCCAGGCTCGCGTGGCCGAGCAGCTCCTGGACGGCGCGGAGGTCGGCTCCGCCGTCGAGCAGATGGGTCGCCGCGGTGTGGCGGAGGGTGTGCGGACCGGACGGTCCGGAGCCCTGCCCGCCGTCGAGGAGCCTCGCCACCACGCCGTAGACCGTGCGCGGGGTGAGGCGCGCGCCCCGCCGTCCCAGCAGCAGGGCCCCGCTCCCGTCGCCGGTGGCGAGAGAGGGTCGGGCGCGCTCCAGGTAGTCGACGAGCGCCTCCTTCGCGGGGACGCCGAACGGGACGACCCGCTGCTTGGCGCCCTTGCCGGTGACGAGCACGGTGAGCCGGCCGAGATCGACGTCGCCCAGGTCGACGGCGACCAGCTCGGAGACGCGGATGCCGGAGGCGTAGAGCAGCTCGACGATCGCGAGGTCCCGCAGCGCCACCGGGTCCTCTGTCGCGCCGCGCGCCGCGACCGTGTCGAGCACCTGTTCCGCCTGCGGGAGCGTCAGGACCCGCGGCAGTGTCCGTCCCGACTTGGGCGTCTTGAGGCGCGCGGCGACGTCGAGGGGAAGCCGCTCGGACCGCTGCGCCCAGGAGGAGAAGGAGCGGACGGCCGCGGTGCGCCGGGCGAGGGTCGCGCGGGCGATGCCCGACTCCGACTCGCGCCAGAGCCAGTCGCGCAGCAGCTCGAGGTCGAGCTCAGCGGTGAGGACCCGCCCCTTCTCCTCGGTGTGGGCGATCAGGCGCGCGAGGTCGGAGCGGTAGCCCTTCGCGGTGGCGGGCGAGAGGGACCGCTCGTCGAGGACGTAGCGGAGGAAGTGCTCGACCGAGTCGGCGAGCGTCTCGCCGGTCATGATCCGTTCGGCATCCGCGACCAGAGGTCGATGCGCCCCTGCTCGTCGAGCCCCTCGAGCCGTTCGATCAGGTCGGAGCCGAACCGCGTCGCGATCGGGGCCGGCGCCGTCGGCACGAACGAGGCGGCCACCGTCTCCGGGTGGACGTGGACGAGCGAGAGGCTCTGCGCTCCGTCGATGCCGGCGAGCTCCCGCTCGGGCGCTCCGAGATCCATCGTGTAGCTGGTGGCGCCGGCCACGAGCACGGGCACGCCCGCGAAGGTCGCTGCCGTGGGGTAGTGCAGGTGGCCGCCGAGGATCGCGCGGACGTCGGTACCGCGCACCACCTCCTCGAGGCGGACGATCCCCCGCAGCTCGAGCACGGTCATCGCGCCGAGCGGCGTGGGCAGCGGAGGGTGGTGCAGGGCGAGGATCGTCCCCAGCGGGGCCGGTGCGGCGAGCTCGTCCTTCAGCCAGGCCAGCTGGGCGTCGGTGAGGTCGCCGTGGTGGAAGCCGGGCACCGCGCTGTCGAGCGCGATGAGCCGGAGCCCGCCGAGGTCGACGACCTGGTCCACAGGTCCTGCGCCCGCCGGGTCCTGCTCGAGGAGCACCCGCCGGAACGCTCCGCGCTCGTCGTGGTTGCCCATCACCCAGACGATCGGGCAGCCGAACCGCTCGCCCACGGGGTTGAGCTGCTCGCGCACGCGCCGGTAGGCGTCCTCCTCGCCGCGGTCCGCGACGTCCCCGGTCACCACGATCGCGTCCAGGCGTCCGCCGCGCTCGGCCAGCCGGCCGACCGCCTGCGCGAGACGGGCGGTCGTGTCGACCTTCCCGTAGAGCGGAGCGCCGTCGGCCAGCAGGTGCGTGTCGCTCAGATGCGCGATGACCCTGTCGGCGGCGCGGAAGTGCCCGAGCCGCGGGCGCTCCCCGCCGTGTCCTGCTGCCGTGGCGTCCATGCCGCTCCCCTCGCCGATGCCCCTTCAGCGTAGGGCGGACCGCCGACAGCGCCGCGGCGGCGGGGCCGCCCCGTGCACGGATTACCCGTGCAGCAGTTCGTGGACCGGCGGCCGCGCCTCGTACCGACGAAGCAACGTCGGCGTCGGCGTCGGCGTCGGCGTCGGCATCGGCGTCGGCATCGGCATCGGCATCGGCATCGGCGTCAGCATCGGCGTCAGCATCAGCATCAGCATCAGCATCAGCAACAGCAACAGCAACAGCAACAGCAACAGCAACAGCAACAGCAACAGCAACAGCATCAGCATCAGCATCAGCATCAGCATCAGCATCAGCATCAGCATCAGCATCAGCATCAGCATCGGTGTCGATGTCGGGCGGACCTTCCCGGACGGTGTCGGATCCTCGGCCGCGGCTCGGCCGTGGAAGACGTACTTCCGAAGTCCCCTTGTGACTGCTCGGAGGCGGCAGTACGGTTCGCTCACTTTCATTCGATGAGGAAGGAAAGACGATGACGACGTTCAGTTCCGCGGGCCTCGCCGCGAAGAGCCAGGTCGAGAGCCTGCCCGAGGAGGACGCCCGCGAACTCGCCGGGGTTCTGGCCGCGAAGTACGGCTACACGCTCACGAACGAGTCGAACAAGATGAAGATCTTGACCAGGATCGTCCCCGTCCTCGCTGCCGTCGTCCTGGTCGCCCTGGTCGGTGCCCTGGTTCTCAGCGGCCTCGGCCAGGACGCGTCGGCGGCCTACACGATCGCCTCGCTCGTCGCCGGGGGTCTTGTCGGCATCTTCGCCCCGACTCCCCAGACGTAGTCGACGGAGGGGGCGCAGCCCCGCTGACTGCCGGCCGGGATCACACTGATCCGTCCCTCTCCGGAGCCGGAGATCGCGCCTCTCGCGCTGCTCTCGCCCCCCGCCTCCACTGTCCGGTCTCCGTCTGCACGGCGAGGCCCTCCGAGAGAAGGGAGCCCAGGGCGGCGATCGTGTCGGCACTGGTCTGACCCGTCTCCGCGGCGATCGCAGCGGCGCCGCAGCCCTCCACCCGCTCAGTCAGATGCTGGAGTACTCGTGCTTCCGCCTCCGTCCGGCCGTCGGTCGGACCGTCCTCGTCACCGACCCCGAGCAGTTCGAGCACGTCCGGCGGCGAGGTGACGCAGGTCGCCGCGTACTCGCGGAAGAGCCGGTGGCAGCCGGCGGAGGAGGCGCTGGTGACCGGGCCCGGGACCGCGCCGAGGGGGCGGCCCAGGGCAGCGGCGTGGCCGGCGGTGTTGAGGGAGCCGGAGCGGGCACCGGCCTCGACGACGACGGTGGCGGAGGTGGAGGCGGCGATGAGGCGGTTGCGCTGCAGGAATCGCCAGCGGGTGGGCGTGGTGCCCGGCGGGACCTCCGTCGCGACGGCGCAGCCGGGGGTGGCGATGATGCGGTGGAGGAGGTCGGCGTGAGCCGTCGGGTAGAGGCGGTCCGCTCCCCCGGCGAGGAAGGCGACCGTGCGGCCTCCGGAGCCGAGGGCGGCGCGGTGGGCGACCGCGTCGATCCCGAAGGCACCGCCCGAGACGACGGAGACGCCTCGCGCCGCGACGCCCGCGGCGAGCTCGGCGGCCACGTGCTCGCCGTAACCGGTCGCAGCGCGGGCGCCGACGAGGGCGAGGCGGTGCGGCGGATCGAAGGCGGCGGGATCACCGCGCAGCCAGAGCAGGAGTGGCGCGTGCGGCCCGAGGTCGTCGAGCGACTCGGGCCACACGGGAGCCCCGGGCAGGAGCAGCCGGGCGCCGAGTCGCTCGGCGATCTCGAGACGTCGGAACAGGAGCCTGCGGTCCAGGCGCGGTCGCCAGCGCGCCAGCCCCGACTGGAGCGCGGCGACCTCGGAGTCGAGGGGCGCGAGCGCCGCGCCTCCTTCGTCGGAGGGAGCGCGATGCGGGGGCGCGAGGATCTCCTCCGCGGACGACGAGGACACGACGTGGGCGAAGGCCTCGGCCGCGCCGACCCTCTCGATGAGGAGGGCGGCGACGGAGTCGCCGGGCTCGGTCAGAGAGTTCCAGCCGCACCGGGCAGCAGCGTCGACGAGTGCGCTCCGAGCGCAGCCGGACTCACCCGAAGGCTCGCCATCGGCAGCGAAGTCCGGATCGGCTGCGCCGCTCGGCCGCAGTCGGCGAACGGCGTCGAGCTCCGCGCCGTCGAAGAGCGCGTCGGGCCGGATCACGCGGCACCTCCCCGGAGGACGAGCGCGCGCGAGAGGTGGGCGGCACTCGGCCGGTCGGCTGCGTCGAGGTCCGCGAGCGTCCAGGCCAGGCGCAGGACCCGGTCGTAGCCGCGCATGGTCACCAGACCTCGCTCCAGAGCCCGGTCGAGCGTGCGGGACTCGGCACTGGTCGGGCGCAGCGCGTCCGAGCGCAGCAAGGCGCCGGAGACCTCCGAGTTGAGCGTCCACGGGGTGGAGGCGAGGCGAGCCGCTGCGAGGGACCGTGCCGCGGCGACACGATCGCGGGCCTGTGCCGTCGACACGCCGGACGTGTCTCGGCGCGCGGCCAGCTGAGCCGCGCTGATGCGGCGGACCGTCAGGCGGATGTCGACGCGGTCGAGCAGCGGTCCGCTGAGCCGCGCGAGGTAGCGGCGGCGGACCGAGGGGGCGCAGGTGCACGTCTCGCCGGGGATGCCGAAGCGGCCGCACGGGCACGGGTTCGCCGCGAGGACGAGCTGCACCCGCGCGGGGAACTCGGCGACAGCGTTCGCCCGGTGGATGCGGATCACCCCGGACTCGAGCGGCTGGCGCAGCGCGTCCAGGGCCACCGAGGAGAACTCGGGGGCCTCGTCGAGGAACAGCACTCCGCGAGTGGCTCGGGCGACCGCGCCGGGACGGATGCGTCCGCCGCCCCCGCCGACGATCGCGGCGGACGAAGCGGAGTGGTGCGGACTCTCGAACGGCGGCCTGCGCACCAGAGCGCCACCGGTCGGCGCTCCGACGAGCGAGCGCATGCAGGTGGCCTCGAGCGCTGCATCGTCGTCGAGGTCGGGGAGGATGCCCGGCAAGCGCGAGGCGAGCATCGTCTTCCCGGCGCCGGGAGGCCCGAGCAGGAACACGTGGTGCCCGCCCGCCGCCGCGACGACCATCGCCTCGGCCGCCTCCTCGTTCCCCACCACGTCGGAGAGGTCGAGGCGGGCCTCCGGCTCGGACACCGTCTCAGACGGCGGCGCGGCCTCGGGGAGCACCGGCACTTCCCACTCGGCTCCGTGCCAGACGGCGGCCGCCGCCAGCGAGGAGACCGCGATCACCTCGACGCCGTCGACCAGCTCCGCCTCGAGCCGGTCCTCGACGGGGACCATCACGCGGCGCCTGCCCTCGCGGGCGGCCGCGAGCACCGCGGGCAGCACGCCCGGGACGGAGCGCAGTCGGCCGTCCAGGCCGAGCTCCCCGATGTGGACGACCGCGGCGACCGACTCCGCATCGACCTCGCGGAGCGATGCGAGCGCGGCCAGCCCGATGGCGAGATCGAAGGCGGAGCCGTGCTTGGGCATCGCGGCCGGCGAGAGGTTCACGGTGATCTTGTACTCGGCGATGGTGCTCCCGGAGTTGATCGCCGCCGAGCGCACCCGCTCCTTCGCCTGCGCGAGCGCGGCGTCGGGCAGCCCGATGATCACCATGCCCGGGGTGCCGTCGGCCGAGTGGGCCTCCACCCCGACCACGGCTCCCGCGAAGCCGACGAGACCGACCGCGGAGGTCCTCCCCAGGCCCATCAGGCCACCGCCCGCAGGTGCCGGATCTGCGACGGGACTCCCCCGGGAGCGACGATGCCGACCGCGTCGATCCGCAGATGCCGGGAGCGCTCGTGGTGCTCGTCGGCCCAGGCGTAGGCGAGTCGCCGCAGGCGCTGCGCCTTGGCCCGCGTGATGGCCTCGACTGGCAGTCCGAAGCGCGTCGACGAGCGCGTCTTCACCTCCACCACGACCAGTGCCGACCCGTCGCGGGCCACGATGTCGAGCTCGCCCTCGCGGACCCGCCAGTTGCGGTCGAGGATCTCGAATCCGTTGTCTCTCAGGTGCGCCGCCGCGATCTCCTCGCCGCGCCGCCCCAGTTCGTCCTTGTCCATGCGTCCTCCTGCCGGAAGCGTGCCGGAGCAAGAACGAGCGCTGTATGGCCGGGAGGGGATCCGGGGAGAAGAGGGCCGAGGTGGCGGGTGGGGAGGGACGTCGGCCGTGGTCTCGATACGCCGCCGGGTGCGGCTACGCGACCAGCGGATGTATCCGCGCCGCCTGAAGACGAGACCCGCGGAGGCGCGCATCCGAGAGAGCTCCGGAGCGGGGTGGGGCTCCGGGCACCGGATCTCGATGCGCCGCCGGAGGCGGCTACGCGACCAGCAAGGGGTCCGGAGCCTGCCGCGACAGAGGGCTACTCGTCGAGCGCGAGCTCCTTGGGGAGCTCGAACTCCTTGCGGGAGAGCTCCTCGACGTTGACATCCTTGAAGGTCAGCACGCGCACCGACTTCACGAAGCGGTCGGAGCGGTAGACGTCCCAGACCCACACGTCGCGCATGGTGAGCTCGAAGTAGAAGTCGTGCTCGGTGTCGCGGCGGACCAGGTCGACCTCGTTCGCCAGGTAGAACCGGCGCTCGGTCTCGACGACGTACGAGAACTGCGAGACGACGTCGCGGTACTCCCGGTACAGTGCCAGCTCGACCTCGCGGTCGTAGTCCTCGAATTCGTCCTCATCCATCGTTGGACAATCCTACGCCGAGCCGACGGGCCCGAGCGCCGGGAGCGGCTCCTCGACGCTCTCCCGCGACTTCGACAGCCAGGTCACCCGGTGGAGCGGGGACGGGCCGACCCGCTCGATCCCCGCCCAGTGTGCGGCGCTGCCGTAGCCCTTGTTGCTGTCCCAGGCGTAGTCGGCGAAGTCGTCGTGGTGGCGCACCATCTGACCGTCCCGGCCCACCTTCGCGAGCACGGAGGCGGCGGAGACGGCGGCGCAGTCGCGGTCGGCCTTCACGCGGGTGACGATCGTCAGCTCGGCCGCCCACTCGCCCAGCGCGGGCGTCAGCCAGTCGTGGGCGCCGTCGAGGAGGACGACGGCGGTGGCGAGGTCGACGCCCTGGTCGGCGAGGCGCTCGATGCCCCTCGACGCAGCGCGGCCGAGGCCCGCGATGATCCCGGTCTCGTCGATCTCGTCCGCCGAGGACTCGCCGATCGCCCAGGCCGAGACCCACTTCGCGACCCCCGGCAGGAGCGCCTCGCGGCGGGCGGGAGCGAGCATCTTGGAGTCGCGGAGCCCCTCGGGGAAGCGCCCGCAACGGCTGCCGATCGACACGACGCCGACCGACACCGGGCCGGCGATCGCGCCGCGGCCGACCTCGTCGCAGCCGATGACCGTCTCGTAGCCCTGCCGGAAGAGGCGCCGCTCCTGCGTCAGAGTCGGCTCGGCGACGACCACCTAGCCCTGCCCGCTCTGCGCGTCGTCCGAGCCCTCCTCGGACGCCTCGGTGTCGACTCCGCGGAACACCGACGGGTAGTCGTCGAGCCACGCCCACTGCTGCACGGGCCAGGTGACGAGGATCGCGCGGCCCACGACGTTGTCGATCGGCACGAAGCCGCCGCCCGGCTTGTCGGTGTTGTAGCGGGAGTCGGCGGAGTTGTAGCGGTTGTCGCCCATCACCCAGAGCGAGCCCTCGGGCACGACGACGTCGAAAGGGGTGGCCGAGACGGCCTGCACCCCGTCCGGCAGCTTCACGTAGGGCTCGTCGATCGGGTTGCCGTTGATCTCGACCTGGCCGAGCGGTGTGCAGCAGGTCACGTGGTCGCCCGGCAGGCCGATGACGCGCTTGATGAGGTGGTCGTTGCTGTCGGGAGCGGTGAGGCCGACGAGCGCGAGGGCGGAGTCGACCGCGGCCTGGAACGGCGGCACGGAGGGCTCGGAGCTCGGCGAGAGCCATCCGCCGGGATCGCGGAAGACGACGACGTCGCCGCGCGAGATCTTCACCACTCCGGGTACGAGCTCGTTCACGAGGATCCGGTCGTTCTCGACGAGCGTCTGCTCCATGGAGGAGGAGGGGATGTAGAAGGAGCGGATCAGGAAGGTCTTCACGAGGAAGGAGACGAGCACCGCGACCACGAAGATGATCAGCACGTCGCGGAGGAAGAGCAGGACTCCCCGGCGCTTGCGCGGGCGCTTCTCGGACGGATCCGCCGAGTGGCGGGCGTGGTCCTCGCCTCCGGGGAGGCGGACCGGGGCCGTGCTGTCTGTCATCGCTCGCCGTCGCCCCTACTGTGCATCACCGGGTGGACTCCCCGGACGGATCGCCCCCGAGAAAGGGAGGAACCCCGGTCCATCATAGGTGGACCGGGGTTCCCGAGAAGTCGTGCGGATGCCGCTCAGGCGTCGCGCTTCTCCTTGATCTTGGCCTTCTTGCCGCGGAGGTTGCGCAGGTAGTAGAGCTTCGCGCGACGGACGTCGCCGCGGGTGACGACCTCGATGTGGTCGATGACCGGCGAGTGCACGGGGAACGTGCGCTCGACGCCGACCTGGAAGCTCACCTTGCGGACGGTGAAGGTCTCGCGGACGCCCTCGTTGGAGCGGCCGATGACGACGCCCTGGAAGACCTGGATGCGCGAGCGGGAGCCCTCGACGATGTTGACGTGGACCTTGACGGTGTCGCCGGCGCGGAAGTCCGGGACATCGCTGCGGAGGGACGCCGCATCGACGGAATCGAGGATGTGCATGCTGTATCGCTCTCCGTGCCCGCCACAGGTCGAACACCGTTTCGTTGATGGAAGTCGGTCGTGCCCACGTCGTCGCGGCTCCCCTGTGGCAGAGCCTGCGCGAGGCACAAGCGCTCATTCTGCCATGCCGCGTCGATCGGAGTCAAAGCAGGGTCATGAGGAGGGCAGGGTCACCCGGAGGCAGAGCTGCGCAGAGGGCGGATCCGTCGAGAGTGCCGAGCCGTGGAGCAGGGCGGGGCCTCGCAGGGGACAGCGCCTCTCGGGACGCCCGACCTTCAGAGGACGATGGTCTGCCCGTCCTGCGGGCGCTCCGGGTCGAAGCCCTCGCCGGAAACGGGGCGGTGAGCGCCCTCGGCCTGCACGGACGCCGCCTCCGAGAAGGCGAGGAGAGTGGCCTTCGCGTCGGCGAGGAACCGCCACGCCGAGTGCCAGAAGGCCGCCACTCCGAGGACCACCGAGAGCAGGCCCAGCGCCCAGGCGCCGGGCGGGAAGAAGCCGAAGGCGATCAGGGAGAGGTGCCAGGCGCCGACCACGGCCACGTCGCCCCACGCGGGAGTGCGCGTGGGCCGAACGGTCACCCGGAATGCGACGATCGCGGCCACAGCCGCCAGCGCGACCGCCAGAATGGGGAGGGCGATCACCAGGCCGAGCACGGTCCAGCCGCTCGATCCTCCGAAGACCCCGTAGCCGAGGAGGATCCACAAGGGCAGCACGATCGCCGCCGGGAACTGCCAGGAACCGAATGCCCGTCGCGTGCGCATGCACCGACCGTACCCACCACCGCTGAGCGACGGCTCAGCGGACCCCGAGAGGATCAGGATGATCGAGCTACGCACCCCCGCCGAGATCGAGGAGATGCGTCCCGCCGGCCGCTTCGTCGGCGAGGTACTGAAGGCCACCTCCGCCGCTGCCGCGGTCGGCGTGAACCTGCTCGAGCTCGACCGGCTCGCCCACGACATGATCCGCACGGCCGGCGCCGAGTCCTGCTACATCGACTACCACCCCTCCTTCGGCGCCAGCCCCTTCGGCAAGGTCATCTGCACCTCCGTCAACGACGCGGTGCTGCACGGCCTGCCCTTCGACTACCGGCTGAAGGACGGCGACCTGCTCACCCTCGACTTCGCCGCCTCCGTGAACGGCTGGGTCGCCGACTCGGCCATCAGCGTCGTGGTCGGGACGCCGCGCGAGGAGGACCTCGCCCTCATCGACACCACCACCCGCGCGCTCGAGGCCGGCATCGCCGCCGCGCAGCCCGGGAAGAAGATCGGCGACATCTCCGCGGCCATCGCGGCCGTCGCACACGCCGAGGGCCTGTCCATCAACACCGACTTCGGCGGCCACGGCGTCGGCCGCACGATGCACGGCGATCCGCACATCCCCAACGACGGACGCGCCGGCCGCGGCTACCCGCTCCGCCCGGGTCTCGTCGTCGCGATCGAGCCGTGGTTCCTGCAGACGACCGACGAGATCTACACGGACAAGGACGGCTGGACCCTCCGCAGCCGTGACGGCTCTCGCGGCGCCCACATGGAGCACACGATCGCCATCACCGAGACGGGGAACGTCGTCCTCTCCGCGCGGGACTGACCGAATGGTGGACAGTACCGCTATCCGATAGCGATACTGTCCACGTGCGAATCTCGGAGCTCAGCCGCAGCAGCGGCGTCAGCCTGCCCACGATCAAGTACTACATCCGGGAGGGGCTGCTGCCGCCGGGCGACGCCGCCGGCCCCCAGCGGGCGGAGTACGGGGACGCCCATGTCGCGCGTCTGACGCTGCTCCGCGCTCTCATCGAGAGCGGCGGCGTCGGCATCGCCGGCGCGAAGCGGATCACGGCCGCGCTCGACGCCGGCGTCGGTCCGACAGCGGCGTTCGAGGTGGCGCAGGACGTGGTCTCCGTGAGCGCCGACTCGACGGCGTCCGCCACCGAGGTGTCGACGCGGCGGATCGCCGAGGCCGCGGGCTCCGACCACTGCGGCCACCCCGCCGTCGCGACGGCGGCACGGGCGCTCGACGCGCTCGAGCTCTCCACCGGACCGATGAGCGCCGCCTGGCTCGAGGCCTACGCCCGCGCCGCCGCCCTCGTCGCCTCCGCCGACCTCGACGAGCTGCAGGCCCGCGACAGCGTGAGCGAGCAGGCGGCCGTCGCCGCCGTCGGCACCGCGCTCGGAGACGTGGTGCTGCAGTCGCTCCGGCGCGTCGCCCAGGCGCGCGAGACGCAGAGCCGCTTCGGCTCGACGGAGGTGCCCCGATGAGCGCGGCGACCGAGACGCCCGCGCGCACGGCCTCCGCTGCTCCGCACCGGCCGCTCCTGGTGCTCGCTGCCGCGATGGCGGTCGGCGCCCTCCTCTGCGCGATCGCGCTGGTCGTCGATCCCCGCGAGCTCGGCGGGCAGCCGCTCTGGGGCAAGCCGCTGAAGTTCTGCCTCTCGATCGCGCTGTACGCCGTGACGCTCGCCTGGCTGATCGGGCTCGTGCCCCGCCGGCGCCGCCTCGCCCGAGCGCTGGGCACGGTCGCGGCGGTCGGTCTGGCGGTCGAGATGGTCGTGATCGGAGGCGCCGCCCTGGTCGGCGAGCGCAGCCACTTCGACGTCTCCACTCCCCTGCACGCCGCGCTCTGGGCCTCGATGGCCGTCTCGATCGTGGTGGTCTGGCTGGCGACGCTGGTCCTCGCCGCCCTCCTGGCGCGGGTGCCGCTCGGCGACCCGGCGCTGACGCTCGCCGTGCGCGCCGGACTCGTGATCGGGCTCGTCGGGATGGCCCTCGCATTCCTGATGACGGGGCCCTCGGCCGGCCAGATCAGCGATTACCAGGGCGTCGTCGGCGCGCACGCCGTCGGAGTCGCGGACGGCGGACCCGGCCTCCCACTCCTGGGCTGGAGCACCACGGGGGGCGATCTGCGCATCCCGCACTTCGTCGGGATGCACGCTCTGCAGGGGCTCCCGCTGCTCGCGCTGCTGCTCCGACGGCTGGCAGCCCGGATCCCCGTGCTGCGCCCCGCATCCACCCGGCTGCGGCTCGTCGCCCTGGCCTCGGCGGGCTGGGCGGCAGCGGTCGCCCTCACCTGCTGGCAGGCGCTGCGCGGACAGGCGCTGACCGCACCGGACGCGCTGACCCTCGCCGTCGCTACTGTGGCCGTGGTCGCCCTCGCCGGAGGGACGATCCTCACCCTCGCACGAACGGAGGCCCGCGCATGAGCCGGCTGCACCGCGGTTGGACGCCGCTCGGGATCGTCTACCTCGTCCTCGCCCTCGCCGGGCTGATCGGGACCTGGACCTGGAACGTGCGGGCGATGCAGGAGGGCGCGGACGTGCTCGCCGGCCTCGCCGCGGGCGGGCCGTGGGTGTCGTCGTTCTCGACCGACCTGCTGGTCGTCGCGATCGCAGCCGTCGCCTTCATGGTGGTGGAGGGCCGCCGGATCGGGATGCGCCGCGTGTGGATGCTGGTGCTGCTCGCGCCGCTGGTCGCCCTCGCGTTCGCGTTCCCCCTCTTCCTCGCCCTGCGCGACCGGCACCTGGCCCTCACGGCCCGGTGACCGTGCGGCGCGGGGCTAGGGAAGCAGTTCGGGGCGGACGCGGCGCGTGCGCTCGACGCTCTGCTCGTGGCGCCAGGCGGCGATCGCCCCGTGGTTGCCGCTGAGGAGCACCGGAGGGACGTCGAGGCCCCGCCAGGAGGCGGGCTTGGTGTAGCTCGGGTATTCGAGCAGCCCGTCGGAGTGGCTCTCCTCGACCAGGCTCGCCGGGTTGCCGACGACGCCCGGGACCAGGCGTCCGACGGCCTCGATCATCGCCATCACGGCGACCTCTCCTCCGTTGAGGACGTAGTCGCCGAGGCTGATCAGCCGGACTCGCGCGCGCTCGGCGGTGTGGTCCACGACGCGCTGGTCGATGCCCTCGTAGCGGCCGCAGCCGAAGACGAGGGTGGACTCCTCCGCGAGCTCGCGGGCGGTCGCCTGGGTGAACAGCTCGCCCGCGGGCGACGGGAAGATCACGACGGGGTCGTCCGAGCCGTCGAGGATCGTGTCGAGCGCCTCGCCCCACGGCTCCGGTCGCATCACCATGCCCGCGCCGCCGCCGTAGGGCGTGTCGTCGACGGTGCGGTGGCGGTCGTGGGTGAAGTCGCGCAGGTCGTGCACGCCGAGCTCGATCAGCCCGCTCTGCCGCGCACGGCCGAGCAGGCTGATGTCGAGCACGCCGAAGAACTCCGGGAAGATCGTGACGATGTCGATCCTCACGACCGGGGCTCCTCCTCGGAGGCGGCGTCGGAGGCGGCCGAGGGCTCGTCGTCGGCGGGCTCCTCGAGAGCGGCGTCCGCGTCAGCGGACGCGTCCGGCTCGTCGGCGTCCGCAGGCGCGCTCAGCGCCGGGTCCGCCAGGTCGACGCCGCTGAGGTCGACCGCGGCGGGCTCCTCCTCGGGAGCCTCCTCGAACAGGCCGATCGGAGGCGTGACCGTGACGATCCCGGCCGCGGCGTCGACGGAGGGGACGATCGCGTTCACGAACGGCACCATCACCTCGCCGGAGGAGGTGCCGACGATGAGCAGGTCCTGCGCGGGGAAGTGGTCGACGCGGCGGACGGTGCCGACCTCGACGCCGTCGCGGACGACCTTCATGCCGACCAGCTGGTAGTCGTACCAGGAGTCGTCCTCGCCCGGCTGGGTCTGCACCTCCTCATCGATCCAGAGGATCGCCTTCAGGAGGGTCTCAGCGGCGTTGCGATCGTCGACGCCTCGGAAGAACGCGACGGGGTGGCTGTTGTACCAGCGCAACTCGACGAGCTCGAGCTTCTTGCCGTGCCACTCGGAGGTGCGCGGGACCTGCAGCGTGAACGTGGATCCGGGGGTGAAGCGCTTGTCGGGCTCGTCCGTGTAGAGCTCGAGCTTGATGGCGCCCTTGAGCCCGTGTGCCTTGGTGAGTCGGGCGACGCGGAGCTGCGTCGTGCCCGGTCCGGTGACCGACACCTCTACTTGTCGGTGTCGACGACGTCGACACGCACGCGGCGCCCGTCGGCGAGCGCGGCGACGAGAGTGCGGACGGCCTTGGCGGTGCGACCGGAGCGTCCGATCACGCGGCCGAGGTCCTCGGGGTGCACGCGCACCTCGAGGACCTCTCCGCGCGGGGAGCTCGTGGCCACGACACTGACCTCATCGGGGTTCTCGACGATCCCCTTGACGAGGTGTTCGACGGCGGGAGCGAGCACTGACTACGCCTCGGTGGAGGTCTCGTCGGCGGTGTCCTCGACCGGGGCGGCCTTGGCCGGAGCCTCGGACTTCGGCTTGAGGACGGGCTTCTTCTTCGCGTCGACGACGAACGGAGCCTTGGGCTCCTTCACCTGGACGGTGCTGACGGCGTCGGCGTCGCCCTTGAAGCGGCCCCAGTCGCCGGTCAGCTTGAGGATCGCGGCGACCTGCTCGGTCGGCTGCGCGCCGACTCCGAGCCAGTACTGCGCGCGCTCCGAGTCGACCTGGATGAACGAGGGCTGCTCGGTCGGGTGGTACTTGCCGATCTCCTCGATCACGCGGCCGTCGCGCTTGGTGCGCGAGTCGGCGACGACGATGCGGTAGTAGGGCGCCCGGATCTTGCCGAGGCGCTTCAGACGAATCTTGACAGCCACAATTCTCCTGTGTGGTCGTTGACCGGTGTCCGGTCGATGATGGATGAACTGAGCCGTGAGCGTGGGGGCACACCCGGCGGAAGCTCGAGGGGGTTTCGTCGGCGGTGAGTAGAGGGTCGACCGCCTCGGACCCGACGGATCATTCTGCCAGAAAAACCGCCCCGGTGCGGGCCCGGCACGCCGCCGCCCAGCGGCACCCTCGCGGGAGCGGGCCGCGCAGGACCCGGAAGGCCTCCGCCGGGGCTCGGCGTCCGCCCCAGCCGCAGGTGGCAGGATGGCGAGGCGCGTCCCGATCGGCGGACGCCCGGATCCGATGAGGACCACGCCATGGAGATCAGCTTCGCCGCATCAGACCGCTCCACGCTCGGGATCGAGTGGGAGGTCGCGATCGTCGACCGGCAGACGGGCGATCTCGCCAACGTCGCCGATGTGGTGCTGGAGGCGCTCCGCAGCGACGACGGCGCCCCGCACCCGCACATCACCGGCGAGCTCCTGCGCAACACGGTCGAGCTGGTCTCCGGCGTGCACACCTCCGTCCGCGACGCGGTCGCCGATCTGCAGGATCAGCTCCGGCAGGTGCGCGAGATCACCGACCCCATGGGACTCGACCTCGTGTGCTCGGGCACGCATCCGTTCGCGCAGTGGTTCGACCAGGCCATCACGGACAAGGAGCGGTACCACCGCCTCATCGACCGGACCCAGTGGTGGGGCCGGAACATGATGATCTGGGGCATCCATGTGCACGTCGGCATCGAGCACCGCGACAAGGTGCTGCCGATCCTCAACTCCCTGCTCGACTACTACCCGCACCTGCAGGCGCTCTCGGCGTCGAGCCCGTTCTGGGGCGGAGTCGACACGGGCTACGCCTCGAACCGCGCGCTGATGTTCCAGCAGCTGCCCACGGCCGGCCTGCCGCAGCAGTTCGGCGCCTGGGCGGACTACGAGGAGTACGTCGACGACATGATGCGCACCGGCGTCATCGACGACCACACGGAGGTCCGCTGGGACATCCGCCCCTCGCCGCAGTGGGGCACTCTCGAGATGCGCGCGTGCGACGGCCTCTCCTCCGCGGAGGAGATCGGAGCGGTCGCCGCGCTGATCCAGTGCCTCGTCGAGCACCTCTCGTCGCGGCTGGACGCGGGCGAGGACCTGCCGACGATGCAGCCCTGGTACGTGCGCGAGAACAAGTGGCGCGCGGCCCGCTACGGACTCGACGCCGAGATCATCCTCGACGCCGCTGGAGCGGAGCGGCTGGTCACCGACGACATCCGCGACCTGCTCGTCACCCTCGCGCCGGTCGCCGAGCGCCTCGACTGCGTGAAGGAGCTCGGCGACGTCGAGCTGATCCTGGTCGCGGGAGCGAGCTACCAGCGCCAGCTGCGGACGGCCGCGGCGAACGACGGCGACCTGAAGGCGGTGGTCCGGGCTCTCGCGGGCGAGCTGCGCGACGGGCTCCGGGATCCCCGCTCATGACGCGTCCCGCCCTCCTCGCCGCAGCCGCGATCGGCGCACTGGCCCTCGGTCTCGCCGGCTGCTCGTCCTCGACGACGACCGGCCCGGCGACCGCGTCCCCCGCCGGCACCGCCACTCCCCTCCCGACCGTCACCGCCGATCCGCTGCCGCTCTCGATCGGCGGCTCTCTTCCCGCCGGCTCCCGGGTGACGATCGTCGGCGACAGCATCGTGCGCGGTCTGACGGTCGATCCGGAGCAGGCCTGGCCCGCACTCGTCGGCGACGACCTCGGCTGGGAGGTCACGAACCTGGGCTGCGACGGCGGCGGCTTCATCGAACCGGGTGACTGCGGCGTCGCGATCGGCGACCGCGCGGAGGAGATCGCCGACACCCGGCCCGACGCGATCGTGCTGATCGCCAGCAGCAACGACCTGGGCTGGGATCCGGAGGACGTGGACGCCGCGATCGGGCCGGCGGTGGATGCGATCGTGTCCGCCTCGCCCTCGGCCCGGCTCATCGCGCTCGACTCGGTCTGGGGCCCCGACCCGCGCCCCTCCGATCTCGACGAGTACGACGCGGCGCTGGTCGAGGCCGTGACGGCCGCCGGCGGCGGTGCGCTGGAGTACCCGGACCCCCTCCGCGAGGACGGGCTGCTCGGCGAGGACGGCGTGCATCCCACCGTCGAGGGCCAGCGCGCCCTGGCCGACGCCTTCGAGGTGGCGGCCGAGAAGTCCGGCCTCGCCCGGGCGGTGCCGACGGGACAGAAGGCGACGGACGCGCCGGCGGCCTGACTCCGACGCGGGGCGCCGCCGTGACGGCGCCCCGCCGGGTCAGCGCGCGGTGCTGTTCCGGCCGTCGCGCCAGCCGAGCAGGTCGCGCACGGGCGCGAGGTCGATGTCCGGACCGGTGATGCCGAGCGTGAACAGGCGGGCACCCAGGTCGTACTGCTGGTCGAGCACGTCGAAGGAGGCGTCGCCGACACCGCCGCGCACGCTCGCGCCGGTCGAGATCTCGATCGCGGCCGGGTCGCGGTCGACGCGGCCGCACCACTCCGAGAGCACGCCGAGCTTGCGCTCGAGCGTCGGGACGTCCGAGAAGCTGTGCCAGATGTCGGCGTGCTCGGCGACGATCCGCAGCGTCTTCTTCTCGCCGCCGCCGCCGATCATCACCGGGATGTCGCGGGTGGGCGCCGGGTTGAGCATCGACCACCGGCTGCGGATGCGCGGCATCGCCTCGGAGAGCTCGTCGAGGCGGGAGCCGGGAGTGCCGAACTCGTAGCCGTACTCCTCGTAGTCGCGCTCGAACCAGCCCGAGCCGATGCCGAAGATCAGACGGCCCTCGGCGCCCTTGGCGCTGATGTGATCGACCGTGCGCGCCATGTCGGCGAGGAGGTCGGGGTTCCGGTAGCTGTTGCAGGTGACCAGCGGGCCGAACTCGATGCGGCTGGTCTGCTCGGCCCAGGCCGCGAGCATGCTCCAGCCCTCGAAGTGCAGGCCGTTCGGCTCTCCCGAGAGCGGGAAGAAGTGGTCCCAGTTGAAGGCGATGTCGACGCCGAGGTCCTCGAGCTCGGCGAGCGTGTCGCGGATGACCTCGTAGGGGACGTGCTGCGGTGCGATCTGGACGCCGATGCGGACGGGGCGCGCGTGTGCGGTTGTCATGCCCTCACGCTAGCGAGCGGTGCGCCTCACGGGGATCCCCGCTGCGGCCCGCGGAGGGACGGCGCGCTACTCCCCCGCCGGGTCCGGCGACGCCGAGGGCGCCTCGTCGCTCGTGGAGCGGGCGAGCTTGACGACGGTGGCACCCTCGTCGTCGAACAGGCGGAGCCGTCCGCCGTCGAGCGAGGCCATCGCCGCCTCCGAGAAGATCATCGGCAGCGCGACGCCGTCGCAGGCGATCAGCGTGCTCGGCCCGGCCGAGACGGTGAGCGCGCCCGCCTGGTCGATCGACCACTCGCCCTGCGCGCCGTTGCAGCCGTCGGAGCCCGTCCAGGTCCCGTCCTCCGCGATCAGGAGGAACGGCACGTCGGGCGCGTCGTAGGAGACGCCCGTCACCCAGCGGCCGACCAGGTCCTCCGGGGAGGGCGCCGTCATCGCGTCGACCCCGGAGCCCTCGGCGCAGCCGGTGAGCCCGAGCACGGCCGCGAGGACGAGGATCCCGCCCGCGCGTCTGGCCGCGACCCGCCTCATCGCCCGAGGAGCTTCTGCAGCTGCTCGAGCTCCTCCGGCGTGGGCTGGGCGCCCTTGCCGGCGCCGCCGCCCAGGCCGAAGCCGGAGCCGCCCGCATCGCCCGGGCGGGGCCCGGAGGTGATCGCCGCGTTCTCGGCCGCGCGCTTGGCGGGGTTGCCGGACTTGCTGCTCTTCTTCTTCTGCGGCTTCGGGCGGCCCTGGTAGCCGGCGCCGGGCACGGGGCCCATGCCGGGGACCGAGGGCATGCCGCCCTTGGCGACCGTCTTCATCATCTTGGCGGCCTGCTCGAAGCGCTGGACGAGCTGGTTGACGTCCGTGACCGTCATGCCGGAGCCGCGGGCGATGCGCAGGCGCCGCGAGCCGTTGAGCAGCTTCGGGTTGACCCGCTCCGCCTTCGTCATCGACTGGATGATCGCCTCGGTGCGCACGATCTCGCGCTCGTCGAACTGGTCGAGCTGCTCTCGCATGCCCTTCGCGCCGGGCAGCATGCCGATCATCTTCTTGATCGAGCCCATGTTGCGCAGCTGCTGCATCTGGCCGAGGAAGTCGTCGAGGGTGAACGTGTCCCCCATGATCTTCTCGGCGATCTTGCGCGCCTCGTCCTCGTCGAACGCGGACTGGGCCTGCTCGATGAGGGTCAGCACGTCGCCGAGGTCGAGGATGCGGCTCGCCATGCGGTCGGGGTGGAACTGCTCGAAGTCGTCGAGCGACTCGCCCGTGGAGGCGAAGAGGATCGGGCGGCCGGTGAGCGAGGCGACCGAGAGCGCCGCGCCTCCGCGGGCGTCGCCGTCGAGCTTGGAGAGGACGACGCCGGTGAAGTCGACGCCCTCCTGGAAGGCCTTGGCGGTCGCCACCGCATCCTGGCCGATCATCGCGTCGATGACGAACAGGACCTCGTCGGGGTTCGTGACGCGGCGGATGTCCGCGGCCTGCTTCATCATGTCGGCGTCGACGCCGAGGCGTCCGGCCGTGTCGATGATGACCGTGTCGTACTGCTTGTCGGTCGCGAAGCGGATCGCGTTCTGAGCGACCTTGACCGGGTTGCCGACGCCGTTGCCCGGCTCCGGCGCGTAGACCGCGACTCCGGCCTGCTCGCCGACGACCTGCAGCTGCTGCACGGCGTTGGGGCGCTGGAGGTCGGCCGCGACGAGCAGCGGGGTGTGGCCGTCCTTGCCGAGGTACTTGCCGAGCTTGCCCGCGAGGGTCGTCTTGCCCGCGCCCTGGAGTCCGGCGAGCATGATGACGGTCGGCGGGCGCTTGGCGAACTCGAGGCGTCGCGACTGCCCGCCGAGGATCGCGACGAGCTCCTCGTTGACGATCTGGACGACCTGCTGGGCCGGGTTGAGCGCCTTGTTGACCTCGTCGCCGAGGGCTCGCTCGCGCACCTTGCCGGTGAACTCCTTCACGACCTCCAGCGCGACGTCGGCGTCGAGGAGGGCCCGCCGGATCTCGCGGACGGTGCCGTCGACGTCCGACGCGGAGAGCTTGCCCTTCGTGCGGAGGTTCTTGAAGGTCTCGACGAGTCGATCGGAGAGGGTGCCGAAAGTAGCCATGATGCCCGGAATTCTACCGGAGGCCCGGAGGGTCGGCGGGCGGGGCCGCCGATCGGCCCGCGATCGGCGCGATCACGGTGCAGCGGATTAACTGGTCCGAGTCCAAGAACGGAGCTAGGGTGGCCCGGTGATCGAGACACTGGTGGCGGGCGACTCCGCGGACCCCCTGGACTACACCGACGGCTGGGAGCTGCAGCGCCGCCTGCACGCCGAGGTGGTGGCGGGCTCGAGGCCGGACACCCTCGTGCTCTGCGAGCACTCCTCCGTCTACACCGCCGGCAAGCGCACCGAGGCGCACGAGCGCCCGGACGACGGCTCGCCCGTGGTCGACGTCGACCGCGGAGGCCGGATCACCTGGCACGGCCCGGGCCAGCTCGTCGGCTACCCGATCGTGCGGCTCGGCGAGCCCGTCGACGTGGTCGCCTACGTCCGCTCGCTGGAGGGCGTGCTGATCGCCGCTCTCGACGACCTGGGCGTGCAGGGGCGGCGCGTCGACGGGCGCTCGGGAGTGTGGATCCCGAGGGACGGCGGCGCCGACAAGATCGCCGCGATCGGCATCCGCGTCGCCTCGGGCGTGACGATGCACGGCTTCGCCCTCAACGTCTCGAACAGCCTCGAGCCCTACGCCCGCATCGTCGCCTGCGGCATCGCCGACGCCGGAGTGACCACGCTCGAGCGCGAGCGCGGCGAGGCTCCGCCCATGGAGGCGGTGCGGGCGCGGGTGGCGGCGCGCTTCTCGGAGGCGGCCCCCGCCTTCTCCGCCCGCATCGAGGAGGTCGCCGCGTGAGCGCCGAGGCCGGCGGCCGCAAGCTGCTGCGGCTGGAGATCCGCAACGCCGAGACGCCGATCGAGCGCAAGCCCGAGTGGATCCGAACGAAGGCCTCGATGGGCCCGGAGTACCGGCAGCTGCAGTCGCTGGTGAAGAGCGAGGAGCTGCACACCGTCTGCCAGGAGGCGGGCTGCCCCAACATCTTCGAGTGCTGGGAGGACCGCGAGGCGACCTTCCTCATCGGGGGCGCCCAGTGCACCCGCCGCTGCGACTTCTGCCAGATCGACACCGGGAAGCCCGCGGACTACGACGCGGACGAGCCCCGGCGCGTCGGCGAGTCCGTGGCGCGGATGAACCTCCGCTACGCGACCGTCACCGGAGTCGCCCGCGACGACCTGCCCGACGAGGGCTCCTGGCTCTACGCCGAGACCATCCGCCAGATCCACGCCCAGGCTCCGGGCACGGGGGTCGAGATCCTGGTCCCGGACTTCACCGGCCGCGCCGAGCACTTGCAGCGGGTGTTCGACGCGGAGCCGGAGGTGTTCGCCCACAACGTCGAGACAGTGCCGCGGATCTTCAAGCGCATCCGGCCGGCCTTCCGCTACGAGCGCTCGCTCGACGTGCTCACCCAGGGCCGGGAGGCGGGGCTGATCACGAAGTCGAACCTCATCCTCGGCATGGGCGAGGAGCGGGAGGAGATCTCGCAGGCGCTGCAGGACCTCTACGACGCCGGCACCGACATCGTGACCATCACGCAGTACCTCCGCCCGACGCCGCGGCATCTGCCGGTGGACCGCTGGGTGCACCCGGAGGAGTTCGTGGCGATCAAGGAGGAGGCCGAGGACATCGGCTTCCTCGGCGTCCTCGCCGGGCCCCTGGTCCGCTCCTCCTACCGCGCCGGCCGGCTCTGGGCGCGCTCGATGGAGTCGAAGGGCCTGCCGGTCCCGGACCATCTGCGCCACCTCGCCGACGCGGCGCTGGGCTTCTCGCAGGCCGTGTAGCCCGCCACCGGGACGGCGCAGGCGCGTCGTCCCGGGCGGGGCGGGGCCGCTCAGCTGACGAGCTGCTGGGCGAAGACGTGCGGGGTGAAGCCGGTGAGGTCGCCGATGCCCTCGCCCTGGCCGACGAGCTTGATCGGGATGCCGGTCTTCTCCTGCACGGCGAGGACGAAGCCGCCCTTTGCCGAGCCGTCGAGCTTGGTGATGACGAGGCCGGTGACGCCGGCGTGCTCGATGAACGCCTCCGCCTGGCTCAGGCCGTTCTGACCGGTCGTCGCGTCGAGCACGAGCAGGATCTCGGAGATCGGCGCCTGCTTCTCGATGACGCGCTTGATCTTCGTGAGCTCGTCCATCAGCCCGCCCTTGGTGTGCAGGCGGCCGGCCGTGTCGATGATGACCATCTCGACGCCGGTGTCCTTCGCGAACTGCACGGTCTGGAAGGCGACGGACGCCGGATCCTGGCGCTCCTGCTGCGGGCGGACGATCTGGGCGTCGGCGCGCTGCGCCCAGGTGGCGAGCTGGTCGACCGCCGCGGCGCGGAAGGTGTCGGCCGCGCCGACCACGACGCTCCGGCCGTAGTTGCGGAGGAACTTGGCGAACTTGCCGATGGTCGTGGTCTTGCCGACGCCGTTCACGCCGACCACGAGGATCACGGCGGGGCGCTCGCTGAGCTTGAGGGTGGTGTCGTACTTCGACAGGCGCTCCTCGAGGGACTCGCGGAGCATCCGCTGGAGGTCGCGCGGGTCGGTGGTGGAGTATCGGGCCACCTTGGCGCGGAGGTCGTCGACGATCTCCTCGGTGATGTCGGGGCCGAAGTCGGCGGTGATCAGCGCCGTCTCGAGGTCGTCCCAGGTCTGGTCGTCGATCGTGCGCTTCTCGAACAGGCCGCGCAGTGCGCGGCCGAGCGACCAGGAGGTGCGTTCTGCCATGGGTCCAGGCTACCGGCGGGCGCGCCTCCGAGCGGTCCGGGAGGCGGGTTCAGGCCGGGGGCGCGGCGACGCGCTGGCCGACGACGGCCGAGACGCCGTCCTGCCGCATCGACACGCCGTAGAGGGCGTCCGCGATCTCCATGGTCCGCTTCTGGTGGGTGATGACGATCAGCTGGCTCGAGGTGCGCAGGTCCTCGAAGATGCTGAGCAGTCGGCCGAGATTCGCGTCGTCGAGGGCGGCCTCCACCTCGTCCATGATGTAGAAGGGGCTCGGCCGTGACTTGAAGATGGCGACCATGAACGCCACGGCCGCGAGCGAGCGCTCCCCTCCGGAGAGGAGCGACAGCCGCTCGATCTTCTTGCCGGCCGGCCGCACCGCGACCTCGATGCCGGTGGTGAGCAGGTTCTCCGGGTCGGTCAGGCGGATGCTGCCGGTGCCGCCGGGGAAGAGGACCGGGAACACGTCCGCGAACGCCGCCTGCGTGTCGTCGAAGGCGGAGGCGAACACCGTCTGCATCGTCTCGTCGAGCTCCTCGATGATGGTGAGCAGGTCCCGCCGGGTCCCGGTGAGGTCGGCCAGCTGCTCGGTCAGGAACGCGTGCCGCTGCTCCAGCGCGGCGAACTCCTCCAGCGCGAGCGGATTGACGCGGCCCAGCTGCCCCAGCTGCTTCTCGGCCTTCTCGAGGCGGCGGCGCTGCTCCTCGCGGACGTAGGGCCGCGGCTCCTGCTCCTCGTCCGTCTCGTCGGGGACGCCGACTCCGGGACCGTACTCCTCCACCAGCACGTCCTCGGTGAGCCCGAGCTCGGACGCGGCGCGCTCGAGCAGACCGGTGAGCTGCAGCCTCTTCTCGTAGATCTGCAGCTCGAGGCCGTGGACGCTCTCGGTGACGGACTGGAGCCGGTCGCGCACGCTCCCCTCCTCGCGGCGGAGCCCCTGCAGCTCGGCGTTCTGCTGCGAGCGCGCCGCCTCGGCCGCGACGAGCTCGGCCCGGGCCTGCTGGACGGAGCGGTCGACGGAGGCGAGGACGGCGGGGAGCGCGGCGGTCACCTCGGCCGCGGCGTCGCGCTGGCGACGGCGGATCACGGCGCGGCGCGCGGCCTCGTCGGCGGCGGCGCGGTCGGCGGCCAGCTGGCGGGCCAGCGCCTCCCCGCGGGACTGCTCCGCCCGCACCCGCTCCTTGGCGGTCTCGACGCCGAGCCGCGCCTCGATCTCGCGCTCGCGTGCGGTGTCGACGTCGCGCTGCAGACCGTCGCGCGCGCTCGCGTCGAGCACCGGCCGGGGCCTGGCGCGCGCGGCGTCGAGCGCCGACCTCGCCTCCTGGGCCGCGCGCTCGGCGTCGCCGACCCGGTCCGAGGCGACGGCCAGCGCCCTCGAGCCCCGGCCGTGCTCGGCGGTGGCCGCCTCGAGCTGGGCGCGCACGCCGCCGAGCCGCTCGGTGTGGGCGGCACGGGCGGCGTCGTGCTCGCGGAGGGCCGAGAGCGCGCTCGCGGCCTGCTCCTTCGCGCCGCGGAGCGCTCCGGTCTGCTCGGCGAGTTCGAAGCGGAGCCGGTCGATCCCGCCCTCGACCTCCTCCAGCCGGGCGGCGGCCGAGTCGCGCTCGGAGACGAGCTCGATCCGGCTGCGCTGCCCGCCGGAGCCGGCGCTCTGCACGGCGTCGGAGACGGTCGCGCCGTCGCGGGTGACCAGGACGGTGCCCGGATCGATGCGCTCCCTCAGGCGCCGCGCCGCGGCGAGGTCCTCGACCACGAGCACGCGCTCGAGGAGCGAGAGGACCCCGGCCGGCGCCGTGACGAGGTCGCCCGCGCGTTCCGCCCCCTCGGGAACGGTGAGAGCGACGTGCGGCCGGGCGGCGTCGGCGACCAGCAGCTCGACGCGTCCGAGGTCGCGCTCCAGCGCGGCGTCCAGAGCCGCGTCGGCCCGGGCGGTCGACTCGACCAGCACGGCGTCGGCGACCGCGCCGAGGGCGGCGGCGATCGCGGCCTCGGAGCCCGGCCGCACCTGGATCCGCTCGGCGACCCGGCCGCGCACCCCCTCGATCCGGGCGGCGATCAGCTCGGCCGAGCCGTCCGAGACGTCGAGGGCCAGCGACAGGGCACCCGTGCGGGCGGCCAGCGCCTCGCGCTCGCGCTCCAGGGCGTGCAGCTCCTCGCGCAGCCGCTCGATCCCGCCCTCGGCGGCCGAGACCGCGGATTGGGCGAGCTCGTAGCCCTCGTCGAGGCCGCCGTCGGGGCCGCGGCCCGCGTCGTCCAGCTCGGCCTCCAGAGCGTCGAGCGCCCGCCGCGCCGCCTCCTTCCGCCGGTCGGCCGCGTCGAGGGTGTTCTGCGCGCGCAGGACCTCGCCCCGGACGGACGCGAGACGGGAGGCGGCGGTGTCGGCCTGCCCCGAGAGGGTGGAGAGCTCGAGGTCGTAGCGCGAGACGAGGGCCGCCTGCGCGGCGATCTCCTCGTCGACCGCGTCGAGGGCGGAGCGGGCGGCGACGGTCGTGCGCTGCGCCTGGACCCACGCCGTCTCCGCGTCGAGGACGGCCTGCCGCAGCCGCTCCAGCTCGACCCGCGCCTCCTCCACCTGGGCCGGCGTCACGCGCGGCTGGATCTGCGGCTGCTCGGACTCGAGCTCGAGCATCGCGAGCCGCTGCCCGGCGAGGGCCGAGAGGTTGCGCAGCCGCTCCTGCACCGACTCCAGCTCGAACGAGGTGCGCCGGGCGTCGTCGACCGCGTCGCCGACCGCCTCCGCCTCGATCCGCGCTCGCCGGAGCGTCGCCTGCTCGAGCCGCTGCTGCAGGACCACCCGCTCGCTGTGCCGCTCGCTCTCGGTGCGGGCGAAGCCGTCCAGAGCGGTCCGGAGCGCGACCACGTCGTCGGCGAGCAGGCGCGCCCGGGCGTCGCGCACCACGGCGGCGATCGTCTGCGCCTGCCGTGCGACCTCGGCCTGGCGCCCGAGGGGCTTGAGCTGGCGCCGGATCTCGCCCGCGAGGTCGGAGAGGCGGGTCAGGTTCGCCTGCATCGCCTCGAGCTTGCGGAGCGTCTTCTCCTTGCGGCGGCGGTGTTTGAGGATCCCGGCGGCCTCCTCGATGAACCCGCGCCGCTCCTCGGGGGTCGCGTGCAGCACGGCGTCGAGCTGTCCCTGCCCCACGATGACGTGCATCTCGCGCCCGAGACCGGAGTCGCTCAGCAGCTCCTGCACGTCGAGCAGCCGGCAGCCGCGTCCGTTGATCGCGTACTCGCTGCCGCCGTTGCGGAAGAGCGTCCGGGTGATCGTCACCTCGGTGTACTCGATCGGCAGGGCGCCGTCCGAGTTGTCGATGGTGAGCGCGACCTCGGCGCGGCCGAGGGGTCCGCGGGTGGAGGTGCCCGCGAAGATGACGTCCTCCATCTTGCCGCCGCGGAGCGTCTTCGCCCCCTGCTCCCCCATCACCCAGGCGAGCGCGTCGACGACGTTGCTCTTGCCCGAGCCGTTGGGGCCGACGACGCAGGTGACCCCCGGCTCGAAGGCGAACGTGGTCGGCTGAGCGAAGGACTTGAACCCCTTGAGGGTCAGGCTCTTCAGGTACACCCGGCCGCCTCGCTCCCGTCCACAACGCCTCCACGGTAGCCGACGGCCGCGGCCGGGCCGGGAGGCGGAGCCCCGACCGGCCGACGGACCGCCGCGATCCCGCACCGGAACAGGCGCAGGAGGCCGCCGCGGGCGCCGGGACGTGCACACTGGGGTGGTGAACCGCACCCCCGACCCAGCGCTCCGGATCCGCGAGCTCGCGATCCCCGAGGCCGTGGGCGCCGACGGCTGGAGCGACTTCCTCGCCCTGACCGCGATCGGCGACGCTGTCGAGGCGGAGGGGACCGGCACCGCCGACCTGGGCTTCCCGGCGGAGGCGAGCCTCGGCGAGTGGCAGCAGCGCGAGCACTCGCCCCGCCGCGCCTTCCTCGCCGAGCGGGACGGTCGGCCCGTCGGCAGCGGGGAGCTGCACTGGAGCACGGCCGCGGACGATGACGCCGCCTGGCTCTCGATCTCGGTCCTCCCGGCCGAGCGCGGGCGGGGAGTCGGCTCGGCCCTGATGGAGCGCCTGAGCGCGGAGGCGGCGGGTCTCGGCCGCCGCGTCCTGCAGACCTGGACGGCGCACCGGGCCGACGCCTCCGGCCCGCGGCTGGCCGCGCTCTCGGGAGCCGGCTCCGTCCCCTCCGCCGACCCCGGCTCGCGACGGCTCGCCGCCCGCGGCTGGTCCCTCGAGCAGGTGGAGCGGGTCAGCGTCGCCCGGCTGCCCCTCGACCGCGAGGCGACCGCCGCGCGACGGAAGGCCGCGTCGCACCACGCCCCCGGCTACGACCTGCTGCACTGGTGCGGCGCGACTCCGGAGGAGTGGATCGAGGACCTCCTGCTCCTGCGCTCGCGGATGTCGGTCCAGGCCCCGTCCGCCGGCCTCTCGGTGCCGGAGGAGACCTGGACCCGCGCGAGGCTCGCCGCCCACGAGCACGGGGCCGCGGCAGGCGGACGACGGGAGCTGACCTCCGCGGTGCTGCAGCGCGCGAGCGGACGACTGACCGGATACTGCACCGTCGACGTGATCCCGGGCCGCGCCGCCCTCTGGGGCGACACGCTCGTCCTGCCCGAGCACCGCGGACACCGCCTGGGAATGCTGCTCAAGCTCGACGCCCTGGAGCACCTCTCCCTGACCGCCCCGGACTGCCGGGCCGTCTACACCTGGAACGCCGAGGAGAACCGACCGATGCTCGCCGTGAACGAGGCCGTCGGCTTCACCCCCGTCGCCCACGAGGGCCAGTGGAGGAAGGAGCTCTCATGACCCCGCTCGTCGAGCCCGGACCGCCGCTCACCGCCGCCGAGCGCGAGCGGTTCGCCCGGCAGATCCGCCTGGCGCCCCTCGGGGAGCTCGGACAGCGGCGCCTCCGGAACGCGCGCGTGCTGATCCTCGGCGCGGGCGGCATCGGCTCGCCGGTGATCACGGCGCTCGCCGCGGCCGGGATCGGGCGGCTCGGCATCGTGGACGGCGACGTCGTCGAGCTCTCGAACCTGGCGCGGCAGACGGCGCACGACGACTCCTCGGTGGGCCGGTCGAAGGCGGAGTCGGCGGCGGAGACCGCGCGGCGGCTCTCCCCCGGCATCGATGCCCGGGCCTTCCCGGTGTCGCTGACCTCGGCCAACGTCGACGCCCTGGTGGCGGGCTGGGACGTCGTGGTCGACGGCTTCGACACCTTCGGCGCGCGCTACCTCGCCTCGGACGCGACGACGCGCGCCGGGATCCCGCACGTGTGGGGGTCGGCACTCGGCTTCGACGGGCAGCTCTCGACCTTCTGGGCCGGCGCTCCGGGCGGAGGGGTGACCCTGCGCGCGCTGCACCTCGAGGCCGAGGACGCGGGCGACAGCTGCTCGACGGTGGGCGTGCTGGGCGCGCTCTGCGCGCTGATCGGCTCGGCCATGGCGGCCGAGGTCGTGAAGCTCGTGACCGGGGCGGGCGAGCCGCTGTTCGGTCGCGTCCTCGTGCACGACGCCCTCGACTCCTCCTGGGCCGAGCTCCCTCTCGAACGGCGGGTGCCGCCGGTCCCGGAGCGGCGGGCCGCGGCGGGCTCGATCACGGCGGCCGAGCTGCGGGAGCGGCTGGCCTGGTCGACGCCCCCGACCGTCGTCGACCTCCGCGAGGACGACGAGGACCGGTCCGTCGCGGTGCCCGGTGCCGTGCGGATGCCGATGTCGCGCTTCGACCCCGCCGCTCTGCCGGCCGGTCCGCTCGTGCTGCACTGCGCCTCCGGGGTCCGGTCGCGTCTCGCAGCGGAGCGCGCGGCGGCGGCGGGCGTGGCGTCCGACTCGCTCGACGGCGGGATGGCGTCGTGGCGGGAGCGGTGACCCGCCCCGTCCTCCACACGACGACCGCCGTCCTGAGCTCGTGACGTACCGCGTCGGCCGCTGAGCCGGTCCGCTCCGTCGCTCACCGGACCGAGGTTGGCGTTCCCGCGCGGCCGTGTGCGACGGAGCACTCCGGGCGGGCCCAGGGACGAGGGGTGCTCCGCAAGAGCGAGTGTCTGCTGCAGAGTGCGCGGAGCGGGTGCAGGCGTCCAGGACGGCTGGTCGAAGGTCAGCCGCCGGCGAACGGCGGCAGGACGTCGACCGCGGCATCGGGACGCAGCGGCGTGGCCCTGTCCGCGGTCGACACGCCGTCGACCAGGTAGGTGCACCGTGCGAGCACGTCGGCGGCCGAGGGCGCGGAGGCGACGAGTCTCTCCTCGAGAGCGCCCAGGTCGGGCACCTCGTCGAGCTCGTCGGAACCGCGGCCGAGGGCGGCCTTGGCCGCCGCGAAGTAGCGGACCCGCATGCTCATCCGCCGATCGCGCTCATGGTGCGCTCGGGCTGCACGAAGCCCGCCCGGTTCATCTCGTGTCCCGCGGGCTTGGCCCACATCGCCCCGCGCCAGAGCTGGGCGACCTCGTGGTCGTCCGCGCCCGCGCGCATCGGGCCGAGCAGGTCCGTCTCCTCGTTCGAGAAGAGGCAGCTGCGGACACCTCCCTCGGCGGTGAGCCGGGTGCGGCGGCAGTCGTCGCAGAAGTTCTCGGTGACGGACGCGATGATCCCCACCTGGCCGAGCACCTCGGACCCCCCGGCCTCGCGGACGTCGAAGAGCTCGGCGGGGGCGCCGTCGCGCGGGGCCGCGTGCGGGCTGAGCGAGAAGCGCTCCGAGAGCAGCGCCCGGATGTCCGCGGCGGTGATCATGGTCGCGCGATCCCAGCCGTGGTCGGCGTCGAGCGCCATCTGCTCGATGAAGCGGAGCTGGTGGCCTCCCGCGAGGGCCCAGGCGAGCAGCTCCGGGGCCTCGTGGTCGTTGATCCCGGGCAGGAGCACCGCGTTGATCTTGGTCTGCTCCAGGCCCGCGGGACCGAGCGCGTCGATGCCTGCGAGCACGCGGTCGAGGAACGGGCGACGGGTGACCTTCGCGAAGGTCTCGGCGCAGATCGAGTCGAGCGAGACGTTGACGCGGTTCAGGCCGGCGTCGGCGAGCGCCGCCGCCCGACCCGACAGGCCGATCGCGTTCGTCGTGAGCGAGATCTCGGGGCGCGGGTCGAGGGAGGCGACGTCGCGGATGATGTCGACGAGATCCTTGCGCAGGAGCGGCTCGCCGCCGGTGAAGCGGATCTGGCGGACGCCGAACTGCTCCACGGCGATGCGCGCGAGGCGGAGGATCTCCTCGCGGCTGAGGAGGGATGCGGGCGGCTGGAACGGCAAACCCTCCGCCGGCATGCAGTAGGTGCAGCGCAGATTGCACTTGTCCGTCAGCGAGATCCGCAGATCGTCCGCGACACGCCCGTAGGTGTCCAGGAGGAGCGGGGTGGCGGGGCGGTCGGCGGGGAGGACCGCGCTGCGCTGTCGGGGCCGGAGGCCCGGGATCCCCAGTGCTGTGCTCATCCGCTCACACTACGCCGCGGAACCGGGCGCGACCCGGCAAGATGGACTCGGTCCCGGCGCCGGTCGGGCTCCGCCGCTCGCGAGAGGACACGATGACCTCGATCGACCTGCACGCCGCCCGGGTGCGGGCGCTGCTCGCGCCGCTGGCCACGCGGGGCGCCCGCGAATCGCTGAGCCTGGATCCGGCCGCCGTCGCCGCCGATCCGGGCGCGTACGACCGGCGGATCCTCGCCCGCTCCGTCGACTCCCCGCTCGACCTGCCGCGCTTCGACAACTCGCAGATGGACGGCTTCGCGGTGCGGGCGGCCGACCTCGACGCGGCGGCGCCGGAGCAACCCGTCGCCCTGCCCGTATCGGCGCCGATCCCCGCGGGCGACCGGGCGCCGCGGCACGAGCCCGGCACGGCGACCCCGATCATGACCGGCTCGCCGCTGCCGGAGGGGGCCGACGCCGTCGTCCCGGTCGAGCGCGTCGATCCTCCGCGCTTCCCCGCGGAGGGCAGCGTCGCCTTCGCGCACCCGGTGGTGCCTGCGACCTTCGTCCGAGCCCGGGGCAGCGACGCCCGCCGCGGCGAGCTCGCCCTCCCGGCCGGCACGGTCCTCCGCGCGGCTCACTACGGACTCCTCGCCTCCCTCGGGCTGACCGAGGCGGAGGTGCTGCCGCGACTCCGGGTGCTCGTCGTCCCCACCGGCAACGAGATCCGTCCCGCAGGCGCCGTCCTCGAGGAGGCGCAGATCCACGACGCGAACGGCGCCCTGCTGGCCGAGGCCGTCCGCGAGGCGGGCGCGCTGCCCGTCGTCGCCGCCTGCACGAGCGATCGGGCCGAGGACCTCCTGGCGCTGCTCGAGGAGCACGCGGGTGCGGCCGACCTGGTGATCACGGTCGGCGGCGTCAGCGCGGGCGCCTACGAGGTCGTCCGCGACGCGCTCGGCCCGGCGGGCTCGGAGTTCGGCCACGTCGAGATGCAGCCGGGCGGCCCGCAGGGCCTCGGTCTCGTGCGCGTGGCCGAGGGGCTGCACCTGCCGGTCGTCTCGCTTCCCGGGAACCCGGTGAGCGCCCTGGTCTCGTTCGAGGTGTTCCTCCGGCCCGTGCTGCGCTCGCTCGCGGGACGGACGCCCGCCGAGCGGCCGCGCCTCCGTGCGCGCCTCGGCACGGCGCTCGACTCGCCCGCGCACCTCCACCAGATCCGCCGCGGAGTCCTCGACGACGAGGGCCTCGTGCACCCGGTGGGCGGGCCCGGCTCGCACCTGCTGGCGTCCTACGCCCGCTCCACCGTGCTCATCCACGTCCCCGTCGGGACGGACCACGCAGCGACCGGCGACACGGTCGAGATCTGGAGGATCGATGACTGAGAGCGATCGGCTCACCCATGTGCGCGGCGACGGAGCCGTGCACATGGTCGATGTGAGCGCGAAGGAGGTCACGGCGCGCACCGCCGTCGCCGAGGGCTACGTCGAGACCTCGCCCGAGGTGGTGCGGCTCCTCGAGCAGGGCGAGCTGCCCAAGGGCGAAGCGCTCGGCGTGGCGCGGATCGCCGGGATCCTCGGCGCGAAGGCGACCTCGACCCTCATCCCGCTCTGCCACCCGCTGGCGCTGGACGGCGTCGACGTGGACCTCGAGCCGCAGGACGGCCGCGTCCGGATCGAGGCGCGCGTGCGCACGACCGGGCGGACCGGCGTCGAGATGGAGGCGCTGACCGCGGTCAGCGTGGCCGCCCTCACGGTCTACGACATGATCAAGGCGGTCGATCGCGGTGCCGCGATCACCGGTATCCGTGTGCTCGCGAAGGCGGGCGGGAGGAGCGGCTCGTGGACGAGCGGAGGAACCCCGTGACGCGGCGGGCGGTGGCGGTCGTCGCCTCCACCCGTGCCGCCTCCGGCGTGTACGAGGACCGGACGGGACCGGCGCTCGAGGCCTGGTTCACCACCCGCGGCTGGGAGTCCCGGGTGGTCGTCGTGGCCGACGGCGACGCGGTGGGCGAGGCGATCGCCGACGCGATCGGCAGCGGAGTCGACGTGGTCGTGACCACCGGCGGGACGGGCGTCGCCCCGAGCGACGTCACCCCGGAGCAGACCGCCCCCCTCCTGGAGCGGCCCCTGCCCGGCCTCGCCGAGGCGGTGCGCGCCAAGGGCGCCGCCCACGTCCCGACCGCCGTGCTCAGCCGCGGGCTCGCCGGCGTCAGCGGCCGCACCGTCGTGGTGAACCTCCCCGGCTCCCCCGGCGGCGTCCGCGACGGGATCGATGTGCTCGACCCGGTGATCGGGCACCTGCTCGACCAGCTCGGAGGCGGCGACCATGCCCGCTGAGCCGGTCGCCCTCGCCCGGCTCGCGGCCGAGGCCATCACCGTCGACGAGTGCGAGCAGGCGGTCGAGTCGCCGACGCACGGCGCCGTCGTGACCTTCGCGGGCGTCGTCCGCGACCACGACGAGGGCCGCGGCGTGCTCCGACTGTCCTACGAGGCGCACCCGGACGCCCCCGCCGCGCTCCTCGCCTCCGCCCGCCGCATCGCCGAGCGCTGGCCCGACGTCCGGATCGCCGCCGTGCACCGGGTCGGCGACCTCGTGGTCGGCGACCTCGCCCTCTCCTGCGCCGTGGCCTCGGCCCACCGCGCGGCGGCCTTCGAAGCCTGCGCGGCACTGGTCGACGACATCAAGGCGTCGGTGCCGATCTGGAAGGAGCAGTCCTTCGTCGACGGCAGCTCGGAGTGGGTCGCGAGCTTGGGCTGATCTTCCTTCGAGCCCGTCCCCGCCGGGCTCGGCGCGGTCGGCCGGAGAGGGTGGTTACGATTCGCAGGGCGGGGGACGACCGCCTAGATCGATCCGCTGGCACGCGGATCGATCGTTCGGCTCGACCTTCCTGATCTCCGAGCCCGTCCCTGCCGGGCTCGGCGCGGTCGGCTTTCCGGCGTGGATGCGATTCGCAGAGCGGGGAGCGACCGCCTAGATCGATCCGCTCACACGCGGATCGATCGTTCGGCTCGGGGGGAGAGCGGAGGGGTGGCGGGT